>JANYEX010000273.1 GCA_025359725.1 Chitinophagaceae bacterium | reverse complement strand
TCAACCAATAAAATATCGTAACAAAAAAAATGGGGATACTTTGGTTAATCAGGTAGGCTGGGGAGGGTTACAACTAGGCAGATTGGACTATAATTTTGACCGATCGAAAAAGAAAAATCTGCTGAAAGTCAACACTGTATTGATTGGTGGAAAAATCGGAAAATAAAAATTTTTTTTTCAACAAAAAGTGTTCATATTCGCATCCCCAGCAAATATTTCAGGGGTAAAATACCAAAGCTTCTAAGACTGACCGCAAATGAGAAAATACTTTAATTAACATAAATTCGTGAGTTATTATGGCTAATACTACCATTTCAAAAAATGCTGAAAATGTCTGGGTTAACTGCTTAAAAATTATAAAAGATATTGTTGAGTGGCAGCATTTTAAAACGTGGTTTGAGCCTATTACTCCAGTAGAATTAAAAGGTAATGTATTAATGATACAAGTACCTTCTCAGTTCTTCTATGAATATCTTGAGGAGCATTATGTAAATCTTTTGGCGAAAACCTTAAAAAGGGAATTGGGAAAAGATGCTAGGCTCGAATACAGAATAATGGTGGATAGCAGTAATGGTCGTAGTGGAAGTATGGACATACCTGCAACGGGAAATAAAACTTTCAATCACAATGAAATGAATTTTCCGTTGGTGATTGATAATCCTGTAAAGAATCCATTTGTAATTCCAGGTCTGAAAAAAATGCAGATTGACCCACAACTAAATCATAATTACACTTTTGATAGCTATGTTGAGGGTGATAGCAACAGGGTAGCGCGCAGGGCTGGTAAAACAGTTGCCGACAAACCTGGTGGAAATTCTTTCAATCCATTAGTTATTTATGGCGGTGTTGGCTTAGGTAAAACACACCTTGCACAAGCAATTGGCAACGATGTAAAACGCCAACACCCAAACAAGGTGGTGTTATATGTAAGCAGCGAAAAGTTTATTAACCAATTCCAAGATCATAGTCGCAATAACGCTATTAACGACTTTATTCATTTTTATCAACTAATAGATGTTTTGATTATTGATGATGTGCAATTTTTTGCCCGTGCTGAAAAAAGTCAGGATGCCTTCTTTGCTATCTTCAATCATTTACATCAGACAGGCAAGCAATTAGTGCTCACCAGTGATAAATCTCCCAAAGACTTAGACGGCTTGCAAGAGCGTTTATTAAGCCGTTTCCGTTGGGGTTTAAGTGCAGACATACAATTACCAGATTACGAAACAAGAATACAGATTCTTGAACGTAAAATGAAGAATGACGGATTGGATATGAGCAAGGAAGTAGTAAAGTATGTAGCCTACAACATTACCACCAATGTGCGCGAACTAGAAGGTGCTTTGATTTCTCTTTTGGCACAATCGTCTCTTAATAGAAAAGAAATAGATTTAGAATTAGCTAAGAAAGTTCTTAGAAATTTTGTAAAAACAAGCAGCAAAGAAATAACTATTGATGCCATACAAAAGATGGTTTGCGAATACTTTGGCGTTAATTACGATAAGTTACTTCAAAAGACCCGTAAGCGTGAAATAGTGCAGGCGCGTCAAATAACTATGTTCTTGGCAAAATCTTTCACCAAAAATTCTTTAAAAACTATAGGAGAGCATTTCGGGGGTAGAGATCATACTACTGTTATACACTCTTGCCAAACCGTAAAAGACTTGATGGACACGGATACAGTATTTAGAGAAAACGTAATGGAGATAACCCAAAAGGTTCAGTTAGCTTCCATGTAAATAATTTGTTGGCTTTACAACCATAAAATATCGGGCTTGCAAAGAGGATTCAACTAAAAAGTTGCCTTTTTTGCAAGCCCGATCAAGTTTCTTTACCTTTTTCCATAATTTGTTTTTGCCATTTAGTTTCACATCCCTATTTTTGCAGCCCTCTCTTAAAAAGAGCAAGGACGGTGAGATGGATGAGTGGCTGAAATCAGTAGTTTGCTAAACTGCCGTACGGGTTAAACTGTACCAAGGGTTCGAATCCCTTTCTCACCGCCACAACGTCAAAACAACAAAACGGGAAGTAGCGCAGGCCGGTAGCGCACCTGGTTTGGGACCAGGGGGTCGCAGGTTCGAATCCTGTCTTCCCGACACCAATTTAGCTGTCTCACATTGAGGCAGCTATTTTTTTGCCCGTTATAAATGTCCTTGATGACGAATGCTAAAATTCATTTATTCGCTCTACAAAAAAAGAATCCTGATTTAAGCTGAAATAGCATAAACAGAGAGAAAGGACTATCAGTTAAATATAAACCCCCTTTAATAAGCCTATATTGAGCACTCAGGCATATTTCTTAACCTAGTCAATAGCTTGGTTCGCAATTAATTTATTAACCTTAAATTACAATGAGAGTTTTCTTTAGAATTGTGGCTTGATAGCATGATATAAAAAACACTTACATTAAACCCTATTTATAAACTCCGTCCAGCTTTTTAATAAAGTATAGCTTTTTATTCTCAAGGTATTTTTCAGAATGGTCGGTAATATCCTTAACAGGTTCAATTTCGAAGTCATTGAATAACTTAAATTCTTTGTCGGAAAGATTAGAGATTAGGTCTGTTGGATATTTAAGTAAAAGGCTGCTAAAATGGTACATGCTCTCATATCCTTTAAAAAACATATCGCTAGGACGGCCATTCAAATCGCTTTTGTAATAGTTGGCAAGCTTTACCGCTAATGGCTGCGACCGTACAAAGTTGTATGGCGTGCTGAAAATAAGGTTTACCCCATGACAATCATATCCATCCAGCTCTTTCAATCCATCCCAAGTAGGCATACCCATCACGGTACATTCATAGCTTTTGTTGGCAGCCAATGTCTTTACCAGTTTTACGCTGTATGCTTCGTTTAGGCTACCACAAACAATCGTATTTAGCAGGTTGCTATCCAAATAACCTATGAGAGATTGAGAAGTAGAGGTATCAGAGAAAATAACGGTTTTATATTTTAAGGGAACAGAACCCGATGCCTTTGCTGCTTCTGTAAAATAGTATTGCACCAAATCTTCTGGCTGCCCCTTTCTTCTTGCATAGATAATATTTGTAGTAGAGTTATGCTTTTGTAAGTATTTATATATCTGTTCAACGTGTGTTTGTAGCGAAGTATTAATCATTACAAGGTAGGGATTGCCAGAAACTCCTCCATCGTTTGGATAGGTAGAAGATATCAACGGAATCTTTCTATTCTGTGCAATCTCTGCCAAAGGCTTTACCTCCTGTCTGCTGTTGAATGAGGCAATAATAAGATTCACCCCAACGAACTCTGGCTTGTGGGCAATGGTGTAAATACTTTCCTTGCCCTTGGTATCATAAAACAAAACTTCCAAATCTTTACCTTCTGCCTGCAAACTATCCACTGCCATCATCACCCCATTATAGAAATCCTGCCCAGGCAGCATATACTTTGGCAGGTTATTGATGCCCAATTTATAGTCATCCCCATTAAAAGCACTGTCTAAATAAATAGGTGCAAAAACAGCAACTTTCAATCGTTGCTGTGCTTGTAATAGGTTTGAGAATAGTATCAAAAGGATTAAAGAAAGAACCGTGTGCTTCATAATATCCATATTTTATTTTTAGTGATTAGCGATTAACATTCAATGATTAATTTCTCAAACACCAAACATTAATCACTAATCATTAAACATTTTACTTACTCCCATTCTATCGTTGCTGGCGGCTTGCTGCTAATGTCGTACACCACACGGTTTATACCCCTCACCTGATTAATAATGTCGTTAGAAATGTTTGCCAAGAACTCATAAGGCAGGTGTGCCCAATCTGCCGTCATCCCATCTACACTCGTTACAGCCCTGAGTGCCACCGTAAATTCATACGTTCTTTCATCGCCCATAACCCCAACACTTTTTACAGGGAGTAAGATGGTTCCTGCTTGCCAAACCTTATCGTATAAGCCAGTTTCTTTGAGCATTTGGGTATATAGATAGTCGGCATCTTGTAGCAATGTTACTTTTTCTTCTGTCACCTCGCCCAATATCCTTATTGCCAAACCTGGCCCTGGGAATGGATGACGGAATAACAAATCGTGCGGTATTCCCAATGCTAGTCCTACCCTTCTTACCTCATCTTTAAATAAATACCTTAATGGTTCTACCAATCCAAGTTTCATGGTATCTGGCAAACCTCCCACATTGTGATGCGACTTAATGGTGGCAGAAGGTCCATGTACACTCACACTTTCTATCACATCGGGGTAGATCGTTCCTTGCCCCAAAAAGCTAGCATCTTTTATTTTGGATGCCTCTTGCTGAAACACATCTATAAACAAACCGCCTATCGTCTTTCTTTTTTCCTCAGGATCTGTCTTGCCCGCCAAGCCATCATAAAACAATTTCTTAGCGTCGATGCCCGTTACGTTCAAGTCCAGTTGTTTGTATATATCCAACACCTGCTGAAACTCGTTCTTCCTCAATACCCCATTATCCACAAATATTCCATAGAGGTTCTTACCCACCGCTCGGCTTATCAATGTGGCAGCAACGGTGCTATCTACTCCCCCACTTAGTGCCATTATTACCTTGGCATCACCTATCTGTGCCTTTAGTTTGGCTACGGTTTCTTCTATAAAAGCGGCAGGTGTAAAATCTTGCTTACAGCCACAAACCTGTACCAAAAAGTTGCTGATTATCTTTTTCCCTTCGGTAGAATGGTGTACTTCCGAGTGAAACTGTATGCCGTATAACGGAAACCCATCTCCTGTTATTCTCTTGAAAGCCGCCACAGGTATGCTTTCTGTTTTTGCCAATACTTCAAATCCTTCTGGTAAGGTAGCAATGGTATCGCTATGGCTCATCCAAACCTGCGAGTTATCTACCACATTTTTCAATAAAATATCTTCTTTGATGATAGATAATATTGCCCTACCATATTCCCTCTTATTGCTTTTATCTACACGCCCTCCCAATACTTTTGCGGTCATCTGTGCGCCATAGCAAACGCCCAATACAGGAACTTTACTAGCAAAAGCTGCCACATCTACCAGCGGTGGTTGCTCGTCGTTTACACTAAAAGGCGACCCGCTAAGGATGATTCCCTTCAAGGTTGGGTCTATCGTAAATTGTTTGTTATAAGGAATTATCTCGCAATAAACATTTGCTTCCCGAACGCAGCGGGCTATCAATTGGGTAAATTGGCTACCGAAATCGAGTATCAATATTTTTTCCGTCATGCGGCGAAGATAAAAGGTAATTGATAAATGGCAATTGGTAATTGATAATTGAAATTAGACACAAGGGAGAATGGATGAGATAGCGGAAACTAACCCTCTGCGTCTTTTCGAGGTACGAGAAATCTAACCGAATAGTATATGAAGGGCTATTTTAGGAAGTAAAATACTCAGCTTATAATTCCTGATGCTACTAACTCTGCTATATAATCATCTTGTGATTTCTCACAACGAGCATATTGCTTGAAAAAGTCCTTGCTAACTTTACATTGTTTACTCATAGCGCTAATTAGTGAGTCGCCGATGTCTTGGTTATTATGACTAGTTTTGGTTTTAGTAATGAATATTCCGTTATGCTAGAATTCAAAATAGTTATGGTCTCCTTCGTATTTAGCAAAACCCTTTTTCAATAAATTTTTATTGGTATATTTTGCATTTAGTACAGCCATTACTTTTCTTTTATTTTGTCAACCAATAGGATGATTAATCTTTTAGCATCCAACAAATGATTGCTGAGTTTAGTATCATCAATATTTCTTAGGCGTTGATAGGTATAATCAAATTGATGGCAAAAATCTTCCGAAGCTTCCTTTACAGATACGCCACAAGCATATATATCCAACAATTTGCTTTCTATTGCAAAAGATTTTTGGTCGGGCTGTGTTATTGGAAAGCTTTGTACGCCTTTTAGCTGATAAGTTCTTTTGTCGGTTTTTATCTGGTCTATCCTTATTGCCAATGCTGCATCCTCTTCCGAATGGAAGTTTATATCGAGGCTTTGCATGAATGTCTTGATAATTTTTTCTTGCTGCTTATTTTTGGGGATTACTACAAATGTCATGTCGTAAAACTAATTAAAAAGACAGTAGTAAGAGATTATGTTTTAAACACACCCGAAACGAGTGTGGTAGATAGGGGTAGCCTTTTTATAAAAATTTGAATATTGAAATAAAAAATCTCAATACTCAAATAGAAAATCCGACGCACCAAATAAATTAAATGACGCACCGAATACACCACTCCGTACACCAAATAAATCATTTGTGATACCGAATTTATAGAAAAAGATGGAGTTTCCTTAAAGCCATAACTATCACAATGCTTCCTAATTTTTGCTCAATCGATAATTAATACGCCCCAACGTTCAGCAGTGTTCGAAAATCAGGAACGCAACCAGGACTCCCCTCCTGTTCGTAGCAGTTACTAAATCTGGATAGTTTTGGTCTTGCTGTTCAATCTTCTAAAACCCAAAAATGCAGCTAGTACATTGCTGTACCAACTGCATTTTAAATAGAAATAGAAAAATATTTTAAGCTGAATTTCTTCCTGCATTGATAATACCAAAGCTACAACGCATCGCCAGTTTCTCGTAAGTTGCCTTTATGGGCGCATTAGTAATAAGGCTTTCTTCCATTTGCCTAACCTTGGTGATGGCGTATTGCTGGATGGTTACCAATGGCAATACGATGCGCTCCCTCATCTGGATGCTCAACTGATCTACCGGATAATTATCCATCAATTCAGTATTGCCAGATAGTTTCAACACATATTTTTTTGTCAATTCATATTCATCATGCACCATATTCCATATCGCGCCATAAACAGGATGCTCTTTCAGGAAGGCAGTTAGCGGGAAGAAACATTTTTGCATAGCCATCTGGCAGTTATCCAACAACGTTCTGAAGAATAAGGAATGATTATACAGACTAACCAATTCCTGCCATCTGCCCTCTTCTTCTATTTGCTGAAAGGCAGTACCCACGCCATAATAACCCGTTACATTTTGTTTCAACTGACTCCAAGCACCTACAAAAGGAATGGCTCTCAAATCTTTTAGAGAAAGCTTTGAGGAAGCACCTCTTTTGGCGGGTCGGCTACCAATATTTGTTTGTGCATAGAACTTCAAGGCACTAGCATGAATTAAATAATCAGCGAAATGTGGATGCTCCTTCAAGCCAACATAAGACTTGAAACTCTTTTCTGCCAACACATTAATCAATTCCTCTTCTTCTGGCAAAATGGTTATTTCTTCCTGACCAAAAATATTGTGCGACAAACCAGCATGAAGCAACTGCTCCATATTGAACTGTGCCTTGTCGATAGTACCAAAGTTGCTACTAACGGTTTGCCCCTGAATGGTTAATTGTATTTCTTTATTGGCAATTTTATTACCCATTGAAGCATAAAACTGATGGGTTTTTCCACCACCTCTTGCTGGCGGACCACCACGACCATCAAAAAATACCACATCAATATCGTACTGTTTGGATATGGCAGTAAGCTGTTCCTTGGCTTTATAAATACTCCAGTTTGCCATCAGGTAACCACCATCTTTTGTACCATCAGAGAAGCCCAACATAATTGTTTGTTTCTTCCTGCGGCGAACTAAGTGATTGCTATAAACAGGATGTTCGTACAATTCCTTCATAATGCCTGAAGCATTGTGCAAATCATCTACTGTTTCAAATAATGGAACTATATCCACACTCATTTCTTCGTCTTTCCAGCCGCCCATCAGGAATAAACCATAGACTTCCATCACATTCAAGGCACTGTTACACTGACTGATAATGTACCTGTTGCACCCCGCTTCGCCATTGGTTGATTGTATGGTTTTAATAGCTGCAACAACCTTGAGTGTATCTTCCTGAACATCATCAGTAAAAATGTTTTCGTCAACAGTTTTGGTAACGCGGGTAAGGGCATTTATTTTATCTTCAGCAGAAAGAGAGGTATAATTGGCTGGCAATACGTCGGAACTCTTGGCAATAACATCAATTACTTTTACGTGGATGCTACTATCTTGGCGTACATCCAACGATGCAAAGTGCATCCCAAACACTTCCACCTTACTGATAAAACTATCAATCTGTTCTATAAAAAGATTATTGTGCTGATAAATAATCATTTTACGTACCTCGTACAAAATATCTAGAATAGACCTTTTAGTAACGTCCAGTTGATGCCCAGGGGTGTATTGATAGTCGTATAATTTCTTTTCTAACTGCCCCATTAATTGCTCTACACCCTTAAACGTCAATCTTCTCTTTAGCTTTTTAGCTTCTGAATGATAACATTTAACGATACCATCCCTCAAAGCCCCTGCTACTTTGATAGTAGTTTCTGCTTTTACAAATGGATTGCCATCCCTATCTCCACCAGGCCAAAAGCCCATCTTGATAACAGGATTCTCTGGGCTGATACAATCTGGGAAGTTACTTTTAAGATTACTGATAATCCTTCCAGTCGCTTGATAGAAAACATTCTCCAAATACCACAACAAGCTTAATGCCTCATCATAAGGCGTTGGCTTCTCTTGTTGAAAGAACGGTGTACGTCCCAATTGTTGTAGGTAGGTATATATCTGCGCTTCCTTGTTATGGTCAACAGCCGTAGAAATGTCATGGATGATACGCAAAACCGACCCTCTGTAAAACTGTGTGGGGTGAGCCGTTAATACCAATTCAATATTAAAATCCTTTAGTTTTTCTGTCAATGCCTTTTCCGAACCATGTTGTTCTACCAACATTTCAAGATGCTTCATGGTTCCTTTACCGTTAATGTCGTTCACTTCGGTAAAAGCAGCATCTTCCAATGCATCAAACAATACCACCTGCCTTTCTATGTATTGAACAAAACGAAAGAGTAAATCTGCCTTCTCTTCTTCTTTTACGAAACTTGTTTGCTTTGTAAAAAAATCGTCCAATATCTTCACGGGACTATAATTCTTTGCATACCCTTCTTCGCAATCTACCAGTAGTAACGATACTAAAATACCTGTTTTCTCAATCCTATGAAAAGGAAGAGAGCCAAATAGGCTGTTGTAAAGTTGGAACTTAATACCAACCTTGCTCTTAAACCTTTGTAAACCCGCAGAACTCTGTGCCATTCGTTTGTTGTGTTATGATGTGTTAATTAATCTAATTTGTTTCTTATTTCAACCATAAAAAAATCCTGTAACTAATTGTACAAGCTTTCACACAACAGCAATCGTTCGGCGGGAAATTAATAAAAATTATCTTACAGTAATAAAGTAATTTTAAAACATTACTAAATAAACCTAGTTACAATAAAATATTTTATTAAATAAAGCAATGAGGTTTGCTACAAAAGCACCAATCAATTACCACATAGCCACAATAGCCACATAAGAAAAAGAAAGATAAGCAACGTTGCACTCATAGTTCACATAGATTTAAGCTTGCTAAATGTCTTTTTTTGTGTACTTATATCAAATACTAATGTGCCTATGTGGTAGTAATTTTTTAATTGTTGCAAAGCAGAATGTGGTTAGTATAATACCATTAAAATGCCTCCCCTAATTGCAGATAAAGCCCGTGGTTATTACCTTGTCCAATGCCGTAATCTAACCTGAGGTTTAATTTCTCGCTTTTACTAATGGCATACCTGATACCTGCGCCATAAGAATATTTTAAGTCGGTAAGCGTAAAGTCGGTAAAAGTAGAACCCACGTTTCCAGTGCTGCCAAACACTACCGCACCCCACTTATGATATACTGGTATTCTGTACTCCCCCTGAAATACCAACTGATTTTTGTCGCGGTATCTGCCATCATAAAACCCACGCATACTATTATTGCCCCCAAAAGAAGCAAGACTACGCAAAGGAACCTCACTACCTATGTTTCCAAAGAAATATCCCTGCAAGGCAAGCACCTGATTCTTGTAAGCAGGGTAAAACTTTCTAACGTCTACTACAACGTTGGTATAGCCATAGTCCGAACCCGTTGCGGTGCCAAAATGATTAAAGTAAAACTGTGCGAAGGTTCCCTTATCGGGCGAAAATGCCTCGGTACGAGTATCGTAGGTAAAGCTTAAACCCAACCCAGAAATAAGATACGGATTCCTTCCCGCAACATTTTGCTTATCAAAGATGCCGTTATGTTCGTATTGAACTTCTAATAGCTTTTGCATCTCATACAACAAACCCACAAAACACTTTCTTCCCAAATGCCTCAGCAAGTGTAGGTAAACATAATACTGCCTAAAAGTATAACCCTCTTGCGCGGAGTCTGGCGCGTTCTTGCCAATACCCCAAAAGTCATCGGGAAAGTTGCTGTAAGATATTTGTTCATTCAGAATAAAATGTTCTTTCTTAAAATATTCTGTGCCGTTTATGGCTGCCACAAACTGTTTCTTCAGAGAATACAAAATCAAACCCTGCATATTAGAAGTTCTGGTAACAGTGTCCAACTTGGATAGATGGAACGTAGCAGAACTAGCAATACCAAAAGACCAATCGGTTTCAATAGATCTGGATATTACTGGAAAAATGAGTATTTGCTTGGCTGGCGCCGAGTCCTTTACTGGCAATTGTGCCAAACAATTACCAACAAAAGCATTCGATAGAAACAATAAAATACAAAGCCTTAAATACATATTATACAATAGATGTTCAACAAAAATATTCTTGAAAACAGTTTAGCAGGCAAATATTATTCAAACAAAAAATATTTACCAATAGATAATACTGTTAAAAAGAGTTTTTGTTGCATAAATATATTCTTTTCCATTACCAAATAAAATAACCCCATCTTTGTTAGTACTACAACGGTTCAGGCGGTATTGGGTAAGAATTTTTCTTCATCAAGGTTTACACAAACCTTTTACAATCACTCAAATGAACACAACAATTTCCATTGCGCAGCAAAACCTTCCTCTTTTCCCCCATAAATATTTTTCT
>JANYEX010000259.1 GCA_025359725.1 Chitinophagaceae bacterium | reverse complement strand
TAACCCTTTTTTATTGATTTTATCTTTGCGGAAAACAATTGTTACACTAGCCATAATTACTTTGTTATCAGTAAAGTTAAGCTATTAAGTGCAGACTGGGGTAAACAATGGGGTAAACATTTAGGTTATTTGTCCACATTTGGAAGCGTTGGGATGCTTTTTGTGTTTTCTGAAGCCCTTATAAACATTGAATTGTAGAGTAAATGAGAGAAATTAGGAGTAGTTATGGTAATCCAATCCGGATCACAGAATACAAGAAAAAAGCGTTGTAATCTCTCTAGACTACAACGCTTTTTGTTTTTCAAGGGTAAACATTTGCAAAATGCCTCATTATACCCAATAGATTTTAAGCAATAGACTCATTTAAACCAGTATCAGTATAAACACAGCACTCTTCTTCAGAAACCAAATGATGCAGTTCTCTAGTCCGAGAATAAATAATAATTATAACCTACTTAAAGTATCCTACCTAACCGCAATTATCCCTTTCTTATATCCTAAAAAAATGGCTCCAACTGCACTAGAGAGAAACAGAACATTTAAGTTATTATCGAACGGAACAATGGGGCCACCATCGCCAGTAAGACCACCACCAGTGGGCGAACCTACACCACCTATACCCGGATCGTCGGCGGGACTTTGTGCTTTTACAGTTGAATTTACACAGATACTTATCATTAGGGCAAATGCCATCAATCTGAATGCTTTTATTATTGTACGCATGTTTTATTATAATTTAATGATTAAAAATTAATTAGTTGTTAGTGGCAATAACCACTAACAACTAACAACGATTGCTTAGGGTTGTACTGATATATTTGATTGATGAACAATTTGTTTACTACCTGCTTCTCTGATGATTAAGCTGTAGCTACCCGCTGCCAAAGTATTGGCAATACTGATAGCATGACTTCCTACACCACCTTCATGATTGATTGTTGATTCATGTACTTTCTGACCTAAAGTATTGTAGATGCTAATGGTATACTTACTAGCAAGATTATCTAACGTTACGTTCAAAGTTTTACCATTTAACGGATTAGGATAAACCGTAAATCGAGAATCGGCAGTCGCAAGCTTGGCGACGTTACTGTAGCTAATTTCACCAGTACTATTTATAGCCTTAACGCGATAATAAGTAGTTGTGGTTATGCTATTGTCTGTTGCAGAATAGCTTGCAGTTGCTGTGTTCTTAGCAGTAGCTTTAGCAAATGTGGTGAAGGTTTTGGCATCAGATGATTTCTCAACTTCATAACCACTTACTTTCTTTTCACCAACAGTATTCCATGTAATAGTTGCGATTTTATTTACTAAAGAAGCACTAAGCGCAATACTATTTACAGCCAAAGCATTAGGTTTGAAAGCAATGCTGAACCTATTAACGTAAGTTGCGGATACTAATGAATCTGCTACAAAATCTATTGTGTTAACCCCAAGTGATAAAGATGTTGTTGTGCCCTTGTAGCTATCTACCAATACTGGCACAAAGCCATTGTTTGTGTAGGTAGTAGCATCAATTTGTAACTGATAGTTGGTAGTACCAACGGCAGATAAACCTATTGGCAACACATCGTTTGCAGTTGCAGGTAATCTACCATCAATGCTCAATTTTGTATTTTTATCGATGATAAATAGATTATCAGTTTGATTGTTTATTTTATGTGCATCCTGAGTGCCGTAAGAAGTATTACCAAATCCTTTATTGAACGCAATAGCTACGCCATCAACTTGTGTTGACGCACCATTTACTTGTTTCTGCAAAGACAAATAAATTTTGCTTAATGGTGTTGTTGCTCCAAACACTTCAAACAAATTAGCAGAGGCAGTAGATTTTGCAGTCTCTGTGAATACTACGTTCGGACTTGCGCTTGCAGCTTCTATAAAGAAAGCTTCACCTGGCTGGATGTATTGATAGCCTGTTGGATAAGTTGATCCCGAACCAACATTAGTGTACTGACTACTACTACCTGTTTGACCATTGTAGGCACGATAAAAACCTACTGCACCCAAGGTTGGGTCAAATAACCAATAACTTCCATTAATACCACTCGATGCACCCAAAACAGTTAATGTAGCTGATTGGGTATTACCATCTCCTATTCCCCAAAGAACGGGACATACATAAGGATTAGCTACCATACTAAAACTGTTTATTGTACCATTCTGTTTATAACTTGATGAGGCAGAAGATCCACTGGTAACTGTAACACCAGCTGTACTGTAGGTAACTGTACCATAAATCAAATTGCCACTAGCACGTAGTGTTGTTGCACTTTGCATTAGCAACCCATTGCTAGTTAAAATAGTAGGTGTCTTATATAGGTTAAAGTTTCTTGCACCTCTTACCAATACCCTATAACCTTGGAAAGGATCTAGAAGAGTTTGCGTATTAGTAATGGGTGAAAAGCTAGGTGCAGTAAAACCGTTAGTATACGAAACAGTGTAAGCCGATTGATTACCGTTTATACTGTAATCAAGTCCGCTACCATTATTAGGTGCAGGGTTTGCAGTTGTGGCTGTAACAGTTGCATAGTTTGCATATTGAGCTCCAGTTGCATCCTTAGCAGTTGTTCCTGTTATAAATATGCCAGTAGTGGCTGCTGAGCCAACAGCACCAGCTTCTTGCCAGTTACAGAAAATACTACCATCAGATAAAGCCGCATGCCCATTTGCCCATGCCGTTGTATTATAAACCCCGGGGGCAATGTCTCTGTAACCACGGCATCCTGATTTTATGTAACGCTCCACTATTACATTGCCACTAATAGTACCCGTAACATTACCTACCACCGCAGAAGTAGTTGGTCCCGTAGATTTTAGGGTGAGGAAGCCACCTGTATTAAGCGTTGCTGCTTGCACTAACAAAGTTCCCGTAATATTTTGCATACTGCTAGTAATTGTTGCACCATTTGTATAGGCTGTACTATTACTATTAGTGGTAGGAAGCGTAAGGTTGGTAATCGTACCAGTACCAGAGATGGACTGTGCAGTGTTACTGATTCCATTTGTAGACTGATAAATGCTTCCATTTAGTTGTAATGTTCCATTAATGGAACCATTATTTATCAAGTCACCACCTACTTGCAGTATACCCGAATTAGTAAGTGAAACACCACTAAGTATATTTAAACCTCTAATTGTATTAGTACCAGAAAGAGAAGGCATTGTAGAGGCAGAAGGAATAGAAACATCAGTAGTGTAATCAGGAACAAAACCAGCACTCCAGTTACTTGCGGTTGAGAAGTTGTTATTAGCAGCACCTGTCCAAGTATTGTAACCGTATTTGTACAATTCAGAACCTGTTAAGCTACTAGTACTACCATTAGTAGCCCTAAAGTAAACCATGCCATTGAAGTAATAGAAACTTGCAGGGTTAGCACTTGATGAACCCGAATTTATATCTCCAATTCTGAAAGTACCAGAAACAGTTCCATCGCTAACCCATGGCTCTGCACCATAAGTTGCATCTGTACCATTAAAATAAACCAAACTATTGATAGCGGTTAAGGTAGGTGCAGAGGTTAAAGTAGTAGTAGTAGTTAATTTTGTAGAAGAAGTTCCATTATAAGTATATACCTGAAAATCTGAAGAGTTCACATAGAAAAGTGTACCGCTTGCATTAACAAGACTAGTTGGAGTTGTTACACTTGTAGCAGCAGTATTTGCAGCAGTACCATCAGATTTCCAAATATAACTTGTACCAGAAACTGTACCAGCGAAATACAAATTAGACCCTACAATGACAGGTCCAGATGCAGCAGTCATGCTTGTATTTAGAGAAAATGGGTTTGTGCCAACTGAAACTGATTGTGTTGGGTCATAGCACCAAACTTGTGTACCAGTGGCATTTGTAGCAGTAAAATAAAGTTTACTATTAAATACCGTAAGATTTGCAGGACTGGAGCTATTTCCAGTACCAGAATAAATATCAGCTACAAGAGAAGGATTACCACTCGTTCCTAGCTGCCATAATTCTTTCCCATAATGTCCACTTGTTGTACCGTCGCTAGCAGCGAAATAAAGATAGTTTCCCAAAACTGTTAAAGAAGATGGGCTGGCACTAGCACCCGTTGACGTTGTGTTTATATCATAAACCATACTAGTTCCGCTAGTTGTACCATCAGAAGACCACAATTCAATACCGTGATTTGTTGACCCATCGGTTGCGGAGAAATATAATTTACTATTAAACACAGTAAGATAACCAGGAGAACTACCAGATGTACCCGAATTAATATCTTTAATCAATGAAATAGACTCTCCAGTTGTCATTTTATACAACTCAATATCTGCAACGCCATTTGTTGCACCAGAGAAATAAAGGCTTCCATTGTAAGTTGTGATACTTGTAGCAGTATTACTTCCTGGAGAAAAATTGCCAGTACTAGTAGGAGTTGATATCCCATAAGTACCTGCATTTGTTCCGTCGGTACTAAACCATCTGGTTCCACCATTAACACCAGTTCCTTGAGAGGCAGTGAAATACAGTTTGTTATTGAAAGTCAAGAATAAACCAGGGGTACTGCTTGTTGTACCAGAGGCAATATCTTTGACCAGACTAGGGGTTTGTGCAAAAAGCCCTTCAAAGCTTAAAGCCCCAATAAATAAGAAGGATAGCGTAATCCTTAAAAGTGCATTTTTTTTTTGTTCCATAATTGTAACTTTTAGGTTGTAAATAAAGATGGGGTGTGAAATGAAAATTATTGTAAAGATTTAATGAATGTAGAAACTTGCCTTTGTCCGTTGTTGCTGTAAACAAGACTGTATGTACCCGCTTTTAAATTAGTAACATCTATACTGTTACTTGAAAGCCCTTCAGACACAAGGCTACTGTATACTTTTCTGCCATCAATTGCATAAATGTCTATTGATGCGCCTGCTATTGCAATAGAATGGGAAACAGCTATACTATTACGAACTGGGTTGGGGTATAGTACAAACTTTGTAGCTTCTTTATTTGATAATAAAACTTCCTTACTATAAGTGCTTTTACCTTCTTTGCTAATAATACTCAACCGATAGTAGGTGCTGGTGTTTTTACCTGCATAATACTGAGTCGTATAGCTAGTGGCGTTTCTTGATGGAGAAAGAGATGCCACGGCACTGTAATGAATGCCATCTGTACTAGCTTCTACAGTGTAGAATGCTGCATCGGCATTGTCGCTTACCGACCACCAAAGGGTTGCCCAACCTGTTGCTTCTATTTTACCGTTAAAAGAAAGTAAAGCAACGGGCAAGGAAGATGCATTGGGCGCAAAAGCTACTGACTTAAACCCAGTATTTACTAGTGCAGAAAGTAAAGATGTTATGCTACCAGTAATTGTTTGGTTATAGCCGCTCTTGTCAACGGTGACATTTAAACCAGATGCTGTAGTAGTAAAATTTGTTGTATATAAAACTACCCCTGTATCTGTTACTAGGCCAGTAAGCCCAGTTAAACCACTACCAGAATAAGATAGGTTTCCATTACTTACCCATGTACTGTCATTAATTTTTGAGAACTTGAAAATACCTTGCCCAGCTAAATTGTCGGCATAATATACTACGTCTAAGCCTGAGATATTGGGATTTAAATCTGCAAAAAAGAATTGATTTGGGCTGCCAGCAGTAGGCAATCCCTTTAAACCATTAAAAGTTTGTCTAACTGTTTTAGGCAAGCCCGATCCTATCTGACCAATGCGAAAATTTGAACCTTGTGCAGTAGATAAATACAAACCGCCACCAATGACCATCATGCACTTAGTATTGGTAATAACATTTTGTATTAGTGTTCCAGTATCCGCTCCTTTTTTTGCATAATAAGTGCCTTTATTAGAACCGCCAAGCCATAAATTGGTACCATCATCTGAAGCAACAGTTCTAACTGCCGATGCATTAAGGACGTTTGTAAGACTAGTAGAAACATCAGATATCGCGCTTTCACCTGTAATAGCAACAGTACGATGAATGCTAGTACTTGAAGATGCCCCTGTTACCCCAGCAATTGTATCATACCCCGCAACAACTAAATATGCCCCATTTTGACTAAGAGACAAAGCCCCTTCCGAGGTTGAATTTCCACTTAGAACTAGTTTATGCCCAGTGCCACTACTAGGCAACGGAACTGATTGAACCAACTTGCCCGTAGTAGTGTACTCATCCAAATAAACTGGCGCAGAAGAGTTAGATAATGGTGCAGCACCATCCCCTACTCGCAAAACAACAAGGTTATTCTTATCGAATGCCCTCTGCGAAAAAGATTGTGCGTAAGAAAATAAAAACAAAACCAAGTAGAGTGCATTCTTACTTGCATTACGTCTAAGGCCTTTTGAAGCAGTAAATAATCCCATGTTGTTTGTTTTAAAATGAAGAAATGATTATTGTTTGATGATGATTTTATTTGTCAAGACAGCACCATTGCTATCCTTTAATCTTAAAAAATAACTTCCAGCGGGTAAATCTCCAACTACTATATTGGCAGTTGCTGTTCTAGATTGAATGTTAGCGTTTACATGTTTTACAATTCTTCCATTCATGTTTACCAAATAAATCTGGTAAACACCTTGAGAAAAGTTTGTGAAGGACATTGATAAAAGATTAAAAATGGGGTTTGGAAATACACTGATTATCATTTTGGGAGTAGTACCTAATGTTTGCCTTACTACAGAAGAGTAAGTATTACCGAGGTTATCAAGAACATTAATTCTGTAATAATTTTCACCATTGTTAGGCGAATTATCAATAAAAGAATAGCTATTAGAACCTGTTGATTTTATAGAACCAATTTTAGAAAAGTTAATACCATCATTACTGTGTTCAATTATGTAATTAGAGTGGAGTGATTCATTGTTTATTGCCCAAGCAATACGTATTGTATTGCTAAGAGTTTGGGTACTTAGTGAGACAAAATGTACAGGTAAAACTAACGAGCCATCTAAAGAAAGTTTACTGGCATAAATGTTATTGGTACTATCCCTTTGATCCTCCCACGCAATTATTACATTGTTTGAATCATCTAAAACAACGCCAGGCGATTGCTGATTGTAAGGTGCATTGCAAACCACATTGCCATCAGGCAACCAACCACTAGAAACAGTACCGTTCGCTGTAAGCCTTTGTGCATAAATATCAACGTTAGTTATGGTATTCCGCCCGTCATCCCAAATTAAAAAAGCACCGCTGCTTCCATCGGGTAACATTTTTATATTTTGCGAATTAGTGTAATTAATAGGCTGCGCACCTACTGCTTGGCAAACTGGCACTCCCCCAGCTGTGGCATAAGTCCATTGTAGCACACCAAAATTGTTTATGCTTTGAGCAAAAATGTTTCTATCATTGCTAGCTTTTCTTGCATCGCTCCATGCTATAATATACCCACCGCCCCCTTTTACAATGTTAGGGACTGATTGATTACCTATATAATCGCAAACCAACACACCATCCTTTGCCCATTGAATTGCACCAGCTGCATTTATACGTTGGGCGTAAATATTCCCATCTGCAACTTTTGCTCTTTGGTCACTCCAAACAACAACGATTCCCCCACGTCCATCAGTTATTAACTGTGGTGTTAGCTGCTGATTTTGGGCAGTACAAATAGGTAAACCAGCAGTATCCCACAACAGTTTCCCAGCATTGTCAATGTATTGCCCATAAATATCGTTATTAGTGTTTGCCAATCGAGGGTCTTGCCAAACCACAAACACACCAC
>JANYEX010000018.1 GCA_025359725.1 Chitinophagaceae bacterium | reverse complement strand
AACTTTTGTTTTGCTTCGCTAGAAATGGCATTCAGTTTATCAAAATCAAACGTATCTGGGATAACCAAATTTTCTAAGTGACTCACTTTTTCTGCAAGCTCTTCTTCCTTACGGATATAGGTTTCATATTTAACCTGAATTTCAGCTTCTTCAATAGTTATGGTATCATAGCTTTCCAATGCTGTAGCCAAACTAGGCACAGCTTGTAGCATACCATCCAAACTCACATTAGGGCGAAGGATAATCTTAGAAGCTTTTTGTTTATCATCTAACGGAGAAGAATCTATTGTTTCCAAATAAGGGTTTATATCCGCCGCCTCTACATTGAAAGTGCTAAGCATTTTCTTTATTTCAGCTACATCCTGAATTTTCTTTTCCACTTTATCCAAACGTTCCTGAGAAGCTAATCCAATCTTATTACTCAATGCAGTAAGACGAATATCGGCATTGTCTTGCCTTAATAAAGTTCTAAACTCTGCACGACTAGTAAACATACGGTAAGGTTCATCCGTACCCTTGCTTATCAGGTCATCAATCAATACACCTATATAAGCATCATTCCTTTTTAATATGAATGGTTCTTGTTCCTTCACGGCAAGGTGTGCATTAATGCCTGCCATTAATCCTTGGCAAGCGGCTTCTTCATAACCAGTCGTTCCATTTATTTGACCAGCAAAGAATAAGTTCCTAATCAGCTTGGTTTCTAGTGTATGTGTTAATTGTGTCGGTTGAAAGAAATCATACTCAATTGCATATCCAGGTCTGAAGAATTTACAATATTCAAAACCAGGAACTTTACGCAAAGCCTTCACCTGAACATCTTCTGGAAGAGACGTAGAAAAACCATTTACATATATCTCAACAGTATTCCAACCTTCGGGTTCTACAAATATTTGGTGACGTTCTTTATCTGCAAACCGATTTATTTTATCTTCTACACTAGGGCAATAACGAGGACCCCGACCTTCTATCCTTCCTTGAAACATAGGGCTTCTATCAAAACCTGTCCGTAATAAATCATGTACTTCATTATTGGTATAAGTGATGTGGCAACTACGTTGTTGTTCGGGCTTAATTAAAGGAAGATCAAGATATGAGAAACCAGTTATCACCTCATCCCCCTTTTGTTCATCCATCTTACTATAATCCAAGCTTCTACTATCAACTCTTGGCGGGGTGCCAGTTTTTAATCTATCAGCTTCAAAACCATATTTTACCAATTGTTCTGTAATGCCCGTAGCGGCCTTCTCTCCTACTCTTCCCCCACCCAATTGCTTTTCCCCAATATGAATAATACCATTCAAAAAAGTTCCACTTGTTATAATAACACTTTTTGCTTTTATCTCATTACCTAATCCAGTAATAACACCACAAACTTTCCCATTCTCTATCAATAGAGAACGAACCATATCCTGATAAAAATCCAGGTTGTTGGTATGTTCTAGCAATTCTCTCCACTTTGCAGCAAATAGCATCCTGTCATTTTGTGTTCTTGGACTCCACATTGCAGGGCCTTTACTCTTGTTCAGCATCCTAAATTGAATCATTGTAAGGTCAGTTACGACTCCGCTATAGCCACCAATTGCATCTATCTCACGCACAATTTGCCCCTTGGCAATACCGCCCATTGCTGGGTTGCAACTCATTTGACCAATGGTTTGCATATTCATTGTTATCATTAAAGTCTTGCTGCCCATATTAGCAGCAGCGGCGGCTGCCTCAGAACCAGCATGGCCACCACCAACTACAATAACATCGTATTCTTGAAACATCCCTTCTTCTTATTATTAGCTGGCAAAGATAATTGAGGGGTTATGGATAAGATCAAATTTTACGGAATTTGTTCCACGTGGAACGCTTTAAAGGTAGTTAGGTTTTATTTTTACAATAGTGGGATGTTTCAGGTGAAACAATAATTGTAAATTCAAATATTGATTGATATAGTAATCTTCCTTCTCTCTCATAAGTTTAATATCCTTCTCTTTTTTATCCATATAGCCACACAAATGAAGGCACCCATGAAAGATAACACGAAGGGTTTCATTTAAAAGTTTGGTGTTTTGAGAAATAGCATTGTCTTTAATTCTGTCAAGGCTGATATAAATTTCTCCAATGACAGGTTCTCCTTTTTCCCCCAACGAAAAGGTAATAATATCGGTGTAGAAATCGTGACTTAAATGGTCTTTATTAATTTGAAGCAGATATTCATCAGAACAAAAGATGTAATTTAGTTCTGAGAGGATAGTATTTTCCTTTTTGAATATTGATAGAATAAAAGACTTTAGGTTGGTTTTATTAGAAATTGATAATTTTTTGTCCGCATAATTAAACTTTACACTTGCCATAATTAGTATTTACTTTAGCAACTTCAAAAATCGTAATAAAAGTTGAACACATCAGGTTTATTTTTGCGGTCAAGTGTCAGAGAGTATGTTTTATTAATAAAAAAACGTAATGAGAAAATTAAGTGAGTTGCGTATAGGTCAGAAAGGCGTAATACATTCATTTGAAAAGGATGAGATTTTTATTAAGTTAATGGAAATGGGTTGTGTACCAGGCGAAGAGGTAAAGGTTATTCAGGTAGCACCATTGGGTGACCCGATATCAATTTCTATTGCAGGCTATAATTTGAGTTTACGTTTGAGCGAAGCAAATAGTATTTTTTTGGAAGAAGCCAAATAAGTAGAATTTATGAATATTGGTTTATACTTTGGTTCTTTTAATCCTATACATATTGGACATTTGATAATAGCTAATCATGTTATTAATTTTGCTGACATTAATCAAGTTTGGTTAGTAATAAGTCCTCAAAATCCATTAAAATCCAGCAATGCGCTTTTAAATGAGTATGATAGGTTACATTTAGTCCAAAAAGCTACAGAAGATAACCCTAAGTTGAAAGCCTCTAATGTTGAATTTCGAATGCCTAAACCATCTTACACAATAGATACACTATTGTTTTTGAAAGAAAAGCATCCCAAGCATAAGTTTAGTATTATTGTGGGTAGCGATAGTTATCAAAATATTAATAATTGGAAAGAATCAGAAAAACTAAAAAAAGACTATTCTTTTATTATTTACGAACGACCCGGGTTTATAATTGATCAGAATGTTATAAATAGGGAAAAAGTCATTGTTTTAAAAGCACCATTGTTAGAAATTTCGGCAACAACGATAAGAAGTAATATAAAATCTGGAAAAAGCATCAAATATCTTGTCCCAGAAGTGGTTGATAAAGAGATTGTGGAAAATGGATATTATAAATCCTAGATAAAGAATAAAGGAAAATAGCAAAAAACCATCTTGTGCTGCATCTTTGTAGCTTGTTTAGAACAACTCGTTATGCCTGAAGCACATCAAATTTTTCAAACTAATAATCCGTCTCGTTGGCAAAGATTAAAGTGGGGATCAAGAATATTTATTTTGTTGATTTTCTTTGCTATGGTCATTATTTCTCTTACGCTAAAAAGCATATCTAGGTCTAATGATAAAATTCCAGTTGATGTAAGGGCAATAAAAAAAGTGCTTTTAGGAAATGTTCCTACAGATAGTTCTGATATTGCAAAGGATTATAAAGGAAAAGGATTTAAATACTATATACATAATCAATGGGTAGCGGGAAAAGGAGTTGGTCAAAAAGACACAGCTCTAAATTTGTCAAATTCTAAGTTGTTTAATGATAGTTTGGGAATAAGAGCAGCTTTTTATATGCCCTGGGACCCGCAGTCTTTCTTCTCATTGAAGAAAAATGTAAAAAGGGTTAATCTTGTACTGCCAGAATGGTTTTTTATAGATCCAAAAGCAGATACATTAGTTACAAATATTGACAAAGAGGCGTTTGATATAATAAAAGGTGCACAGGTGAAAATGATGCCCATTCTTTCAAACTTTTATAATAATCAAACAACAACTGAAGCATTAGGAAGAATTGTAAAAAGTCCAGAAAAAAGAGAAAGGTTAATTAGCGATTTATTAAGGCAACTTAGTAGGCTCAAGTTTGCGGGTATAAATATTGACTTTGAAGATGTCAATATTAAAAAAAGTAAAGATTTATCGTCATTTCAAAAAGATTTGTACTCAAGACTTCATGAAAATGGTTTTTTTATCACCGAAAATATTTCTCCCTTTTCTCTGTATAATTATAAAAATCTAGATTTATACAATGATTACTTATTTTTAAAGGCCTTTGACGAACATTCGTCTTTAACTAGATCGGGATCTATTTGTAGTCAGAAATGGATAGAAGAAAATGTAGATAAATTGGCAAGGAATGTGTCTGCATCAAAAATAATTTTGGATATAGCAGACTATGGCTATGACTGGAGCAGCAAGATTACAGATTCAACGCAAACATTAACCTATCAACAAGCGTTGGTTACCGCAAGAGAGAGCGACGCAGTGGTAGATTTTGATAATGACACTTATTGTGCACATTTTCAATATTATGACGATAAGGATAATCTTCATGATGTAAACCTCGCTGATGCTGCAACAGATTTTAACGCAATAAGATTTGCCACAGAATATGGGTTAGCAGGCACTGCCTTGATGCGCCTTGGTTCAGAAGATAGCAGATTGTGGGATTTTTATGATTTGCCAATGACTAAAACAGCTTTACAGAAATTCGATTTTAATGAATTTAACAAAGTAGAGGGAAGTAGAACAGTTGATTATATAGGCGAGGGGGAAATTCTAGATGTATTAGCATCCCCAACAAATGGACATATAACTACTGAAATCGACACATCAAGTATATTAATAAGTGAGGAAACTTATGATGCTTTGCCATCTTCCTATGTAGTTAGAAAGTTTGGAAAGACTTCAAAACCAAAATTAGTATTAACCTACGATGACGGACCAGATCCTAAATACACTAAACAAATATTAGATACCCTTGCTTTTTATCATGTACCAGCAACTTTTTTTGTAATAGGTATAGAAGCCGAAAATAATATTCCGCTAGTAAAAAGAATATTAAGAGAAGGTCATGAGATGGGTAACCATACTTTCACTCACCCAGACATGAGTAAAGTAAGCAGGGATAGAGCACTTTTAGAAATGGATGCTACTAAACTTTTAATAGAATGTATCACTGGAAGAAGTATCGTAATGTTTAGAGCACCCTTTAATGCTGATAGTGAACCAGAAAAAAACGAGGAACTTGTTCCCGTTGCTCTAAGTAGAACAAGAAATTACATTACCGTTGGGGAAAGTTTAGATCCTGAAGATTGGCAAAAAGGCGAACTTAAAAACTTTAATGCCGACACAATTTTTAATAGAATTGTATCTGCTTACGACCATAATCTAAAAGTAAACAAAGATAGTAGCAACATTATCCTGTTACATGATGGAGGTGGAGATAGAAGTCAGACAGTGTTGGCTACGGGTATGATAATCCGTTATTACAAATCTCGTGGTTACACATTTACTACTGTAGCAGATTTACTTGGAAAGACAAGAGATGATTTAATGCCTTTTGCAGACAGAAAAGATTATTTTAAATTGAAAATCAATTACTTCTGGGCAGAAGTAGTATATTATGCTACTCATTTATTCTTTGCACTCTTTTTAGTCTTCATGATAATAAGTACAATCAGGCTTCTAATACTTGGAACATTATCGTTTTTACAGAGAGCTAAGGAAAAGCATATCATTTATAATGAATTAGTTGACAGTTACCCATTGGTATCAATCATAGTTCCATCGTTTAATGAAGAAGTTAACATTGTTAGTTCAATAAATAATTTACTAAAATGTGATTATCCAAATTTTAATATTGTATTTGTTGATGACGGCAGTAAGGATAATACTTGGCAAATTGTAAATTCAGAATTTTCAACAAACCCGACTATAAAATTATTTACTAAACCCAACGGCGGAAAGGCATCTGCCTTGAATTTTGGAATAAAAAAGACCAATGCGGCTTATGTTGTATGTATCGATGCGGATACAAAACTTGCATCAAACGCAGTAAGTCTATTAATGAAGCATTTCTTAATGCAACCAAAGTCTGCAAAAAAAATTGGTGCCGTAGCAGGTGTAGTTAAAGTTGGAAATGAAGTTAATTTGCTAACAAAATGGCAGAATATTGAATATATAACTAGTCAAAACTTTGACAGAAAGGGTTTTGCTTATGCTAATGGCATAACTGTCGTTCCAGGCGCTATAGGTGCTTTTAAAAAAGAAGCAATAAAGGCTGCGGGAGGTTTTACAACAGATACCTTGGCAGAAGATTGTGATTTAACGATCAGAATATTAAGAGCAGGTTACCAAGTAACAAATGAGCCCAATGCTATAGCCTATACGGAAGCACCAGAAACATTAAAACAATTCATGAAGCAACGTTTTAGGTGGAGTTTTGGAGTTATGCAAACATTTTGGAAACACACCGATATTTTATTTAGCGGGAAAAACAAATCTTTAGGTTGGATAGCACTTCCAGATATTTTAATATTCAAATATATTATTCCAATTTTCTCTCCAATAGCTGATGTATTAATGATAATTGGACTTTTTACTGATAATGCAAGTAAAATTTTATGGTATTATGTCCTGTTTACTGTCGTAGATATTATGATTGCTGCCATTTCGTTTCTTTTTGAAAAAGAGAAGCCTATTAAACTTATATGGTTAATTCCTCAACGATTAATTTATAGATGGATAATGTTAATTGTGTTGTATCGTTCTCTAAAAAGGGCATTAAAAGGAGAGCTACAAAACTGGGGTGTATTAAAAAGAACGGGCAACGTAAAGGATATAAATATAGTGTAAACAGTAATATATAAAATAGTAGAACAATTAGATAGCATCTTACAACAATTGGTGTAGCATCCACCATCTTTATTTCTTTACTTTGCTGCGAATATTTCAAATCATAAAATAGGATTACTTATGAAAGTATCAGACATTCAGGTTCAAAATGAAAAAGAAACTCGTGGTGGCTTTGGAGAAGGTATCTACGAAATAGGAAAAGAAAATGATAAGGTCGTTGTATTGACAGCAGACCTTGCGGGTTCTTTCAAATTAGGACCTTTTATTAAGGAAATTCCAGAGCGTTTTATTCAGTGTGGAATTGCAGAAGCGAATATGATAGGAGTTGCTGCTGGTTTAACTATTGGAGGAAAAATTCCTTATACCACCACTTTTGCTAATTTCAGCACTGGTCGTGTTTATGACCAAATTCGTCAGAGCATTGCTTATAGTGGTAAGAATGTGAAGATATGCGCCTCTCATGCGGGTTTAACACTTGGAGAAGATGGTGCTACACACCAAATTCTAGAAGATATAGGAATGATGAAAATGTTGCCAGGAATGACTGTTATTGTTCCTTGCGATTTTAATCAAACTAAAATTGCTACTAAAGCAATTGCTAGTTATGAAGGACCGGTTTATTTGCGTTTTGGTCGTCCGAAGTGGCCAAATTTCACAAAGGAAGATGGTAGCGACTTTGTGATAGGAAAAGCTCAACAATTAAGTGAAGGAACAGATGTGACCATTTTTGCATGTGGACATTTGGTTTGGAAAGCTATAGAAGCTGGAAAAGCATTAGAAGCCAAAGGAATCAGTGTAGAGGTAATCAACATACATACAATTAAACCATTGGACACAGAAGCAATCATTAAATCTATTTCCAAAACAAGATGTGCCGTAACTTGCGAAGAGCATAACATTATTGGTGGTTTGGGCGATAGTATTGCACAAGTAGCGGCTAAAAACTGCCCAATACCTATTGAGTACGTCGGTACAAACGATACTTTTGGCGAAAGCGGTACACCAAAAGAACTGTTGGCTAAATATGGCTTAGATACCCCGAACATTATTGCTGCGGTAGAGAAAGTAATTAGCAGAAAATAACAAATTTAGATTGAATATTACAAATCAAAAAGGCAACCACATTAATTTGTGGTTGCCTTTTGATGATTTTAGGTACAACTATGCTTCATTCCAAGCAGCTAATATTTCTTCAGTGTGATTTTTTGTATCAGGCTTGGTGATAATTTTTTTTATTTTACCAGTCTCATCAATCAAAAAAGTTGTTCTTGTTGTTCCCATGTATGTTTTACCCATAAACTTCTTTTCACCCCAAAGATTATAAGCGTCAACAATTTTCTTGTCCTCGTCAGAAACTAGAGGAAAAAGTAATTCAAACTTTTCTTCAAACTTTTTGTGACTTTTTACAGAATCAACACTAACACCTATTACTTGAAATCCTTGTGCTATTAATTCTGTGTAGTTATCCCTAAGATTACAAGCTTGTGCTGTACACCCGGGAGTATCATCTTTAGGATAAAAATAAAGAACAATTCGCTTACCTAAATAATCTTTTAATGAGATAGCTTTCCCATTCTGATCTAACGCTTTAAACGCAGGAGCTTTTACGCCCTCTTTTAATATTGCCATAGTTTATATCAATTAGTGTTACAATAAAAAAAATATTTTACATGTTTGGCTCTGAAAGTAGCCTTTGTTCTTCATTAGTTGCATTAATATGTCACCCTAACAACCTTAAAATAGTACTTATTGTAATATATTTAACAAAAAAATGAATAAATAGTTGATTTGACTACTAATTATACTAACTCACCCTGCGCACATTTATCAACAAAATACGTTTCTAGATAAATGTTGTTTTGCTAAATTGTGTTGATTTGTATACCGATTATCTACATGGCAGTTTGTCAAGTAAGTTGTACTGTTTTATCAAGAGTTCTTGAGGGTAAAATCAGCCATGACCGGTTTACAAGAATGTTGCAAAGTGGGGTGCTATCATCAAGGTATCTTTGGGTTGCGGCCAAGCCCTTGTGAATAAATAGGCGCAATTTAAGTAATTAAATATTAAAGCCTTACTTACCAATTAACATCTTTGTAGTTTATTTAAAACAAGCAAATGTCACTGTAAAAGATATTTTACTTGAAGGTTATTATGAATGTAGTACCCTTATTTACCTCGCTTTCTACTTCTATCTTCCCTCCCAAAGCCGTTATCTGAGAATGAATCAGGTATAATCCAATGCCCTTGCTATCTGCATTTTCATGGAAACGTTGGTACAATCCAAAAATTTTATCCTTTACCATATTCAAATTCATACCCACACCGTTATCCGAGAAGAATAATTTGGTTGTATTTCCTTGGTCTTTTCTAGTATAAATTTTAATGTGGGGAGGCTTGGAAGGTTGGGAGTATTTAATAGAATTTGTAAGTAGGTTCAAGAAAATACTTTCCAAATAAGGCATATTAAAACGCACATTTTCTGCCAAAGAAAAGTCTGACGCTATTGTTACACTAGCTCTTTCTATTGTATTAGAAATAAAATGTACTACCTTGTCTAATACATCTTTAAAATTTAATTGATTTGTTGAAAGGTTTGGTTTTTCTTTTATAATCAAGATATTAATCAAATCATTTAGGGTTTCATTTAATTGATTGGTTGAAGTTTTAAAACCTTCAATGAGTTTTAAAGTAAGTTCATCCTTTATTTCATCTGTTTTTAAAAGCCTACATATAGAGATAAGGTTAGTTAAGGGGGCACGTAGATTGTGGGTTGTTATGTAGCTAAATTGCTTCAACTCTTTATTAGATAATATCAACTCATTAATTAGGTGTTCCTTTTCAATTTCGGCGGTTTTTCGTTGAGTGATGTCTAGCATAGATCCAATCATCTTAATCGCCTTACCATTTTCATCTTTTATTGCAAAGCTCCTATCTAACACTATTGCATAAGTGCCGTCTGCTTTCTTTAGCCTGTATTCACCTTCCCATCTGTCCCCCACTCCATTAATAACTTCTGCTTCGGTTTCTTGTATTCTTTTTAAATCTTCTGGATGAACATTCTGACGCCAGATACTATTTTCCATGTCTTGTCCTTTGGGCGTGGTATGACCAAAAATGGATGTAAAATTATTGCTTAGGTATAGCTTGTGCGTTAGCAAATCTGTTTCCCATATAACATCCGATGTAGCGGTGGTAGCATATTGATACCGCTCAATACTTCTGTTTAATGCTTCTTCCGTTCTTTTTTTATCAGTGGTGTCTATTATATAAGCACAGTTCAATTTAATATTCTCATATTCAATATAGTTTACCTGTATCTCTACATCTATCAAACTGCCATCTTTTTTGTGATGTTTACTATTAAACGTAATAGTTTTTTTCTCCTGCATACTTGCCCAAAGGTTTGCCCAAGCCAAAGCAACATCTTCTTTTTTATACGCAGCAGTAAGGTCATCTACTTTTAGTTGTGCCATTTCCTCTTTTGTATATCCATATAAAGAAAGAGCTGCCTCGTTAAAGTCGTAGAAACTAGCATCTTCTCGGGTAAAAAAAATGGCTACCGATGATTTCCTAAAAGCAAAATCCACCAGATTCATGCGCCCCTCTATCTTTTTCTTTTCGGTGATATCTACAAAAGAAACAAAGAGAATTTTTGTATTTAGATACGTTATCAGGTTGGCATTTATACTAACATCAATAAAAGAACCATTCTTTTTTCTTAGTTTAGTATCGAATTGAAGTTTTTGGTTCAGTTTATATTCAGTCCATCTTTTTTCCCATGTCTCTGGGGTATGATAAGGAACGGGTTCAAAAATCTTTATCGATTGATATTCTCTTCTGGTGTAACCGAGTAGCTGGTGTGCCGCCATGTTACTATCTAGTATAGTTCCATCTTTTTTTACAAAGTGCATTGATGTAGTCGCATTTCTGAAAGAAAAACCCACTAATTTGAACCGATCTTCCATTTTCTTTACTTCGGTAATGTCGGTAATAAAGGAGCAGTTAAGGGCTATCCCTTCATATTCAATATAATTTGCTTGAATTTCTATATCAATCAAACTGCCATCTTTCTTTTTGTTTCTGGATCGAAACCTAATTTTATTATTTAGTTTTAGTTCAGACCAAGCCTTTGCCCATGCTTTTGCAAATTTTTGTTTTTCCAAAATAGTTAAATCAACTGTATTTAACTGTAACATCTCCTCTCTGGTGTAGCCATACAATTTTAATGCACCCTGATTTACTTCATAAATGCTACCATTTTCTTTGGCTATAATGGTACACAAAGAAGAGTTTTTATAGATAAAATCAACCAGTTTTAGTTCTTTCTCTAATCTTTTCTTTTCTGTAATGTCAGTAATAAAAGCACAGTTAAGCTCTATCCCTTTATAATTAATGATATTAGCTTTTACTTCTAAATCTATCCATGTGCTGTCTTTTCTTTTTAGATGCCTATGAATAGTGAAAGTGCCGGCAGCTTTTAATACAGTCCAAAGCATCTTTCTAACTTCGAGTGTGGCATTAGGGTCAATGTTTAGCACTTTAAGTTGCTTAAACTCTTCCCTTGTATAGCCAAACATAGCTAGGGCTGCATCATTAAAATTGAATAGTGTTCCATCTTCTTTTACCAATAAGATGGCTGTAGCAGTTTTTGTAAAAGAGAAATCAAGAATATCTTGTCTGGCTTCTTCTATAGCAAAATCAATTACTTCTTTAGCTTCATAACGCCAATAAATAACTGACTTTTGTTTGTGCTGACTGTGTATTATAAGGTTAATGGAGTGGTCATGAATATTTAAGGAAAACTCAATAGGGAAAGCCGAATTAAACGCTTTTTCTATTTGTTCAGATAGCTTTTGACTAGTGTCTTTATTCCAATAAGATAAAATATTAGTTCCTTCTTTTGGTATAATATCACTCCAAAAGTTTGGTTCTTCTGTTAGTAAAAAAGTTATTTCACCTATTCTATTTATCTCCGTCAAAGCTAATTTTACCATACAATCTTTCAATAGAATAATGTTAAAATCCCATTAGTACAAAAATAAGTGTTGTATAAACAAAATATGTAACTATCTGCTTATTTATAGCAATTAGCTGCATATTCTTTCTTTTTTTTAAACAGTAAATATTACTTTGGGTATCATCAACCTAACCCAAAGATATTTTTTTGAGTTTTACTTTAGAAGTGATGCTTAAACTTGCGCACAACATAAGCCGTATCATTATTATTTGTTTAATACCCTAAATAGGTAGTGCTTTAGTACAAATATCATTTATGAAAAATATTTTTGAAAGTAAAGAAAATTACTTTCAATAGTAAGTTATTTGATACCTATTTCGGGATGTTTGAAAGCTATTATTATATGTTTGAAAATTGTGTTTTTACGTCCAAAAGCTGTGTTCTTTTGTTCAGAATTTTAGTTGTTTATCTATAAGTTTTATTCTTGTGTTCAATATTTGTGTTCTTACGTGCGTTTTCTAGTGGTTTTTGAACAAAAATGGCAAGAAATTGGACAAAGAATGATAAATATTGAACAAAAGAAGATAGATATGAACAAAAGAACACAGCTTTTGGACATAAAACAGTGGTATTTGGACATAATAACAAAGCTTTTACACATCTTGACACAAATTTCGGTGAACTATACTATAAAATCAAGTAATTCATTCAGTTTTTCAATCCAATGAAAATAATTTACACTATCCAAAAAACTTATTTTTTCATAGAATAAAATATTATTCCTTTTCAATCGTCTGAGTAATTAGTACCACTACTAATGTTACGTTAAAATTAAATCTTGCTGGAAACTTAAATAACAAAAAAAGTTTCCTTAGTTTCGCATCGGATTAAAGATAAACATGGAAATAGAGGAAAGAATAGTAACAAAGGCACACGAACTGTTTATGAAGTTTGGGATACGCAGCATCAGTATGGATGAGATAGCGAGTAACCTAGGCATCTCGAAAAAAACTATCTATTTGTATTATAAGGATAAAGACGCATTGGTAGATGGGGTGCTGGATATAGAGATGAACAGGATGGAGTGCGATTGTTCGAAAACGAAAGAGGGATGCGAAAACGCCGTACACGAAATGTTTTTGGCATTGGATATTATGGAGGAAATGTTTGCAGGATTTAACCCTTCCATACTGTTTGATTTGGAAAAATACCATCCAAAAGCTTACAAAAAGTTTACAGATCACCACAATGCCTATTTATATGAAACCATTAAAGACAATTTGGAAAAGGGGAAAAAGGAAGGGCTTTATAGGGATGAGATTAATACGGACATAGTTACAAAATTTAGGATTGGAAGTATGTTTCTCATTTTTAATATGCACTATTTTCCGCATGGTAGTCACCCTTTATCGGTATTGTGTGTAGAGATAACAGACAATTTTTTGCATGGACTAGTAACACCCAAAGGAAAAGAATTGATTAATAAATATAAACTTCAACGACAAAAACAAGCATTATGATGAAACACAAAAAGCGACAAACAGGATTGTTGTACGTGTTGCTACTGATGGCGGCAACAG
>JANYEX010000203.1 GCA_025359725.1 Chitinophagaceae bacterium | reverse complement strand
TTCGTGGATGTTAGCGAAGCGCATCCCGAACTGGAGATAAAAGGGATTTTTAATCCCTGAAATAATTTTTTACAAATCACTTATGTTTAATAACCCTTTTCTGTTGCCGTAATAATCACAACTACTGCTATACAAATATTCTTCTTATTTTTCTACAAAACCTGCCCTTACAGGATTTTGATGTATATAATTCAATTTTGACTCTAAAAAATCCTGACTCCAAACCTCTTCTCCATGATACCCTTCTTCCCAAAAACAAATGCGATCTGCTTTTTTCAACAACCACAAAAGCCAATGTTTCCTACTTTCTTTTTCATTGCTAGTTATTGTCTTAATTATTTGAGTGGCTGTAAATTTCTTAAAGTCCCTTATGATGTCACTAAGATTTTGTTCATCACTACCAATAATTAAGTGAACATGGTTCGTCATTATCACCCATCCATATACCTTCAGCCCTTTCGATTGTTGGCAATATCTGATACTATCTAAAAAGATATCTGCATAAGTTTTTCGGCTAAAAACATCCACCCACTGATAAACGGTGCATGTAATAAAGTGCGTGTTGTGTTGATTGATTATCCTATATGCAAAACCCATTTCCAAATGTAGGGGTTATTATGTACTAGCGGGATAAATATCCCGTTTATCTACCAGTTCGAGATGCGCTTCGCTAACATCTTCGAACAGCATCCGAACACCTTGATTAGCTGATGTTATTGCACGATTACAGGAGTTCACTTAGTCCTTCACTCACGTGGTTACAAAGCTAACCCACGTGGTTGCAGTGTAATTTTGGATGGTTTTAGGGCAAAATCACCTGTTTGCAGGGCTAATCTGCTTGGTTTTAAACCTTAACCTGCTGGTTTCAAGGTTCTTTTGGGTGGTTGTAACCCTTAAAGCGGGTGTTTAGTGGCTAAAAGCATGCATTGTATGCCTGAAAGCATGCCTAAGAAACTCGCAACCACGTGAGTGAATGACGTAAAAGGGTGGTTTAAGACTGGAAACGACTGCTCTATCATTGTAATAAAGAGATAAATTATTGAAGACTTCTCGCTTGTATCTGGACTTATACGCTGACTATTTGGAAGTTATCGGTAAAGCAATAAGCAAATTCTCGCTTCAACAAAAAAGCCCTTACAGATTAATTTCTGCAAGAGCTTTGACGAAGATTACAGGGTATTACTATTGTGTGTTACTCGAAGTATTACCACCAATAGCGTCTTTATCCAAATACTGGGTATATTTTTTCATTACATCATCGGGCAATGCCTTTCCATTAACGACAATCTTGTTGTTGATAACCTCAACTTTTACATTATCCCCACTTATCAACCCATCGGCTTTTAGTGCATCTAGTAACGCATCAGTATGACTTGCAGGATTTTTAAGCGAAACACTTCGAGTGATACTTTCTACACTTTCATTATCCAACACCTTTACCTCTATTGTTTTCAACATACTATGAGCTGGTTTAACTTCGGTAGTTGTTTTATGAATCTGGGCAAGTGTAGGCGCAATAACCAAAGAAACAATACTCATCAATTTGATAAGGATATTCATTGAAGGCCCGGATGTATCTTTAAAAGGATCGCCAACAGTATCACCCGTTACAGAAGCCTTGTGTGGTTCAGACTTTTTATAGTACATTGTTCCATTAATCTCAACTCCTTTTTCAAAACTTTTCTTTGCATTATCCCATGCACCACCCGCATTGTTTTGAAAGATGCCCATCAACACACCACTTACAGTAGCGCCTGCCAAGAACCCACCCAACGCTTCTGGGCCTAAAGTAAAACCGATAACCAATGGGGAAATAATGGCAATTGCACCAGGCAAAACCATTTTCTTCAAAGAAGCTTCTGTAGAGATAGCCACACACTTATCGTATTCTGGTTTGCCAGTACCTTCCATAATACCAGGTATAGTTCTGAACTGACGACGAACTTCTTCTACCATTGCCATAGCTGCTTCACCAACAGCACGGATAGCCAAAGAAGAGAATATAAATGGAATCATCCCACCAATAAACAAAGAAGCCAATACATCGGCCTTGTAAATATCAATATGTTGATTATCGGGCATTGCAACACCCACAAAAGCAGCAAACAAAGCCAAGGCAGTAAGAGCAGCAGAGGCAATAGCAAAGCCCTTTCCGCTTGCAGCAGTGGTGTTACCAACGGCATCCAATATATCTGTCCTCTCACGAACTTCTGGTGCTAATTCACTCATTTCTGCAATACCACCCGCATTATCGGCAATAGGCCCAAAAGCATCAATAGCTAATTGCATAGCCGTAGTTGCCATCATTCCAGCAGCAGCAATTGCTACGCCATACAAACCAGCACAAGCAAAAGAACCGTAAATACCACCAGCCAAAACGAGGATAGGCAAACAAGTAGATTCCATACCTACAGCCAAACCACCAATGATATTAGTAGCATGACCAGTGCCTGACTGACGAATAATACTCAACACAGGGCGTTTGCCCATAGCAGTATAATATTCTGTAATGATACTCATTAAAGTACCCACTATCAACCCAACAGCAATTGCACCCAATACACCATTGCGGGTAAAAGTAACTCCGCGAAGGATCATTGTTTCGGGAAGAATATAATTTACAATGAAATAAGAGGCAATGGCAGTAAGTACCATCGAACCCCAGTTACCCATGTTCAAAGCCTTCTGCACATGGTGTGTAGTTGCATCAATAGTATCACTAATTCTTACGAAAAGAGTACCTATAATAGATAAAAGAATGCCAGTAGCTGCAATAACCATTGGAAGCAATATTGGCGACAGACCATTAAACTTATCTCCAGTAGCAATTGTTTCTTGTCCCAAAACCATGGTAGCCAATACAGTAGCGACATAACTGCCAAACAAATCGGCACCCATACCCGCAACATCACCAACGTTATCGCCAACATTATCGGCAATAGTAGCAGGATTACGAGGGTCATCTTCAGGAATACCCGCTTCTACTTTACCCACCAAATCAGCACCAACATCTGCTGCTTTGGTATAAATTCCTCCACCTACTCTAGCAAATAAGGCAATACTTTCAGCACCAAGAGAAAAGCCTGTCAACACTTCTATAGTACGAAGCATACCAGCCGCATCGCCATCGGGAGAGAAAAAGTGTTTGATGATTAAAAACAAACCACCTAAACCCAGAACAGCCAATCCAGAAACACCAAGTCCCATTACAGAACCACCTGTAAAAGATACATGCAATGCTTTAGATAAACTTGTTTTAGCTGCTTGGGCAGTACGAACGTTTGCTTTAGTGGCTACCTTCATACCGATATAACCTGCTGTAGCACTAAAAACAGCACCAATTACAAAAGAAACAGCAATAGTCCAATGGCTGGTTTCATTCCTATTTGCCATAAAACCCAAAAGGATAGCAACAATCACCACAAAGTACCCGAGTATTTTCCATTCAGCACGTAAGAATGCCATAGCACCCTCAGCAATGTAAGTACTGATTTCTTTCATACGCTCCCCGCCAGCGTCTTGCTTGGATACCCAATTGAATTGAATTAATGTGTAAAGAAGACCGACGAGTCCCATAGCCGGGACTGCAAAGAATAATACATTGTTCATAAGCTTACAAAATCGTTATGATTAATAAATAAAGAACGGCAAATTAACAATAACGTTTTCACCAAAACAAATATTTTTATTGATTAGTACATAATTTGTAAGAAATACACATTAAACCCGCAAAAGACTATCTTTTTTCAGTTAAAAAAGAAGATTTTTTCCGTTCTTTTTTACGTTGGATATAATATAGTAAATCAGGTGAAACTTAATAATAGTAATAGTTTCATAAACAAAAGTGTAGTTTTGACATCATTAAATACAAGATAAGTTGCATCACAATACTAAAGTTTTACAACTACTTTTGCTCTATGCTCTTACGGTTACAGATTAAGAGCAACAAAAACTAGATATTTATAACTTTTTCATATGGCAAGCAATCGTTAGAGGTCGTTCCGTTTCCACGGAAGGACCCTTTTTTATTTTAGGACTTCCTTAGTTAATTACAGGAATTATTTAACTGCCACTACTATCCAAAGCTGCAAAAGCCCAACAATAAACCCACCTAGTAAACAAATAAATCCCAACTTGTTGGCGCTACTTCTTACGTTAGATTTAAATAAAAGCTCAAATTTGTCTAGAGAAATATCTGATAATTTGTTTGTCAGAAGCTTCTCGATATCTAAAGTGTCCAATAAATCTTCTACATAAAGTTTCATCAATTCAGGAAAAAGAATTTGTATTTCTTCTATGAATACAGCCTTTAGTTCTGCAATTGTCGCATCCCCAATAAACATGCTAATCATCGGCATCTTCTCAGCCAATTTTACCCTAAGGAATTGGTCAACATTTTTATCAATAAAAGGCATTAGGCGTTCTAAATTATTAGTATCTGTTGCCTTTATTAGTAAAGTTATATTTTCAGCAGCTAGGTTACCTAAGCTTTTTGCAATCTCTTGTTTCCTGCTAGGCAAAACACCTTGTAGGGTAATGCCAAAAATATTTATGGGTCTAGTAGGATGGAACAATAGCTTGAAGAACAGTTGGCAGACAAGCCAACCAAAAACTGCTGTTATTAAGGGAATAGTATAAACTATATAATTCACGGTGTTGGTATTAAAAATAAAGCCTTGACTATGGGTCAAGGCTGTATAAACTTAGGGAGAATGATGGGTCTCGAACCCACGACCTACAGTGCCACAAACTGTCGCTCTAACCTACTGAGCTACACCCTCCGTTTTAACGGGCTGCGAAAATAGGGTTAATTTTTCAATTGAAAAGCAATGATGATGAAAAGCTTAGATAAAAGTTTATCTTATGCCATAGTTTTTGCAGTTTATACGCTTCCAAAACAATAAAATGTTAACTATATTTTACCTTCAAATTAATATTCTTCTTATCCTAAAGCTTTACCATGCTATGTTTAGTTTAGATGCACCCTCCATTTTACCACACATCTCTTCTATGTCCCCTTTATCAAAAACCTTTGTTAAGTACTCCCCACTTAATATAGATGGACCAAACAATTGCCCTATTTTTGAAGTTTCTTTCTCTATGCAAAAAATATTGAGCTTTATGATTCGTAAAAAAGGTTGGATACTGTTTACCATAATAGTATTTGCTAGTGCATTCTTTGCCTTCAAAAAAATAAACGGCAGCCCCATAGCCGATACACCAAAACAAAAACTACTTACTGCAATAGGTCAGTTGTTGCAAGAAGAACATTACAGTCCCAAAGCATTTGATGATGCTTTTTCTAAAAAGATTTTCAAGAAATATTTAAGTGAGTTAGATGCTGACAAATCTTTGTTTCTTAAATCGGACATAGCGTATCTCAAAAATTATGAGACAACTATTGATGATGAAATAAAAGGAACATCTCCCATACAGTTTACGCCTGCTGTTGATAGTATTTACGATAAAGATTTGCCAGAAGTAGTTAGTACATATAAAGAGATATTATCTCAACCCTTTACTTTCACTACTGATGAAACATTAATAACCGACCCTGAAAAAGTAGAATATCCAGCTACAAAAGCGGATAGAAAGGATAGATGGCGCAAACACTTAAAGTTTTTAGTACTAGAAAGGTATGTTGATTTGATGGACGAAAGGGCTAAAAGCAAAGTAGATAGCGTTACCAAAAGAACTGATGCTCAACTAGAAGAAGAAGCCCGCACTAAGGTTTTGAAGAATACAGATAGAATGTACGAACGCCTTAAACTTCGCCTTACCCCAGATGAAAGGTTTAATATCTTTATCAACACGATTACTAATCTGATGGATCCTCATACAGATTATTTCCCGCCAGTTGAGAAAAGAGCTTTTGACGAACAGATGAGTGGTCGTTTTTATGGCATTGGTGCTCAACTACAAGAACAGGATGGCAATATTAAAATCATGAGTCTTATTCCTGGTGGACCTGCATGGAAAAGTGGGGAGATTATGGTTAATGACATCATCGTAAAAGTAGGGCAAGGGGATAAGACAGAGATGGTTGATGTAAGTGGCTTTGATGTTACAGATGCTGTTAAGCTTATACGTGGCAACAAGGGGACTTATGTAAAATTGACCCTTAAAAAGAGCGATGGCACTAGTAATACAATTACCCTTCAGCGGGATGAGATAGTACAGGATGAAACTTTTGCAAGAAGTATCATTGTAAAAAATGGCAGCAAGAAGATAGGTGTTATTTCTCTTCCTGATTTTTATGCAGACTTCGAACGTCCAGATGGCGCTAAATGTAGTGAGGATGTAGCAAAAGAAATAACGAAGCTAAAGGCTGAAAATGTAGATGGTATCATCATGGATTTGCGTTATAACGGTGGTGGTTCTTTGTATGAAGTGATTCAGATGGTTGGATTATTTATCAAAACTGGCCCTGTAGTACAAGTGAAAGACAGAGATGGTAAGATTGTGGTAATGGATGATAAAGACGCCAATGTTTTATATGACGGTCCACTTGCGGTAATGGTTAATGAAACAAGTGCTAGCGCCAGCGAGATATTTGCTGCTGCCATTCAAGATTACAAAAGGGGGATTATAGTGGGTAGTACTTCTACTTATGGCAAAGGCACGGTGCAACGTAATGTTCCGCTAGGCAAACCGCTCGATTTCTTTTCGGGTCGTACAGAATATGGTGCTGTTAAACTTACCTTCCAGAAGTTTTATAGGGTAAATGGAGGTTCTACACAGTTAAAAGGCGTAAGTTCTGATGTTGTTTTGCCAGATCCTTACGATTATATCAAGATTCGAGAAAAGGATAATCCAAGTGCGTTGCCTTGGGATGAGATAAAACAAGCTAATGCCGATTTATTTGCGGGCTATTCTTCTATCATTAAAAAAGAGAACGCCAGAATTCAGTCTAACCCTGCTTTTGGCATCATAAAGTCTAATACTGATTGGTTGGGTAAAAATGTAGATGCACCTGTAAGCTTGCAATTAGACAAGTATAAGGAACAACAATCTAAGCTAAAAAAGACGGTGAATCAGAATAATGATTTGGCTAAACTCACCAAAGAAATGGATGTTGATGTATTAAAGCCCGATTACGATAAGTACTATAATAACCCCGATAAGCAAAAGGGCGAAAGGTATAAGGCATGGATTAAGAACATCAAAACTGACCTTTACATAGATGAAACCGTTAAGATGGTTACAGATATGAGCGGACAACAAAACCCATTGGCTGTAAGTAAGTAGTTTTATTGGGGAATCGGTAGAAGCAATCGGGAATCGGGAATCGCAAGTAAACAACCAAACTTGCGACTATCGGTTCCCGATTCACGTTTCTAAGGAGTTCTCGTTAATCGGTAGTAACGGTTGCTATCTAAGCATCTTCCAGTTAAAAACTGGTTTGACTAATAAGCACGAGTGACCAGCTTCGCTGAACACTTGGATCAGTGAGAACCTCTTTTATAAGTTAACATGAGCCTTTTACACTAAATTTAGAAGCTTTTAATTTTTAATACGTACAAATTATTTTATAATTAGAAGGACTATTTTGTTAAAAATAATGGCTCATCTTTAGAAATAATCTATTAGTATTAACAAAAAAACAGACAATGGAATAAAAAATAAAATATAAACCCATTTTCTTAACACCTTGACGTACAATATGGTAGCGTTGGTTCGAAGCAAGAACTGATTTTGAAATAAAAGCAAAAGCCTTTGCAATTGGTAAATTGATAAAAGAAGAATGCAAGTTAGCAAACCTTACCCAAGAACTGCTTGCTGCAAAGATTGGTGCACAAAAAAGCTTTATACTCTCTAACAATCCAATAAAACTGACTATTCTACTTAAAAACAAAAGCAGCCAATCACCGCTAGGTTCATGACTGCTTTTAGCAATTAAAATTATCAATTAAATCTTTCCTTTCTTTATTTCATCTACCACGCCTGGGTCTAGTAAGGTAGAAGTATCGCCTAAGTTCTCTGTTTCTCCTTCGGCAATTTTTCTTAGTATCCTACGCATAATCTTACCGCTACGTGTTTTAGGCAATCCACTAACAAACTGAATCTTATCAGGCTTAGCAATTGGCCCGATAATACGGGTAACGGTTTGAAGTATGTCCTTACGAGAAAGGGCTTCATCGCCATGCACATGCCCAAGTATTACGTAAGCATAAATGCCTTGTCCCTTTACATCATGTGGGTAACCAACCACTGCACTTTCTATTACATCGGCGTGCATGTTGATGGCGTTTTCTACCTCGGCAGTACCTATGCGATGTCCACTCACATTTAATACATCATCTACACGGCCAGTGATTCTATAATATCCGTCTGGGCTACGCATAGCACCATCGCCCGTAAAATACAGGTTAGGATAAGTGGCAAAATAGTTGGTGCGGCAACGTTCGTGATCGCCATAAGTAGTGCGGATGGTAGAAGGCCACGGGGCTTTGATGCAAAGATTGCCGCTTACGGTTTCGCTGCCATCATCCAATACCTCATTTCCTTTTTCATCTACCAAAAGCATCTGTACGCCCGGCAAAGGCAGGGTAGCCCAACTTGGTTTTGATGGAGTTATGCCTGCCAAGTTACTAATTAATATCCCCCCCGTTTCTGTTTGCCACCAAGTATCTACAATGGGGCATTGTTTTTTGCCCACATGTTCATCGTACCAATGCCATGCTTCCTCGTTGATGGGTTCTCCTACCGTACCTAGTACTTTTAATGATGATAAATCTTTATCCTGCAATGGCCCTAACCCAAAGCTCATCAAGCTACGGATGGCAGTTGGGGCGGTATAAAGAATATTTACCTTGTATTTATCTACAATATCCCAAAAACGTCCAGCATCAGGGTAAGTGGGAACACCTTCGAATATTAGGGTGGTGGCACAAGCACTCAATGGGCCATATAGGATGTATGAGTGACCCGTAATCCAACCAATATCGGCGGTACAGAAATGTATCTGCGACTTTTTATATTGAAATACATTGATAAAAGAGTAGTTGGTATAAACCATGTAGCCTCCGCAGGCATGAACCACACCTTTAGGCTTGCCTGTGCTGCCAGAAGTATATAGGATAAACAATGGGTCTTCGGCTTCCATTGGTTCGGCTTCTATAAAGCGTATGCCTTGTTCTTCTATATGGTTCATTTCGTCTTCGTACCAAACATCTCGTCCTTTAAGCATACTTACTGGTGTTCTGGTACGGGTCACCACAACCACTTTTTTTACGGTGCGGTTGCCAATAAGCGCGTCGTCAATCACATTTTTTAAAGGAATATCTTTTGCCCCTCGATAAGCTCCATCGCAGGTTACAATAAATTCTGCTTGCGCATCATACAACCTATCGGCAATACTTTGTGCCGAAAATCCGCCAAATATTACCGAGTGTACAGCACCAATACGGGCACAGGCTAGGGTAGCTATGGCTAGTTCGGGTATCATGCCCATGTAAATACATACCCTGTCGCCTTTTTTTACCCCATTGTTTTTTAGCACCTGCCCAAACTGGCATACCCTTTCTAGTAGTTTGCTATAAGTAAGTAGGCGGTTCTTCTCGTTAGGGTCGTTCGGTTCCCAAATAATTGCGGGCATGTTTCCATGTGCCTCTATATGCCTATCTAAACAGTTTTCGGTAATGTTCAGTTGCGCACCACTAAACCATTTAATACTTGGTTCGGTAAAGTTCCATTCCAATACAGTGTCCCATTTCTTTTTCCAAGTAAAGTTTTCTGCTACTTCGCCCCAAAAAGCCTCGGGGTTGTCAATGCTTTTCTGATAAGCTTCCTTATACCCTTCGTAAGAAGTAATTTGATGTGGATAAGCCATAATCGCTAGATAAATTAGTTGTTTTTATTTGAGGATGCTAAGATAATGAAATAGTGATTAGTTGTTAATGATAAACGTTTAATGATGAATGTTTAACAAACGAAATGGGCTATCAAAAAAATAATACTTCTTGATAGCCTATTCTTTTATTCGTTAATCGCAAGTTTTGGGTCGCTTATACTTGCGGTTCACGTTCCTAACATCTACGAACAGCATCCGAACACATCGGCTAGCTGATTTTTAATACAAGCCCTCGCTTATAGGATACACATGAATTAACATTAATTCATGCCTAACGTTATAGGATACACATGAATTAACATTAATTCATGCCTAACGTTATAGGATACACATGAATTAACATTAATTCATGCCTAACGTTATAGGATACACATGTATTACTGCCAATTTGTACACAACGTTATAGGATGCACGTGTATCACTGCCACTTTGTACACATCCTATAAGGGAGGACATGAATTAACGTTAATTCATGTGTATCCTATAAGCGAGGGCATGTATTCATGTTATTTAGGGAAGTGCTAACTAATAATTGACTGATGTAAGACCAATGATTACGGGGTTTATTAATTTGTTGGGGTTTGATAAGCGGATTGTATGGATATTTGTAGAGTGGAAGGGTTTAACAATTGGTTGGAACCTTTTATAGTAAATGGCTTCAGAAAAAAGCGAAAGTTTGAAAGGGGTTAAAACCTTCTTCTATTTACGAGTTGAACTAACATCGCCTATTGGCGATGTTAGTTCAACATGAGGTTTGCTGCAATTTGGGCTTGAAGAATAAAATAGCAGCAATATTGCAAGATAAGTGGGGTGGCATTAGTTATTAGTTATTAGTGGTTCATCCTTCTCACCACTAATAACTCACCACTCATCACTAACAACTAACCTCTAAGTGGTTATCTTTACAAAATGATATTACCAGATTTAGTAATTGCCCCATCGGCAAAAGGCGGAGAAGGTGGACTAGGTGTGTTTACTACCCGAGCCTTTGACGAAGGCACGATTGTAGAAATATCGCCCGTATTGCCATTAACCAAGGCCGAAAGAATGGTTGTAGAAGCTACCAAACTGTATTACTACATCTTTGAGTGGGGACCTGAAGAAGGGGCGGCGGCAATTGGGCTGGGGTATATATCGATGTACAACCATAGTTTCGATTCTAATTGCGAATACGAAATGGATTTTGAAGAAGGTACTATGTCAGTAAAAACAGTTAAGCCAATAGCGGTGGGCGAAGAGTTGTTTATTAATTATAATGGTGATGCCGAAGATAAAAGTTCTGTATGGTTTGATGTAATTTAACCAAGTCTTGTAGTAGAATTGATTTTTTTAGTGGCGAGAAGGTTAAATTTGAGAAAGTACACTTAGATTTACAGCACAAACATTCCTCTCTATGAAATACAAACATTTACTAATTCCCTTTTGCTTATTCTGTTGTGCATTGTTTCCTTTTTCTTCAATCAAGGCACAAAGTACTGATTCATCTTTAACTCATGGGCCGATACCCATTCAGGCATCTAGGTGGTACCAACTTACAAATGCTTCAAATGGTTTAGGTCAGTTATTTGATAGTGCACTAAACGTTAGCGTCAATACAGGTTGGGGTAAGATAATTACCCATTACAACTCTTATTATCCAGTATTACCTGGTGAGGTATTGAATATTGATAGTATAAGAATGTACGATTGGGAAGGTACATGCGCGAGTAATCCTACCATTTTATATGCCCTAGATAGTAACTGGAATAGTAAAGTATTGGCTACTTTTACTGGAACCACTTATGCCAACTGGGTAGGCCCCTATCCATCCAAATTAGGGACTTTTAAACTAGATTCTCTGGCAACAGGTATCAAATATTTAGTATTGTACAATGGTGATCAATATCCATCAGAATTAAAACTATACGGGTGGTACAAAGCACCTAATACTTTGGCAACCATCGTTAAGCCATCAGTAAAGCTAAAGAACCTGTTTGGTGTAAATGGGTTTGAATGGAACTTCGAGAATGCACTTACCAATTCCATGTCGGTAGATTCTAATTACTTTAAACCCATAAAATCTTTCTCTGGTTTTAGGCATTATATGGACTGGAGCAAACTTGAAAACACCAAGGGCAGTTATACATACAGTCCTACTAACAGCGGCAGCTGGAGTTACGACTCCATATATATAGCCTGCAAAGCAGCAGGGATTGATGTGTTGGCAGACTTAAAAACGATACCTACTTGGTTAGAAAGCACTTATCCTTCCAGCCTACAGAACAACCAAGACGTACCTGCAGAATATGGGAATGATTTAACCCAACCTTCCTCTTACATCACCCAAGCTAAGGTTGCTTTTCAGTATGCCGCTCGCTATGGGAATAATACCAGTGTTGATTCTAGCTTATTGAGTGTAAATAGTGTTCCGCGTTGGACTGCCGACCCCGTAAATCAAATTAAGATTGGTATGGGTTTAATAAAATACATTGAGTGCGATAATGAGCGTGATAAGTGGTGGATAGGAAGGCAGGCTTACCAAACAGGAAGAGAATATGCAGCGAATCTTTCCGCTTTTTATGATGGTCATCTGGGAACTTTGGGTAATAATGTGGGCGTTAAAACCGCAGATTCAACCATGAAAGTAGTTATGGGCGGTGTGGCACTAGCTACTACAGACTACCTGCTGGGTATGATAGATTGGTGTAAACAATATCGAGGCTATAAATCCGATGGTAGTGTAAACCTCTGCTGGGATATTATCAACTACCATTATTATCCATCTAATGCAGAAGACAATCCATCTAGTTCTGCCTCTCATGGGGTTGCGCCAGAGCTTTCTCTTGCCGATTCCATTGCTGGATTGTTCATACAAACGGCTCATCAATATACCAACGACATGCCAGTGTGGGTTACCGAGTCTGGTTATGATACAAACCCATGGAGTCCTTATCATGTAAGTGCTGTAGGCAGCAAAACTGTATTGGCGACACAAGCAGATTGGATATTGAGAACATCATTGGCTTATGCTAGGGACGGCATTCAAAAACTATTCTTTTATGAATTATACGATGATAACTCATCTTCTGGAGCATCTTATGCCACAAGCGGTCTATTAAATAATGATAAAACAAGAAGACCTTCCGCAGATTATATCAAACAGGTAAATGATTTGTTTGGCAATTATAGTTATGTACAAACTCTTAGTACCTCACCTATTGCAGGTAAATACTCCTTAAATGATTCTGCATTTATGTACACAGTTTATATGCCGACAGCCAGTAATCAAACGGCTAGCTATACCCTAAACTTAGGTACCGATTCTGCAACTATTTATATTCCAACAATTGGTAGTGATACGATGGCTCATACAACCATAGCTACTACAAGTGGCAGTATTACCATTACTGCCACAGAAACCCCCGTATTTATTACAGGATTTATGGCGACGCCAACGTTTATTGGTATGAGGAAAGAGGGTAAACGGAAGAGGACAAATGATTTATACCTTGCAAGAGCATCAACTCCTTGTTTGTAAGTAATTATTTCTTCCATTGTAATTAAGGTATATTTGACTAAACTTTTTATGGGACTAGTATACGCAGATATAGAGATAATAAACGGAATGGAACTTGAAATGGCCAGACGTGGTTTTATTGACAAAGATGAAGTTAAAAGAATGTACCTGAACTTATTAGTAGATACTGGCAGTTATATGTTGGCAATTAATGAAAACATTCAAGAGATAATGCAGTTTCCAGTAGTAGAAAGTAAAAGGGCGCAACTAGCTAACGGTTATCTTATGTAACGTAGTTTCAGGTGTAGAATTAAGGTTTAAAAACAGAAGAAGCTATTGCAGTGCCATGGTTTTGCCAGGCGATTCAGAGCCTTTGCTCGGTGCAATACCTTTGGAGGAAATGGATGTATTGATTCATCCCCTGCGTCAAGAATTGATAGTAAACCCTGAACATCCTGATATGGCAGTGCTAAAAATGAAGTAGTACTTATAACTACTAATATTCATCCTTAAACAATTATTCCTCCCCCTCCTCTTCTATCTCGTGCAAGGCAATTGCAAGGTTATTATCCTTTACAAAGTTGCACCAATGGCATTCAAGTTTGCCGCAGCCCGTATAAAAGTCTCGTTGCTGAATCTTATCCCATACGGTTACTATCTGTTCTGTTACTATGCTTAGGTCTTCTGGGGTTACTACCACCTTCGCTTTCTGATATCCTTTCTTCTTGTCTGGCTCTACAAAGTCGAACTCTACCGCGGTCACATTCCAGTCTTTCTGGTCGTAATTATCTATCAATAGTTTATAGAAAACAGCCTGCCGCCAGTAGTCGCCGCCATTGGGTTCTTTATCGTGTGGTGGCTTTAGCTTGGTCTTTCCTTTCTCATAATCGCCCGACTTATAATCTACCACCAACACTTCTTTTCCCGTAAACTCTAATTTATCCAGCTTGCCCTTTAGCGGTATTCCTTTCACCAGTACATTTCTTATCATCTTTTCTATACTCACCACCGTAGGGAAAGTATTTATATAAGTATCATAATAGTTTGCCAGTACCTCATACCCATATTCTATTCTACGATCGTATTGCTCTTTGGTAAAGAACTCGCGATGACGGTGCATATACCAACTAAAATCATTGAGAAAGACTTCTTTTCTTGGAAAGGTCTCATTGTTTTCTTGCATCTTCTTAAACAATTGTTCCAACGCATAGTGTATAGCACTACCAAACTCAGTTGCCTCGTTTTTAGAAGAAGGTATTCTTATAAGATTGGTATAATAAAACTTTAGCGGACAGTTCAAATAGTTGCTCAATGCCGTCACATTCATGGCAAACTTATCCAGCAGACGGGTAACAAAGTCCGCTTCTGGCTGCCCAATCTCTGGTGCCATTATCTTCTCAAAAGCCAACATAGCAAACTCATAAGTGGTTGCCTCATTTAGTTTTACCGTCTCTGCTTTTAAGGCGTTTTCTTCCTGAATCTCAGCAATAAACATAGAAGGTTCTAACAGTTTTCCATCTATCCTAAATTTGCTGTACGATATATGTAGGTGCTGCTCTGCCCTTGTCAATGCTACATAAAACAAACGCCTTAGTTCTTCCTCATCACTGTTCTTTGGCTGAGAGGAAAACATGGTATCGGGCAATGTATATCCCCCACCCGGCTTGCGTTTCTTTTCCCAACTGCTGGCATTACATCCCACCAAGAAGACATATTCAAATTCTAACCCCTTACTTCCATGTGCTGTTAATAAATTCACCCCTTTTTCGTTGCCACTTACCTCTACTATGGGCAAGTTGATATTCTCATTGTTCATCAATTCTATTACCTTGATAAACTCTTTTAAGGTAAGTAAAGGATTGCGGCGAGTCTCTTCCTTTATAAAGTCGAATAGCGCATTCAATATATCCAGCAGCCATATCTTCTCCTCATGCTTCATCATGTAGGGCAACACGCCCGCCGTCTGCACCACTTTCGCCATCAGGTGTTGTAGCGTCATGTTGGGTACATCGCTTATCAGTTGCTCTATAATATCGCTTGCCGCAATAAGGTTTGGGTTGATTGATCCACCAAATAAATCCTTTTTAGCCTCATTCTTTTTCTCAATAATAAGCTCTCGTAGCGATGTTTTGTTTGCCCCCCACGCCCTGCCGCTCACTTCCACGGTAATCTTTGCAACATCTATGGCAGGTATCTGTAACCAATCAAAATGCAGTATCTCAAATAGCATCTCATCACCACCAAACGGCGCATCATGCTCTGCTTCCAGATAACGCAGCATCAACAATAACTTCTTAGCAAAAGGAATTGTCAACAAATTCTGGCTTCTTTTACTATAAAAAGGTATCTTCTTTATCTTAAAATATTGCGCTAGTTCCTCACCATATTTATTCTCTTTATAGATGACCCCAATCTTTCCGGGCTGCATACCTTCCGTCAGTAAATTTTCTATCAACAGGGTAACATCTATCATTTCCTGCCGCTGCGTTTCATATTCTAACAACCTCGGCAACACATTTATTGCTTCATATTTCTTGTTGGCAGCTTGCAAGTCCTTGCTCAAGCCATCAATCTGGTTTACCAATCGCTCGGTGTTCCTTCCTATCAGCGTCTTGCTGATGTCTAGTATTGGCTGTGTGCTACGGTAGTTATTGGTAAGTACAATTGTTTTTAAATCATCCACAAATCGTTCGGCAAAGTCTAGCATGTTCTCTACGTTAGCACCCTGAAAACGATAGACACTCTGGTCGTCATCGCCCACCACAAACACGTTTGGCTTATCCCAGTGCTGCATCAGCAGTTCCACTATCTTGTTCTGCGTACCGCTCGTATCCTGAAACTCATCCACCAATATATATAGGTATTGTTCCTGATAACGCTGCAACAAATGTGGCTGTTTCTGAAAAGCATTAATCACCCAGTTTATCATGTCGTCGAAGTCGTATCGGTTACGCTTCTTCATCATTTCTTGATACTTATCAAACTCATCAACGGCAGCCCTCAGCTTCGACATTTTCTCGTGTTCCTCATCAACTTTATTCTGCTTTACATCGCCCGCCTTAAACTGTTTGTACGCTCTTTTATAGATGAATTCATCGCGCGTTTCTATTTCTTCAAGGTATTGATCTATGCGCTCATGAATATAAACTGGCGTCCAACCTTCCCTTTTCATGGTGCTGAAAAGGTTGCGCAGGTTACTTATTTCATAATAAACATCGCCACGATACCGCTTTAGGGGATTGTCTTTATCAAAATTATTAATCAGTTCGGTAAATAGTTCAATGCTTTCCAGTTCAGAGATGGCATCGAGAGCGGTCTTTTCAAAGATGCTAAGGTTATCCTGAATTACATCATTACAGAATGCATGAAAGGTGTAGATATTTACCTTATAAGCATCTGCACCTATAAATTGAAGCAACCTCTTGCGCATAGCCACTACGCCCGCATCGGTGTAAGTAAGGCAAAGAATATTCTCTGGTAAAGTATCGGTATCGCTTAATATCTTTCCTATCCGTGCACTCAATATCTGCGTCTTTCCCGTTCCTGGTCCAGCAATAACCATCACAGGGCCTTCTATCGTATCTACTGCCACCCGTTGGGCATCGTTCAGTTGGTTGTAAGCTTCGTTATATTTCTGTTGTTGCTGTTCCTTCGTCATTCAATTCAATTAAATAGTTTTAAAACTAAGGTTTCGAAATTAAGGTTAATTGTTTATTGAATCCCTGAGAAATAACTAATTGCAAGCGGATATACCAACATTACCCAACATTACTCATTGCCATCATAAAATTGAATCTTTTGTTTCTTCGTAATAAAACCCACATTTGAATTATGTATTGATGTTACGCAGTTTTATTCACATTAAACAAAAATTACCACATAGGCATACTAGGTACATAGTATAAATATATCCTATCGGTTTCGACAGGCTCAACCTGACACTCGGATTTTCGGATAGCTACTTAACTTAATGATATTGCGCGTAGGGACAGGTCGCGACCTATACGCCACAAATCAATCCCACATTATCTTCTTATTATCACCCTTTAGGGGATAGAGGCAAGCTTGCTATTCTTCAGTTAGACCTCTGACTAGG
>JANYEX010000180.1 GCA_025359725.1 Chitinophagaceae bacterium | reverse complement strand
GTGTCAAATGCGGTGACGCCTGGTATTTTTACCTATAATACTGGTAATGTCGATTTAACAGCAAGTTGGCAAGATGCGGCTGGTGTTAGTCCTTCAGATTTTACAACAACTGGTCAAATATTTACCATTACAGGTGCTGGTACTGTAAGTAGCTGGACAAGCAATGCAACTTGGACAGTATCTGGTACAGGACCATATACTGTTACCCAAGCAGGTGCAAGCGATTTGGCATCTACAACTGCTTATTTATACGGTATTGGAAATCAGAATTCTTTCTCTGCCGGATCTCCAGGGTATTATTACTACAGTTCGGGTAACCTTGATAACTTAAACAGTTGAGGAGCAAATATTGATGGCACTGGTGCAAATCCTAGTGATTTTGTAACCGCTGGTCAGGTATTCAATATTACCAAAGCAGCTACAGTAAATAGTTGGGGTAGCTCAACTTGGACTGTCTCTGGAACAGGTTCTAAAATAATAGTAGGTTCTGGTTCTTCAGCCACCATTTTACAAATACCTGCTGGTAATTCAATTAATGGAACGGTAGATGTTCAGGCGGCTGCAACACTGAAAGTAGAAAGTAATATTAACCCGCCATTTACAGCAGGTACTTTCACTGCGAATACCTCTTATGGTGCTTCATTAATATATGATGGCTCAGGTACACAACACTTACCTGTGGGCTTCTACTATGGCGGATTAACCATTAGTGGTACAAACAATACAGTAACAGTAGAAGGTGATGTATGGATTGGGCATGGTGGAAGCTCACCTTCTGGTGCATCTTTGAGCATGATTGCAGGTACGACTTTAAATTTGAATGGACACAATGCAATTGTTCAAAAAGGGTCAGCTGTTCCAAGTGGTGCTACTGTAGATTTTGGTGCAACAGGTACTATTCAGCCATACAATGGTTACACTTTAAGTTTCGCAAGTGGTTCAAATATAATTACCAGCAATGTCAATGGTTTAGATGCCTCTTTGAATTATTCAGATATCACAACCACCGCAAACTGTTTTGCTAGTGGGGTTAATTATACTTTCAATACAGCCACTACCAAACCTTTCAGTACATTGATATGTGCAACGCAAGTGTCTGCTACAGGAGCCACAAGTATTGGTGCTACCTCGGTTGTAGTTACTACTGCTACTGGCATTGCTGCTGGTCAATCTATCTATGTGGCCAATAGCACAACGTCGATTGGTACGGTAGGTTCTGTAAGTGGTTCAACTATTACTACTAGTGCATTAACTGCTTCCCTAGCAAATAATGCTTACATCAATTTCAGGAATCCTTCTGCTACTGTTACTACTGGCAATACAACGATTGCAGCAAATGTTAGTGCTAATGCAAATGTTACTGTAAACGGATTGTTAAACTTGGGTACTTCTACTCTTACTGTTGGTGCAAATACCTTGTCATTGGGTGGTGTTACCCCTTCGTTTACTTCAGGTGCTATCAATACATCTAATGCTAGTGCTACTGTTGCATTTACCAATGCAACGGTAATAACAGTTGCTTCTGGGTTATTTAGTGGAAATATTAATAACCTAACTTTAAATGGTGCTGGTGGAATAAATCTTGCAACACCAATAACAGTTGCTGGTGCGTTAACACTTACCAATGGTAATATTACAGGTGCCGGTACTTTAACATTAGGTGGTTCCGCTTCCCAAACCATCTCTGGAACAGGGGCTGTCAACAATATCACCATAAGCAATAGCAATGGTGTAACAGTAGCAAGTGGTAGCAATAACTTAGGTATAACAGGAGTACTGATGCTACAATCAGGAGCTTTTACAACGAATGGTAATGTTACGTTGAAAGCAGGCACTTATCCAAGTACAGGTATCCTTGCCGCAGTTCCTGCTTCAGGTGCATCTATCAGTGGTAATGTTACAGTAGAGCGTTATATACCACAAGGGTATAGAGGTTACCGTGACTTGGCACCGCAAGTTTATAATGCGGGCAGTATGTTCAAGAACTTGCAAGAGAATGGAAGCTTTAGCAATAGTGGTTATGGTATGTTCATTACTGGACCAACATCGTCTGATGCTAGTAAGGCTCATTATAATGAGGCTCATTCTGGTTATGATGCAAGCACTGGTCTGGATAGCAGTATCAACGGTCTTTCATCTGCTTACACTTATTCATACCCAACTTTCAGTGCTATTACTAACACCACGACAACAACGCTCGATCCATTTGCAGGATACCGTGTGTTGGTAAGAGGTGACAGAAGTTTTAGTCTTGAATCCACACCGATTGTGATTAATCTAGGTAGCTTAACAATGGTTAATGCAACAAGGTTACGTGCAACAGGTCAGTTGGTTACAGGCGATGTTACTTATAGTACAACTGGTGTTACCAATACCGCCACCCTTGGTGCGGGTGTTGATAATACAGTGAAATTGTACAGTAGCAATAGTGGATTCAGCATGGTTGCCAACCCTTATGCAAGTCCAGTAGATTGGAATAGCTTATATCCTGCAACTATTGGCACAGCTTCTACATATCCATTACAACCTAGCTTCTATTACTTAGATCCTACGTTTGGCGCAACAGGTAGCTATGTTGGTTACAACAAATTTAGTGGTTCTGTTTACAGCCATGGTGGTGCAGAGGCAAGCTATATACAACCAGGGCAGGCTATATTCGTACAGAATAATAGTAACCTTAGTAGTTGTTCACCAAGCTTGCCAACGCTTACATTTACAGAGGCATCGAAAGCAGCAAGCACTTCTAATTTAAAAAGTGTATTTGGTGCAACTACGCCATTAAGCAAGATTTACTTAAGCCTATTGGCGGAAGAAGCAGGGGTATATACCCTAAAGGATGGTGCAGCAGTAGCGTTTAAAGCAGACTTTGGCAATACGTACTTTGGTCCACAAGATATGATGAAGTTGGGTGGAAGCGGTGATAACCTAAGCGTATCAGATAAAGGTAAGAGCCTAAGCATTGATGGAAGGTTGCCAGCAACATCAACAGATATGTTGCCAATAACCATCAGTAAGCCAATTAGTACAAGCTATCAATTAGAAGTTGATGCTACCAACTACATCAACAATGGCTTTAGTCCAATGTTGAAGGATAGTTACAAGGGTATTATTACTAGCCTAACAGCAGGTGTTAACACTATAGACTTCACCGTTGATACAGCTAAAGCTAATAGCTATGCCAACAGATTCAGCATCATCTTCAAACCAAGTGCTTTGGCGGTGAATAGCATAGTAGCAAGTGCAAGCTTGAACAACAAAGTAGCCACTATTACATGGAATACAGTTGGTGAGAAGAACATGAGCAGTTATGAAGTTGAGAAATCAACAGATGCTGAGAACTTCACAACCATAGCCACTGCAACTGCTAAGAATACAGCAACTGCTACTTACACGGCAACAGATAAAGAAGTGGTTACAAGTACCTACTACCGCATCAAGGCAGT
>JANYEX010000147.1 GCA_025359725.1 Chitinophagaceae bacterium | reverse complement strand
ACGATTACTGTAGATAACAAAGACCAACATAGAGAAGATGATAGCACGGTTTTATTGCACGAGTACCCTCAAAAGGTAGTTACTTCGCCTTCTACATTGCCATGGATGTCGAACTTTGTAGCAGATTACACTAAAGGAACTTATAATGATGGTTACCAGACCCACTCATTTGGTGGTGGTGGGACTAATAATCTATGGACTGGCACAAAAGATTATAGTATTAATCATAACAGGCATATATTCTTTCTAAAGCCTTATTACTACATCGTTACAGACTTCTTGGAAGGTTCTGGTACACATACTTTCAATAATTACTTCAACCTAAATGCTCCTGCTGCTTATCTTAATAGTACTACTAATGCAGCTATAACCTTGAACACATTGACTCCCGCACAATTGTTAGTGCAACCAATAGAAACCAATGGATTATCAGCAAAGCAGGTAATGGGGCAAACTTCCCCAAATTACGTGGGATGGATAGCACGTACCCATACGCCTATTCCTACCATTATCTACAGTAAGAAGCAACCAGCACCAGCTACCTTTTCTACTTTTTTATACCCTTATAATACAACATCAACCCCAACTGTAAATACAACAGTACTAACTAATCTTGCAAATGGTGTTTGGGGTAGCATGGGTACAACACCCTACGAGAACTTTGCAATAGCAATGCGTCGTTATGATACCTTAAGTTATGATACGACTACTTTAACTACACCTTTGTCATTTAGTGCTTATGCAAGGGTGAGTGTCGTGCGAAAACAAACAAATGGCAATAAGGTAACACTCGCAACCTTTGATAGCCTTACTAAGTATTACGATGATACAACAACCTTTACACCTACACAGGGTAACTATATTCTTTTGGTAGATTCTTTAAAAAATCATTTTTTATACAGTGATAATAACATAGATGAAACAATCACCTTTGCTAAACCTATATCTACAACTCAAACCTTAGCGTTGCACCAGTGGCTTAAAATAAGTTCGGTAGGTGTTACTTCTGTTGCAAGCCCAATAGTAACCTTAACCCCAGCAACCAATACCGTGTTGGTACAAGGTGACACGGTATCTGTAACTGCCAATGTTGCCAACACACAAATACCTATTACGGCTGTTACTTTTTATGATGGACCTAATCAATTGGCAGTCGATTCTACAGCACCATACACTTTTACATGGTCTGGAACTACCACAACAGGATTTCATAATCTCACCGCCAAAGTAACTAACCTAGCAGGACAAACAGTTACATCACCTATCTCTACAGTTTCTGTTGGAACATTTGAGTCAGAGAATTTCAGTAGCAACAGTAGTGGAACAATAACTGTTGACTCTACTAGAAGCAACTATGCAGTGGTTAAAAACATTGCGGCAAGTGGTTCGTTAAGCTATAATCTTACTACTTCACGTTCGGGCAAGTTCTCAATAAGTTTTACCCTACTGAACAATGTGTCAATTAATAATATTAGTGTAACTGTTGATGGTGCCGCTATCACCAGCGGTGGGGTAGCAGTAGGTAGTTTATCAGTGCCGGTTTCTACCTCTTATCAGACAGTTGGTATTTCAAGTTTTGATATTGCTTCCGCGGGTAGCCATACGCTCACCATCACTTTCGGGAGTGCTTTAGCAGCAGTGGACAATATGCACATTTATTACCTTAATTACTACCCAGTTCCTGGGTTGATACAGGCGCAGAATTATACCTACACGAGTAATCTTTCTACTTCTTCCACCAATCCTGCTGTAACGATTTTACAAAATGCCGAGTCTGCTGGTGGTGGGTCGTATATTGGCAATATTGATAGCAACTCTGTTTCTTATCTGGTTAATGTCGCTCAAGCAGGCACCTATAACCTACAATTTAGCATGTCTAATAATTACAGCTCTACAGGGCAGAGTATTGCCATATATTCCAATAGCAATTTTATCCAATCTTATAATATACCTCCTTACACCTACACTAATGGTGCTTTATCGTTCTTGCCAAAAGATACTTTAATAACTTTTGCAAGTGCTGGGCAACAAACGTTGCAGTTTAATATTTACTGTACTGGTACACATAATTTTTCTTGGATAAACGTAGCTCCAATAGGGATGAGTGCTTCTATCACATCCCCTGCTACTAATTCTATCTTTTCTTCGGGCAGTAACATGACCATCAATTCTACAGCAACAGCTACTGGTAGCAGTGTTTCTAAAGTAGAGTTTTATAATGGTGATATTTTATTAGGGACAGACAATGTTGCACCTTATAATTTCACTTGGTCAAACGTTCCGTCTGGCGTTTTTAGAATTACAACTAGGTCTTATGATGCTTATGGCAACAGCTATATTTCCAACCCTGTAGCCATCAATGTAATCAATAAACCACCAACGGTTAATATCATATCGCCGTCAAATTTGACTACCATCATTCCAAGTTCTAGCTATTTTATCATTGCTAACGCTAATGATAGTGATGGAACGGTAACTAAAGTTGATTTCTACAATAATGGTAGCCTAATTGGTGAGGATACCGCTTACCCGTACTCATTAAATTTTCAAGGGGTATCTAATGGTGTTTATACTATTACTGCCGTTGCTACCGACAACCTTGGTGCAACTACCACAAGTAGTCCGATACTTTTAACTGTAGGAACTATTCAACCGCAAAACTATATTGCACAACTTGGTACTGCTACCGTAGCTTGTGCGTATGCTAATAGCGGACAGATTGTAAAACTGACTGATAGTGTAAACAACTCATTACAATATCAGGTGGATGTAAACGATAATGCTAGGTACACTTTGGGGCTATTTGTAACCAATAAACAATTGGGTAGGTCTATTCAATGGCTGGTTGATGGCGTTCCTGCCTCTGTTGATAGCTTACCGATTTCAAGTTTTTCTTTGCCTATCTATCATTTGTCCGACAGCGTGCCCATCTGGCTTACCCCTTTCGATTTAACCGCTGGCACGCATACCATTACTTTGAAATTTACAGGCAATGTGGATACCCTGAATTATATTTCTTTGATAGAATTGAACTATCAAGAAATACCGGGAACAATGAGTGCCAACAGTTATTCATACTATGGTTCCGATACCATACCAACCTCTTCCTTGAATCCCTCTTACTCTTACACTGATAAGAATGGGGTAAGTGGCGTTGCAGTAACCAACCTCAACAAAAACTGGATGGGTTATGCCGTTACGGTTGATTCTGCTGGTACTTATCAGCTATCTATGCGTTTGTCCAATAGATATAGTGATGCCAGTTGGTCAGGAACAAACGTTACAAATATTACTTACGGCGGAGCACCTGTAACTACCATGCGTGTAGATGTGTTGGTGGATTCAGTTTATCAATGCACGCTGCCTTTTCCTACCTACACTTGGAATGGTAGTGTTATTGGTTTTGGCACGGCATCTACTTCAACCTTCAATTTTGCCACCCCCGGAAAGCATATCTTAAAGCTATATTTCTATTGCAATGTGGTCAGTTTCGACTCCTTAACTTTTACCTTGGTCAAATCTTTACCCCCTACTTTAACAGTATGGAACGGTGCTTACGATACCCTTTGGAACAATGCAAATAACTGGAACAATGGTTTGCCTAACGCAACTACTAGTGCAATTGTACCCAATCTTTCAACCCATCCTACAGTAAATGACACTGAGGCTGTACACAACTTGTTTGTTTATAGCAACGCTGCTGTCAGTAATACGGGTAACCTAAATGTTTGGGATAGTCTGTCTAATAACGGACTAATCTATGGCAGTGGCTCGGTAAACTTAGTTGGTACTACGTCGCAACTAATTCTGGGCAACTGTATAGTTAGTAATCTAACCCTCAACAATACGCATGGGGCGTCTATTGCTGTAGGTAACAATAGTTTAAGTATTACAAGCACACTCAACTTATTAGCTGGAACATTTAATACAAATGGTAACCTAATACTCAGAAGTACTGCATTGGCAACGGCAAGCATAACACCTATCGCCTCTGGTTCTGGCATAACTGGTAATATTACTGTGCAGCGACATATTCCCGCAAAAGCTACCCGTAAGTATTCATACATCAGTAGTCCAGTTAGCCAATTGATAGATAGTGCCTGGCAAAAGCAAATCTTTATCACAGGTGCTGGAACTGGAGGTTCTGTCTGTGGCACGGCAAACAGTAATGGCTTTGATGTTAGCCCAACTAATACTCCGTCCCTTTATACGTATCAGCCTGGTAAGGTTAACGGTAGCAGGTTTGTTAGCGTCCCAAATACAAGGAGTACAAGTTTATCCAACTGCGTAGCTTATATAGCTAATATAAGAGGCAGTAGAAACGATAACAATGCCTGTAATAATCAATTATTTTCATCGCCAACACCGCCAACAAGTGTAGTACTATCTTCAACAGGTGCTTATGCTACCTCCCCAACAGCTACTGTATATGGTACTACAAGTTACGGCACTACAACATCCGCATATACATTGTTGGGCAACCCATACCCCGCTGCACTTAGTGCAACAGCATTTTTAAACACCAATACTAGCGTTGTTACCAATAATATGTGGCTCTATGCCAATAACGGAAACACAGCAGGTAGTTATGGCAGTTGGAACAGACTTAACAAAACAAGTACTGGTTATTGGCCTAGTGATTACACTACGGATAATGCTACCGACCTTGTTATTCCCTCAGGATCGGCTTTTTTTGTTGAAAGAACGGCCGCTGCCGATGCGTCTGTATCCTTTAATGAGTTACACAAAGTGAGTTACCCTAAAAGTAGTATATCTATTTTTGGAACAACAAATAATACATGGAACAACAAGATAAGAATTACCCTAACCAATGCTGATAGTGCCTTTATAGACGATGCGGTGATACTCTTTGGTAATGACCCAAATATCTCCGACACTTCTTACACTGGGTTTGATACCTATTGTATGAATACAGGTAATGCTCAATATATAACCACTCTAAAAGCTGGGTTGCCTCTATCTGTAAATACCATAAAGGCAACTTTGTTGTCCGATTCTGTGCGTCTCAATGTTCATAGTTCCGCAACGGGCAATTTGCAATTAAGGTTTGGTGATGACGAACTATTTGATGAAAATATTTCGATAAACCTGTGGGATAAATTCCTGAATAAGATGGTAGATGTAAAAGCAAACCCAGAATATGGCTTTACTATTTCTGCCGATTCCAATTCTGGGGGTAGCAACAGGTTCGAACTGCTATTTATCAAAACTAATACTTTAGCAATGGATCAAATTAGTTTAAAAGCGATTAAAGAAGTTGATGGTGTGGTGTTGGCATGGCAAATGTCATTTTCAGAAGCGAATAAGTTTATTGTGGAAGCATCAATTGATGGCGAACAATTTAATACAATAGGGACTGCCACAGGCATAGATTCACTCTCACAATATACTTTTATGGTAAATGAAAACTTCACTGCAAAGAGCTACTATAGAATAAAAGATGTAAATAAAACAGGTAGTGTGTTTTACAGTAATACAGTATTGGTAAAAGACAATACATCAGAAACATCCATTGCAATCTATCCCAATCCACTAACTGGAAAAGTATTTAGTGTCTATCTAAAAGGTATTGTAGCTGGTAACTATTCGGTTGTTTTGTATGATATGATAGGAAAAAAAGTAGAACAATTGCCGCTAATTCATAATGGTAGTAATAAAAACTATATTTTAATGTTACAACATAATTTGGTAGCGGGAATTTATAAAATAATAATAGAAAATACAAATGCTGGTGAGAAGATTACTCAAAATTCGGTTGAAATTAAATAAAAATGAGCATGATAAAAAGGATTAATTAAGATAGTAAAGCTGATTTTTTATGAGAGATTGTATAAAGCTAATGTTGTATCGGGTATCCGTTGTGTAATATCGCACACAAGTTCTGTAGCATCGAATATCTGACGTGTATTTTACACAATACTTAGTTTTAATCCCTTCTAATGAATGTATAAATTTATGTGGATGTCCTATATTTTGTACCCCATAAATAGAAAAAAGAGATTATTTAGAATTTATTTTCAATCTATGTAGTCCTTGCACTGAAAAAAAACGTTACTTTATTGTCAGTTAAATATATTTTAAAGCTTTATGAAAAAGATACTCACTTACGTCCTATTTCCCTTTTTAATTGTGGTTGTTATTTCTATAAATAAATTACGTGCACAAGCTACACCAGCAAATGGTCCAATAGCCGATGTAACGCTTTTTGCTGCCTTGAACCTAGACTATCCAGGCATGGATTCTGTTAGGTATTACGTAAATACTGGTAATTATAAATTGGCAAAAAAAGCTTATTTAACCTACAGAAGAACCATTCCTGTCAAATGGATACCCTTAGGTGGAACGCTTCCTGCGGATACAAGTACTGACGTTGACGCTAATGCCGCACGTATTGCCCGCAATTGGTTGGGTAGTAGCCAACAAGGGCTAATTCCACCTAACTATGATTTCGGATCCAATGTTATTAATATCAATTGGGCTTACAGTCCTTTACCAAAGTCAGATCCTAACTATGACCCTGGCTTTAGTGCAGGGATGTCACGGTTTCAATTTTGGCGTTCATTAAGTAATGGTTACTACAATACAAGAAATGAGGTGTACGCTCGTGCTTGGGTTAATCAGATGTGCGATTGGGTGAGTAAAAATCCTGCTGACTTAACTACTAACATCGAAACTTCTGTTACTCAAAATAGTCTTGCTTTAGGAATTAGACTTGAAGATACTTGGAACGATGCCTATTATCATTTCTTACCTTCTGTTTCTTTTGTTGATACTGCGCATACAACCTATGCAAAGAGTATCCTAGCACAATGTTGGCGTGCAAATTGGGGGTTACTAACTTTTATAATACTCAAGTAGCCCCTAGCAATCATGAAATATTGGAGGCTAGTGGTTTAGCTGTAGCCTCAATGGTTTTTCCTGAATTTAGGGATGCATCTACTTGGAAAGTAAATGCTTTCAAGCTATTAATGCGCTCATTTAATGAAACCATTTATCCTGATGGGGTAGAAAATGAATTAACACCTGGTTATGCAAACTGGTGTCGAGACTTCCTTATTAAAGTATTGCAAATCTCAAGATTGAATAATGACACACTACCGGGTGGTTTTGAACAAAAACTGAAAAGCATGTATTGGTATGATTTGTATGTTCAACAGCCTAATGGTCTTGTGCCTCCCACCAATGATAACTCTGATAATTCAGGTGCAGGATTAGACGCTGCCACTACTACTTGGGGCGACAAAGAGTTTCTATATTTTACGAGTGGAAGGACAAAGGGAAAAGCCCCCGATACGGTTAGTTATCGCTTTCCATGGGCAGGATTTAACCTGATGCGTAGTGGTTGGGAAGCAAATGATAACTATCTATTCTTTAAGAATGGTCCGATTGGTTCTTGGTGGCACGGACATGAGGATGATTTGTCCTTGTATCTAACCTGTTTTGGAAGTCCCTTACTGGTAGAAGCTGGTAGTTACATGTATAACACCTCACAGATGAGGGCTTATGTACAAGGTACCTCTGCGCACAACACTGTTACAGTGGATGGTAAGGATCAACATCGGAGGGAAGATGCTATCTTTGAGAATAAGGTTGTTTCCAAACCTTCGTCACAGCCTTGGCTAACCAATCAGATTGCAGATTACACAACGGGTATTTATAACGATGGCTATCAACCCACCACTTATGTTATTGGTTCTGGAAGGAAATATACGGGTAGTAAAGATTTTTCAGTGAGTCATAGAAGACATGTTGTATTTCTAAAACCTTACTATTATGTAGTTACGGATTTCTTGGAGGGAACTGGAACGCATAAATATGATTGTTATTTTCAATTAAATGCTCCTGCTGCAAGTATTGATAATAATACAAAAGCAGTGAATACATTAAATGCAGGAAACTCACCACAATTAATCATATATCCAATAGAAACAAATGGATTGGCTGTAAAGACGGTTACAGGGCAAAAAGCACCCACTTACTTAGGTTGGATTGCGAGTACAAACACCGCAATCCCAACTGTGGATTACAGTAAGACGCAGGCTGCTCCCGCAACTTTTGCCAATGTATTATATCCCTATAATACCAACAATCAACCCATTGTAAGCACTACACCTATCACCAATGTTGGCAATGGAATATGGGCATGCAAGGGTACTACTCCATACGAAAACTTTGCAATTGCCATCCGTAGATATGATAGTTTGAATGGATTGACTACTCTAACTACGCCTTTGGCCTTTACTGCCAATGCAGCGGTGAGTATTGTGCGTCAACAGGTAGGCTCGCAAGATAGGAAGGTGACTTTCGATAGCCTCACTGGTTATTCAGATGCTACAACAAGCTTTACTTGTGACAAGGCTAATTATATAGTATATCAAAATGCTGCCAATCAATTCTATCTCTATAATGATGGTAACACAAGCACAGTCGTTATAGTTTTAAATCCGATTACTACAACCTTTACAATTGCATCACATCAATGGATTCAGATAAGTGCCACAGGTATTACTTCTATCACAGACCCAACTATAACTCTTGTAACGCCTTCAAATAAAATAGTAATGGTGCAAGGGGATACCGCTTTGATTACAACTAACATTACAGATGGGGGAATACCCATAGCAAAGGTTGATTTCTACGACCTCCCAAGCAAAATAGGCAGTGATTCTACCGCACCCTATCAATTTATTTATACTGCTAACACCGTAGGTGTTTATTCCCTCATGGCCAAACTTACCAACCAGTTTGGAACTGTTGTCAATACACCCTCTTCAAAGGTTTCGGTTAACCTATTTGAGGCAGAAGATTTTGCGAATAATAATACAGGAACTGTTGTAGTGGATTCTTCAAGAAGTGGGTTGTTAAAGGTTACTGGAATCAATGCAGGTGGATGGCTAGAATATAACCTCAACCTGAATAAGACAGGAAAGTATAGTTTGGATGTTAATTTATTGAATAGCATAGCAGGTAATACATTTTCAGTTACTTTAGATGGTGTCACTATCTCAAATGACGGCACTCAATTAGGGGCTGTCAATATTCCTATTTCAGTTAGCTATCAAACTATTGCCATCCCAAGTTTTGATATTGCGGGTGGTAATCATACTCTAAGGATTGTATTTAATAATGGCATTGACGCGGTGGATTATAATCAAATCACTTTCGTTAGTTACTACGCAGTACCTGGATTGATACAAGCTGAAAACTATTTGAAGTCTGGAACTTATAGTGCTCTTACAAACCACTTATTAATTAATCAGGCTACTATTCCTGAATCTGGTGGGGGCGGTGTTTCCATAGGTAATTTGGATAGTAACTGGGTAGAATATGCAATAGATGTAGCAAAGGCAGGTACATATTCGTTACAGATGAATTTGGCTAATAGGTATAGCAACAATTATACAGGTGGAAGCAAACGGGTTGATGTGATGTTGGGTAGTGCCATGTTGAAGTCGGTTATAATCCCATCCAATACTTTTTACTCCTCTACCCAAATTGGATTTGTAACGGTGAATACGACTATTACTTTTGCCAATGCAGGAAAACAGGTGATTAGACTTAACCTTTATGGTGGTAGCACCAATTTAGATTGGATGAATTTTGCCCCGACAGGGATGTTAACGACCATTACTTCTCCTACTACCAATACAAGTTATAATTCAAATGCGAATGTAAATATAACAGCAACAGCCTCCGCAAAGGGGGGGGCAAGTAAAGTGGAGTTTTATAGTGGCGACCAAATACTTGGCACAGATAGTTCTGCTCCTTATTCCTATACTTGGAACAATCTTCCTGCTGGCCTATTTCGTATTACAGCAAAGGCTTATGATGCTGCTGGCAATGCCTTTTTTGCAACGCCTATCTCTATTGTTGGCAATAATACACCGCCACAGGTATCCATAGTTTCGCCACAACAATACACAACTTTCTTGAATGGCAGTTACTTTAACATCACAGCAAATGCTAACGATACGGATGGCACTGTTGCAAGTGTGCAGTTTAATAATGGAACTTCAAACATTGGTTTAGCAACCGATTCGCCTTACATTTATAAATGGTATGGTTCTTCAACTGGTACTTATAATATTACAGCAATCGCTATTGATAATTTGGGTGCGACAACAGTTAGCAAACCTGTAACGGTTAGTGTGGGACTTTTTGAGGCTGAAAACTATATTGCTCAACAGGGAACCGATACAGTAAGCTATGTAGGTGCAAGTGATGGTAAAGAAGTCTATAAGATTGATACTGCCAATAACTACTTGGATTATTTAGTTAGTGTGGATGATAATGGGCAATTTATGCTTGGGTTATACATCACTAATTCTAATACAGGCAAACTATTGAGTATTTCTGTTGATGGTTCTCCCGTATGTTTGGATGGAATAGCATTGCAGAATACTTCCTTACCTATCTCCCAAAACACAAATCCTGTTTGGACACAACCTTTTGATATTCCTGCGGGGCTTCATACCGTAAGAATCAAGTTTATTGGTGGAGTAGATGCATTTGATTACATGAAAATACAAGCAATTAATTATCAGGAAGTGCTTGGTATGATTAAGGCTGAAGATTGGACTATTAGCGGAACAGATGTTTTGGTTGCGCCTACTCTAAAAGTGGCTGCTTATACAAACTACAATGGAATTGCTGGTACTTCTGTAAGTGGATTGGATCAGAACTGGATTGAATATGCTGTAACTGTTGATACGCCCGGCATTTATAGAATGGATCTAACCTTGGCAAATAAATATAGCAGTAATTGGACTGGACCTACAACCTTATCCTATCAAGCACCTGCTGTTATCAATAAAAGGGTGGATGTATTGGTTGATGGGGCATATCAGCAGTCGGTTCGATTCCCAAGTTCTACGTATGATTCCACAAAGACAAAGATTGGTTTTAAATCGGCATCTACCGATAGCTGTTATTTCGTAACACCTGGCAAGCATATTGTAAAGTTATACTTTTATGGGAATACCATTAATTACGACAGTATGAATCTAACATTGTTGGTATCTACGTTGCCAGTGAAGTTAAATAGCTACACCGTCAAAACAACGGATGGCAAGACGGTTAGTATTGAATGGACTACTGTAAATGGTATCAACAGCGACTACTTTGTCATCCAAAGAAGTTACGATGGAAAGAATTTTGAGCCTATTGGAAATGTTACTTCTGTTAGCAATGGTCATCTCGATGCAAACTATCGTTTCATTGACAATAGCCCCGTGCAAGGGGATAATTACTATCGGTTGGTTGAGGTAGATAAAGATGGGGAAATGACTTATTATGAGGTGAAGCTAATTGCTATACAAGGAAACAGTCAATCCTCTTCTTTTAGTCTTTTTCCCAATCCGCTTCATCAATCGCTGTTAAATGTGCAGTTGCCAACGTTGTTGAACGGAAATGCCGATATTCTCGTAATTAATAGTCTAGGGCAAATAGTCTATCATAAAACAAACAGGGTCAATGGCATAGGGTTATATTTGTCATTGCCTCAAAGCCTATCAACTGGTGTTTATACCATTAAGATAAATCAGTTTACACCACAAAAACTATTCATTTCAAAATAACACAGTATGTTTAAATGGCGTTTCGCCTTTCGTTTTGGTATTTGCATGATTCTTCTGGTACTCACTATTGATATATGTGTTGCTCAACCTCATCCTACAGATGGTCCTTTCAGTGATGAAAAATTGTTTGATGCTATCAATCTTGATTATTCTGGTTTAGAAAGTGTAAAAGAGGCTGTAATCAAGAGGGATTATATTGCTACAAAGCTCACCTATTACAATTTCAGATTGACAAAGTTGAAAGCAAAATGGTTTATTAATTCAAATGATAAGCCTGTAACCGCACATATCACCTACGATGCAGCAGCAGATTCTGTATGTGAACACTATTTAGGGCCAGGAAAAGAATTTGTTCCGCCCTATTACAATATTGGTAATAACCTGAGTTGGACACATAATCCGATGGATTCTACTAAGTCTAATTTTACCAATGAATGGGTATGGAGTTTGAATAGAATGGATTTTTGTCCAACATTGGTGAATGCATGTTGGAATACACTGAATGAAAAGTACGCAACTGAATGGGTGTTTGAAATGCAGGATTGTGTGTCAAAGAATCCAGTAACTATAAAGGTTTCTGGCGAAAAAACATTGGCTTGGCGTGCATTGGAATCATGATTGAGAATGACTTCTTGGATGAATGCTTACTACTCTTTTATCATCTCGCCTTCCTTTACAGAAGAGGCCAATGCAGATTTTGCTAAAGGTGTACTTGCTCATGGTTGGCGGTTGAATTACTTAAGTTGTGAATTTACCCAAAAGGTTCATCAGATACGTGGACAGAATTATATAATGTAAGTTCATTCTCTAGCAATCAGTTGTCATTTAACAGTGAGGCAAATACACAATTGGTCATCATCTATCAAGGGGATAAGTTAATTCTATTTAATCTATCGGATTACTTAATAAAATTGAACACGGCATTATCATCCGACAAATCAATTGAGATTAAATCAAGGCAGTGGGTTGAAATCACCAACGATGGTGTATTACACGCAATACCTGTTGAATTTTAATTTTCTAATTAACTACTAACAACTTAATTAACTTTCGAATTTATTGCAATTAATATTAATGGTTACTTTTAACTTGAATTCATGAAAAGATTATTTACGATTACCTTCTTTGTTTTGTTTGCGATTGCTGTTCATGCACAAAATGCTACTTCCAACCATCCGCCGTATCCAAAGGATTATTACTTTGAGTACTATGACCAAGGATATTTTGTAGATACCGATAGTGACAAGCCTGTCAATGGAAAAGTAACTGGTGTGGATGACGATGGTGACCAACTGTTTTATTCATTGAAGGATGAGCCAAAGAATGGTAATGTTTCGTTTCATACAGACGGTTCTTTTGCCTATACCCCCAACAAAAGTTTTATTGGGTTGGATTCTTTTCATGTAATTGTAACCGATATAAAAGGGGCAAGTAGTACGGCAATTGTAAGGGCTTCTGTTGGTTATTCTGCGGCTGATTTCATGGAAATGTTCCATAATAAATACAGTGGACAAGCAAAGGCGCATCCAAGGCTTGTTTATACAGATAATGATTTTAACCAGCTTCTGGCTAGTAGAAACAATGATGCGTTTTTGAATAAAACCATTAATAGGGTTATATCAGATGCTTATAAAATAGTACAAACAAGAGCAGATGTACCCCTCAATCCAAAGGTTTTGTTGAGAGATGTAATACAGGACGGAAGTGCTAACCTATCTTTTGCTTATAAATTGTCCAGCGATAAAAAATATTTGAAACGTTTTGTTGAGATGGTTGATGTCATATGCGATAGCATAAAAACTCCCTCTTGGGGGAAAGCAGCAGGTGGTGGCGAGATAAGCTTTGGTCAGATATTAAATAGTTTGATATTAGCATATGATTTTTTATATAATGATTTGACTATCGAAACAAGAACCAAAATAGAATTGGCCGTTATCCGAAATTGTTATGCACCCGCATATCAACAAATGATAGAATCGAAGGGTATCTACGGCTCGTTCAATAACTACAATGGGATAGGAAGTTCAGGCTTTGCTTTCTCTGCAATGGCATTGTGCGATGCAGATTTTGGAGGCAATAAGGATGCACAATTGATGGCTCAGCAGGTGTTGGCAAAATGTGTTCGAACCATGCAGCGTGCAATGGTTTCGTTTATGCCAGATGGTGCTTATTATGAAGGATTGGGCTATGGAATGTGGTTGGTGCGTAATTTGAGTATGCCAGTAATTAGTTTAAAAAAAGTGTTTAATCTGACCTATCCCAACGAACTTACTTATGGAGCCTATTACAAAAGCCCTGATTGGTTTTTGGCAGCACAAGGAGGTGCAGGAGAGTTTGGAAATGGCGAGGATGGCATCAAGCGTGCTTATGCACCAACTGCCAAGATGAAAGGGTACGATGTGAGTCTGTTGATGGCAAAGCTGACCAATAAGCCAGAATATGCGTGGTTGTATTATCAACTAAATGAGAAGAAAGGTGGCGATTGGCATACTCTATTATACTATGATAAAGATATTTGTTTAAAGGTAGCCTATTCAAAGCCCGCTATCAAAGACAGTTATTTTAAGAAATATGGGATGGCAGTATTGCATTCTGATTATGGAAATGTAAATGAGAATGCTATCAGTTTGTACAATGGAAGTAATATAGAATGGCATTTGGCATTGGAAGAAGGAACGGTGCAATTGAATGCGTTGGGTACGCAGTGGTTCTCGCACATAGGTGGCGATAATTACAGTATTCCCCATTACGGAGAGAAATCGAACGTTTACCGCAAAAGGGCAGAAGGACGTAATACGTTGGTCATAAATCCATTCAACGGGCCAGACCAAGAGTGGAGTAGGGGGCAAATAGATGAGTTTGGCAGCACCGATACTGCGGCTTTTGCCATAGCAGATATCACAAGGGCTTATGCCAAGAATGCTACGTCAGTTGTTAGGGGTATTCGGGTATTCAACAACAAGAAAGAATTTCTGATTCAAGATGAGATAAAAACAAAAGGCGATGCCGAAGTATATAGTTTCTTTCATACAGGGCAAAAAATTAAATTGGACAAGGATAAGCACTCTGCTATACTATCAGATAATAATGGCAGCCGTTTGTATGTTGAATTGCTATCACCCGCAAATGCAGAACTCTCTATTATGGATGCTGTATCGTTACCACAATCGCCTCAAGTTGATGGGCAAACACCTAATGACGGATTCAAAAAACTAACTATCCACCTTAAAAATGTTGATAGTACCATGATTACCTTATGGGCTGTGCCCTTATTACCTAATCAGAAATTATCCGTATATAAACCGTCTGTTATTAGTTTGGCTGAATGGAAATAAATGATATATTAATTCGGATGGCCTCATAGTATTCCAAAAAATATATCTAGGAGCAGTTTTAATTAATTTTTTGTTCGTAGTTGCCCTTTTATTTTTAATTTAAACTAGTGATAATTAAAATGATATAACAATTATGCATATATCTAAGATTAGATGCTATAAATCAATAAACAACCAAAATAACTATATGACAAAGGTAAAAGTAGTTGAGGCGAGGGTTGCATTAGTTTCTGACAATCCAGATATTCAAAAAACTAGACTGACAAAACTTATCATTAAAAATTATCGCTGTATTGGGGCAACACCAGTAGAAATAGACCTTAATGATATTGTTGTTTTAGTCTGTGCAAACAATGTTGGTAAAAGTTCAATTTTGAAAGCCTATAAATTAGCTATGTCACAAGGCTCTGGGAAAGCCGATTTAAAACTTAAGGACTTTCCAAATAATGAAATTAATAATGCTAATTTACCTGAAATTGAATTACACACAATAGTTTAGGTGAAAAATGGATACAGACATTGCAAAGTGGTGAAATGCTTGTAAAAGAAAGATGGATTGGGAATGGAGAAGGAAAGCCAAAACGAGAAGGATGGGACGTTGAAACAAGTTCGAGGAGTGTTAATGTTCCGTGGGGAGCACCTAATGTTGCAAACACAAGAAGACTAGAGCCACATAGAGTTGACGCTTTTGCTTCACCAGAAGACAAAGCGAAAGCAATAAAAGACTTATTAATGCAAGCTCTTACTTAAACAGTTAAAAATTTAAAAGCTGAGGGGCAAGAAGAAAACAATTACAGTTATCAGTTAAATATAAACTCAGCCATTCAGAATAATATACAAGACCTCCCGCCAACGTTCCATTTGAAAATACTATTATTGGTACTCACTGAATAACTCTATTAAATTATTCACCCACCAATCTACCTTTTGGAATTATGGGCAAATAAATGGCAATGTTTATAAAGGCTATATTTTTAGAATAGTGGCTGCCGCAATAGTGGTAAATGAATATAATGCCCCAGAAATAGCCTAGAGGTTATAGCTGCCTACAGGCCATCATCTTACAACCCTTGCGCAATCTTCTTTCTTACTCTTGCGATATCGACATCGCAGTATTTATTGCCTTGTGCTTTGGCTTTTAAATACCATTCTAGTGCTTTTTTAAAGTCTTGTTGCACTGTTATGCCGTTTTCATAATAAGCAGCCACGTTTTTTGTAGCATCTACATCACCTTCTGGTTTGCCATCGTAAGCACCAAGGTTGTAATAGTAAAAGGCAGCATCGTTATCTACCGCTATGCCCTCGCCCGTTTGAAGCATCAAACCATATCTAAAAGCACTTGAAAATTTAGAGGGTATATTGCTAGAGCAATTAGCTCCTCGTCCCCAATAGAACCTGGCAGAATCAATGTTTTTTAGCTTGTAAGAATCCCACCCTCTCATGTAATAGATATGAGCACTATCCGTTTTATCTTCTGATTCATACTTTGCATTATGATTTTTAACGGCAGTAACTGGCCTTCTTACTTTTGCTTTTAAAGGTTTAGTCTGCCCCATACTTAAAGCTGGGATGATGGCGCAACAGATGATAAATATATTTTTCATTGCTCTGTAAAATATTTTAATTGAGGATTGAAGTTATAAATTGTAATAATGATTTGCAAATATCTGTAAGTTTTATTTTGTAACAACCGTGTCAATAGTCGTCATACAATTATTAATAACGTTTTGCTGACATTTTTATTATAGTGAAAACAAAAAATCATGCCATACTTACCTATAATAGATGCGAATAATTAATGACTTACTGTTATACCCCAAATTGTGATAGATGATGGTCTGGGTGTGTGAAAAACATATTGTTCCACTCTGTTTTGGTTAATCTGCCAAAGGAATGGGGTTCTCTACCATCAGAGTGGGGTTCTCCTAGTTGTTGCGTTTGAGTTATCTTATTTTTCTTTTTCAAAATCTTTGTCATCATTAATAATAAAGTATGGGACTGTCTGGCCATTGTGTTTGTAAGGGGTTTCGTTAACAACAGATTTCTTTACCAATGTCTTTGACATGAATTTTGAGAATGAATTGGGTTTGGGATGCTTATTATCACAAACTAGTTAGTAGCTAACATTGCAATGTACCAATATTTTTGCTACGGACATTTTTCCCAACTAGGTTAAGAATATTGTGTTAGTTCATTAATGCGGCTAATAACTTCGCTTGTATCTGCTTCGCTGAAAATATTTTTCATGATTGTACTTTTTGAGTGAATTCAAAAGTACAGTTTAATTTACAGCTCAATCAGGTTTTGCAGTTTAAAGGAAAATTTTATTTGTAGATAAATGGCTACGCAATATATTTGCAGTCAAACAGCTACGTAATGAATTTAAGGAGAGATGTATTCCAAGCAATAGCAGACCCTACAAGGCGGGCTATACTTCTTTTGGTAGCCTCACACTCTATGACAGCAGGCGCAATAGCCGCAAACTTCGATACAGCCAGACCAACAGTTTCAAAACATCTACAGATACTCACCGAATGTGAATTGCTTGATCAAGAGCAGAATGGGAGAGAGGTTTATTATCATTTTAACCCAAGTAAAATGAAAGAAGTGGCAGATTGGATGGAACCATTTAAGAAAATGTGGGAGGAACGATTTGATAACTTGGATAACTATTTAGCGGAACTGCAAAAAGAACAAACAAATAATAAAAGAACAACTCTAAAAAGCAAAAACAGATGCCAAACGAAAAGATTAGCACTGCAGACAGGGAACTAAGGTTCTCTAGCATACTGAATGCCCCCATTGAATTGGCATGGGAAGTGTTCATCAAGCCAGAACACATCAAGGAATGGTATGGCCCCGATGGATTTACTACAACAACTCAGTAGATGGAAGTGAAAGAAGGTGCAGAATGGTTGCTGACACTACACGGCCCCGATGGAACTGACTATCGCAACAGAAACATCTTTGCTGAAATAGTGGAACACAAACGGATTCAATACCGATACTTCGAGCCGAACTTCACAAACACCATTGACTTTGAAACACAGGGGGACAAAACGCTGATGCAACGGCACATGCTGTTTGACAGCGTTGCCGAGTTTGAAATAGTAGTGAACCTACGGGGCAGATGAGGGCTTGAAACAGAACATTGAGAAACTGGTAAGTTATCTTTCACAACAAACAAAACAAACATGACAACTATTCTGCAAGTAAACTTTGTTAAAGACTTAAAGAACAAGAAAATTATTGTTCATCGTTCCTTCGATGCACCACTCGACTTGGTATGGCGAGCATGGACAGAAAGCAATTTGCGAGACAAGTGGTGGATGCCAAAACCGTGGATGGCAAAGACAAAAACGCATAAGTTTGAGGTGGGTGGCAAGTGGCACTACGCCTCAATAGGACCTGATGGAACGACCATGTGGTCTATTGAGGAATACACTGCTATTGATAACTTAAATAGCTACGAGTCTATCTGCTCCTTTTGTGATGAAGAGGAAAAAAGAAACCCCAATTTTGCTAGTAACACTTGGAAAGTTGTTTTCATTGCTGATGGCGAAAGAACAAGAGTAGAAGTGGAACTTAATTATCCAACCGAAGAAGCGATGAGAAAGATGATTGAAATGGGCTTTGAAGGTGGACTAACAATGGCACTTGGTAATCTTGATAAATTGTTGGCAAGTGAGTAACAGGTATTCAAGCTAAACGCTAGAATAAAATTATCTAATTCCACATACTTAAACAACATACAAACAAAAACAGGCAAAAGCCAGAAGACTTCAAAATACTTGCGGAAGAAAAGGTGTTTTTGAAAGAAGGATAACTTGTGAAGACAGTTAAGGCAACTGAAATTACGAACTGGTTAAAGCAGGACTTTGAATTGGGGCATGGGCAGGCTATGGCAGTGCATGCCTTATTTAAAGGGAAAAAGATTGAGACATTTTGATAATATGTAGCATTGTAAATATTCAATAAAAATAGCGTATCAAAAAAAACAAAAAATGATGCTGCTATTTAAATAACCAACAAGGCAACCTTTTCTTTTGGGGAACTGTTGTACGAATACTCGTTCAGCAAAATAGATTAATTAAGATGGTTCAGGCTTACAACTTTCTTGCCTCTTGGCAATTGTTTCCCGAAAAGTGCAACTTTCAGTTCGGTACCGTCCCCAAGAGTGGGAATTATAAAATAGAAAGTATAAAGAATGGTCATGAAATAAGTGTAAGTATCAACTGGGTCTCTATTACCAATGATGCTTTTTACTCCCAATACGAAGTAAAACCCGATGGCGAATTGCACCCGTTTGATAACCAGGAAATAGCAGATTCTGTAAAGGCTACCATCGTAAACTCTTCTACCATTGCCACAGAGTTTATAAAAAATAGCGAGGTAGTACTGCATGTTTTAAAAGAGATATTGGCTAATGGATACCTTAAAGTAACCCAGAAAGGTCTGAACGAGAACAAAGAAACTTTTACTAATGTAGAGGTTTATCATAAACAAATGAGTGTGTTGCCTTATGCCTCTAGTATTAGCGGAGTGGCTATCAGGCCAACCAAAGAAGGGGTTATAAAACATAAAGCCCTTACGGCGATGGAGGAACAAACCAATATGCAGCTAGACCAGATTAAACAACAAATTGAATTACTAGCAAGGCAGGCACAAGAAATAAATAAGCGAAAAGAGCTTAGTCTTATGATTTATGAAGCCACGTTGAGGTTTAAACCACAGATTGGGCATACCTACCATTTATACGAACAAAACGATGGTACACATGCACTTTCGCTTATATCACCAAGGGAGTGGGGTAGTGGTGGTGGATACCAACAATTTATTGCTTCGGTAAGGTTATTGGCAGACCATACTTGGGTAGAGGTTTAGGGATGCTGTTTGTAAATTATTTGTACATACCCAAGCTTGTATAAAGCTGTTTTTTAAAAACGTAATCTCTTATTTTAATTTTATCATAACTAAGCTTAATTGTGGCAGAGCAGAAAGTGACAAAACACACAAAAAATATTATAAATAAGCATTTATTTGAATAATAAAGTTACTTACTATTTATTCATAATAAAAGATGAGAAGCTGAAATAAAAAAGTGAAGCCACTAAAATTACGCCTTTTGGGTCATTAATTTGATCGACTCCGTCGTCCGAACGATCGTTAGGGAGGCGTGGATGCACGTCCACGTCACCAAAACAGCTATCCACGCCTCCCTGTTGATCACTACTATGACGTGGATGCGCATTTTGGTGACTAATTTGATCAAATTTGTCATCCGAATAGCGATACTGACGACAAAAAACGTTAAATCTGCAACCCAGAAAGCGTGATTTGTGATGGAATCAATTGCATTCACAAGGCAATAAACCTTTTCGCCATTGTTAGGGTTTTCATCCACAACTTTCACAATAAAGTTTCTTAACAAGCTACCCCACACGCTATCAAACTAACCTGAAATCTTTACCCTTTCGAGAAGATTACAAAAACGGCATCTCATTTATAAATACTTTCCTACATAATGCCTAAATTGTGCAATAGGGATAACCATTTGCAACATCAAGCAAAGTGTGGGCATTGCTAATAATTTAATTTTGTATTTATTATTAACGTTAAAATTGACATACAAAAAGTCTTTTTCGTATCAGCCCTAAATCTGAACAGTAAGACACTGGTACTAGAGATTTTAAATATAATTGATTGAAATTGGAAAATAAAATTATTGCTGAAATGCCATTTATGAAAAAGAATTTAATCCCGGTATTCATTTTTTTGCTTGTTTTTATCAACAGTGTTGTTTCTTTCGCACAATACTATCCTGGTGGTTTTGCCCACAGTAAAATTAGTTTGTGGTATGATGCTGCCGATACCAATACCTTTACAAGGACTTCGAATGATTCTACCCTTACCAAATGGACAGACAAATCGAATGGCATCATTGCAGCACAAACCACGGCGGCTTATCAACCTGTCCTATCCACACAAGACGGTAAAAATATTGTAGAATTTACAAACATGCAGCAGTTAACTATTCCTGCTACATCTTTATTAGCTCCACAGAATGGATATAATATTGCTCAAGTAATTCATGTTTATCCTGATGCAAGAGCCAGTGTTACCTATTCTGGTGCTGGTACTTTTCAAAGTAGCGGTAGCACACAAGGTTCACCAAACATAGGGGTAAGATATAATACTTATCTCAACGGAAATAAGTATGAAATTACAGCTTGCCGAAACAATACAGGATATTATTACTACAACTACAATGATCTAAGGGGGCAGTGGGTGATGTCAGGTAACTATACTTCAGGCAACCTTCCAACAAATAGTAACAATGCATATTCCCATTATTATTATAACGGTGGAGGAACGCTGTCGAGTAATACCGCAACATTACCTATTGGTACACCTACGGCAGGGATTGGTAATAGAGCAAATGCACCTCAAGGTGATTCGGTACACTGGGGTGTGAGTGAAACAGTATTAGCTGGTTATGATACAAAGAATTCTGGAAGAAGAATTATTGATTTATACCTTGCTGCCAAGTGGGGAATGTTAGATACACTAAATACTTATTGGGGTTATGGAAATCTATTTTATCCAACAAGTCCATCTTTTATTAATAATTTGGTAGGTATTGGTACAGAAGGTGGTAGTGACAGTACGACCTATACAGGGTCTAATAATGGGTTGGGATTACAGAATATCAATGGAATTACTGGCTTTCTGCGTAGTGCGGGTAGTTATGTAATGGCAGCAGATAATGGCCTTACAGGTACTGTTGCTATGGGTACAAGCTTTACCAGATGGAATAGGGCTTGGTTTGTAAACAAAACAGATGTATCTGGTTATGGTGGGTTGATGAATATATTTTTCGACTTCAATAATTATGCTACTGGGGGTACTTTGGATACCGTAAATAATAGTTACTATCTATTGTATAATCCATCTAGTGGATATTTTAGTGCTGGACAAAACTATTTAATACCTTTAAATTCATATCAACAAATTGTTGGTACAAATCAATTGACTTTTTTATTGGATGGATTAAATATGTCCAATGGTTTTTACACCATTATCTACGCACCCAAAGGAAGTCCCACTACTTCTATACCACTATTAACCCCTTTCTCTTACCCTACGCTAACTATTTCACCAGCACCACTTATTACTTCAGTCTATTCTGGCAATACGTATAATTATGTATTGATAGATTCTTCGTCCATTACTTATCCAGTTGCATATTATAAAATATATAGAAGTGTGAACGGTGGTACAAGCACTGTTTTGGATAGTACTGCTTTTTATACAACCACAACTACACCTAAATATTATGCAGACTACAACCTTACCAATGGTAATACATATACCTACACTGTTACGGCTGTGTATGCACCAGGAAAGGAAAGTGTGCTCTCATCAGCAGTTTCTGGTACACCAAATAACAATACTCCCACTTGGTCAATAACCCCACAATACAGTGGTTCTGGGCAGGTATTTATGAGTGCGTCTGCACCGTTGGCAGGATTGCCATTGAAGTTTAATTTTAATAATGTTTCGGGTGGTGGGCATAGCAGTGGTTATCAGGTGAGTCCTAACTATACCGATTCTTTGTTAACCAATGGAAATACTTATTCCTATCGTTTTGAGTTTATGGATACAGTTGCAGGTGTTGCAACTCAATCTGGTTGGTCTTCAACACTCTCTGTATTGGTTGCAGATTCTGCTCAAGGTGGGTTTACCTATAATATGACTTACTTGGATCTAACTACTATGTTTGCCCCTTATGGTATTGGTCCAGCAACAACTGTTACCCCTGCCAATCAGGATATGTCAAGTCTTGGATATATCAGACGAGCCCCTGCTGTTGGGGTGCATCCTCGTATTTTATGTAATCCAGATGATTCTACAAGTATCAGGTGGAGGTTAGTTAATACAAATAGTGGTAGGGCTGCGGCTAAATGGATACATTCCTACACTACTTTATTACAATTGGGTTATAATGGTTATTCCAAGACTAGTAACTATAATTTAGATACCATGGGTAACATGTATATCACTAACACAGGTGCTAACGATGTAAAAGCTTTGTACGATTCCTTGGCTGCTGGCGATATTGGCGTAACTAATAACTATAGTAATCTATGGGGAAACAATTATGCAAAAATGGCCTATCTCTTTTCGAAAGAGGCATTGGAATGTTGGTTGTATAAAAACACAATTGATCCTGTTACAAACACTTCTTATGTTACACGTGCACAAAAATTGGCTAAAGCTATTGCCGTTTGGGCTAAGAAGATAGTTGCGGATCCAACTATAAAACCGAACATAGACATGAGCAATTTTGGTGGGTTACACATGTCTTATGTATATGATTACTTGTACGACCAGATGACAAAGGGACAACAGGATACTGTGCGTATGGCAATTATTAAGACATTGCCCGACAGTAGTCAGGAACACGGGTTTCAGGCACCATCTGTTTCCATTACATCAAATTGGTCAACCTTTGGGGGTGAAATATTTGAGAACATATCTGTAGAAGGTGAGCCAGGGTACGCTGCTAAAGATTCTGGTTTATTAAGGGGTTGGATAAGAGGTGTTTGGGATTTTGTAACGTATGGTATTTACCCTACTGGTAATATGTATGAAGGTAATGGTAAGAACAGGTTGAATATGTCTCTTTTGTATGCAATGGCAAGAAGGGGTTATAGTGTGTTAGGTAATCCATCAGTAAGGAATTATGGAAAAAAGTATCTACCTGCAATCACGCAACCGTTTGGATATTCGTTTGTGGGTACGGATATACTAGGTGGAACAGGATACCAAAGTCCGAGTACTGGAGGTTGGAATCCAGGTTGGGTAGATATTGGCCCACTTAAGTATATATTACCGAAAGACTCATCTATTGATTTTGTTTGGAAGAGTTTGATGCAGAAGCCTTATGCCAATTTTACAGCAAATATTCCTAGCCTGATTCCTTATTACTATTCTTATCAGCAAAATGTCAATGACAACTATGGGGCAGGGTTCAATACACAGATTCCTGCCGTAATTATGGCAGAGGATTACTTCCCAACTACAACATCTAATACTTTTTCTAAACAAGAACAAGCCTCACTGGGTAGCAACAAAATGTACTTTGATTCCTTAGGTGGGGAGGCAATTATGAGAAGTGGGTTTGATTCTACATCTACTTTTGTGTACTTTGCTTGTCGTCAAGATAGAGGGGGACACACTTTTGCAAATAAGAATGAAGTGTTGATGAGTGGTTTAGGTCGTATTTGGTTTCCGAGGGTGACAACAACTGGTAGTGGTTATGAAATAGATTCCGTTGGTCAGACTTCTGCGTCCAATAGTATATTAGTTAATAATTTAGGGCTGTCTTTCAATCCAAACCCTACCGCAAATTCTATCATAACCCAGAGTGTGCATCCTGGAAAGATGATATATTTTAATAATGGGAATAATATGCTTACCATCGCTGGTGATGCAACCAAGGCGTATAGTTATAGTTGGAATTGGGTTGGTTATGGTGGGGCAGAGTATGATAATACTTTATTGAGTCCCCCTTCAGTTGTAAAAGTCACAGAAACACAGAATAGTTATCGTTATTCTCCTTTTTATAGTTCAGATAATGTATCGTTTTATAATGCGTTTGAGATGACGGATAACATCACCCCACCTTATTATTACCTTAGGGCAGTTCAGGCACCTTTTTTAAACGGGGTATTCAAAAAGATGTACCGTACTGTTTCATTAGTACAAGCACCTAATCCGTATGTAATCATTGCTGATGACAATCAATTAAATAATAATGTAAATAATTACAAGTGGACATCACCTATTGCTCAAGATTTGGTAATTGACCAAACTTATACTTCGGCTAATTTGAGTAATACCAATTATAAGTTTGATGTTGTTTTGAAAGAGCCATCTACCACGGGAACTAGACGATTATTGGTGAGAGTATTGAATAATAATGGTGCGGTAAGTAATACAATTGCTGCTGTATATGATTCTTCAATTTACACTAAAACTAATACATGTGCTGGTTGCGGGCTCAATCGTATTGTAATTGAAAGTAACAGTGTAGATCCACAATTCAAGGTGATGTTATTTCCGTTTCATGTGGGGGATTCATTGCCAATTACAAATTGGAATAGCGATAAGAGTAAAGTATATATATATAATGCTGGCGTTACTGATACTATTGCTTTTACATTGGATGCTAACGGCAGAACAAACATTGCGCTCAATCCTATTGATACTGGCTTTTACTGGACAGGTGCAGTTGATAGTTTGTGGAGCAATCCTGCAAACTGGTCAACAGGGCAGGTGCCGGCTTCTTATAATGATGTGGTTATCCCAAATATAGATGTTACTAAATTGCAAAATGTTGGTAGTGCACCATCTAGTGATGCTGGGTCAGTAAGTAGTGGTGTAAATAGTTATTTCCCTTACATCATGGGAACTCCAGCTTATGCAAGATCAATTAATATTCAAGCATCAGCAAGTTTAAGAATGGACACCACACTACAGCTTAGTGGCGATCTAGTTAATAATGGTACAATAACTGGTTTAGGTACAATCAAGACATCTGATACATCATTAACACCCATACCTACTGGTCAAACTTGGGCGGTTAATTTAGAGTACAATAACTCAATAGGAAGGCAAACTATTGTTGCGGGTACTTATAAGGGGCTATCTATTAATGGATCTATTGGGGGTACATCAACTGCTGCTGCTAACATTACTGTTAATGGAATATTCAATGTATCAGTAAATGATACTTTGAATATGGGTACTTATACTCTTGTAGGAACAATGACTACTGCAACTGGTACTGGTACTTTAGAAACTCAATCTACAGTATCACCTTGTTTACCTACTGGGGTTACATGGGCTGGTGTGGTTGATTTTAATAATGCGCTAGGTGGACAAAAAGTATCAGCAGGTACTTACCAAAACTTGATTCTTAACACTACTAGCTACAAAATAGATAATGCCATCGGGAATATTTCAGTGATAGATACATTAAATATTGGAACTAAAGTTACGCTAGATATGGGTAATTATAGCCTAGGTGGTACTTTAAACTACGATACTGGTGCTGGAAATTTGAGGACGGCCTGCACTACAACAGCTCCGTTACCATCTGGGACTAATTGGATGAATTATGTGGTTTACTATAGCAGTAGTACTCAGAATGTTGTTCCAGGTTCATATTCTAGTCTTGATATTTCTGGAGGAAGCAATGGACCTCGTACATTGGATGCTGTTGGACAAACAGGTACAATTACCTTAACGGGTACTGGGGCTGTTTCGTTTGTTGGCACAACAGGTGCAGTGACTCCAAATAAGACTACTGTTTTGATGACAGGTAATCAACAACAGGTTGCAAATATGACTTATTATAACCTAAACCTAATAGGGGCTTATGCGACCTCTTTCAATTCTGGTATAGCTAGTATAAAAGGAACTTTTACACCAGGCGCTATCACAACCTCTGGGGGTGTAGGAACTATTAATTTTTCTGGTGCGATTCCCCAAGTTGTTCCTCCTTTTAATTACAACAACTTAACAATAAGCGGTACTCGTACTGATAGTGTAACCTTACCTAGCATTTTAAGCATTAGTGGAAACCTTTCTTACAGTGGATTGTCGTTTGCTACAGGGGGTATAGATCCATCAAACACTAAAATCACATTTAATGGTTCTGGAAGTCAAACATTTGATGGATCCCCCTCTGGTTTGTCATCATTTGTATATGACAGCATTATAGTGGCAAATACTGGAACATTAACTGCGAATAGTAATGTTTCGATTAGTGGATACCTGAAGGTTGCTACAGGTTCAACGCTCGATTTAAGTTCATATACAGTAGGAGGAACATTCACATTGGCAAACGGTACTGGTAATGCTGGTACTATTAAGACTCAAAATACTAGTGCGGCACCATTACCAAGCAAGCAGCTATATTCAGGTACGGTAAAATATTATAGCACAACAGGCACACAGACAATTGTCGCGGCTACCTATAATAACCTCGACATATCTGGTGGAACTACTGGGGGAAGAACGTTAGTATCCGGTGATACCATCTATGTATCCGGTAATTATACTGCTAACTCTGGAACTGGTCTTATTACACCTACTGGTAATGTCGCTGTGTTTAATGGGACAACATCTATTTCTGGATCAACTAGTCTGAATACTGTAATTATCAATCCTTCCTCTACACTTACTGCACCACCTGCCGTATTGAATGTAAGTGGAAACTTTGTTAATAATGGCACATTCAATTCAAATAGTGGTTCGGTTGTAATGAATGGTGGAAATCAATCAATTTCTGGTAATAATAGCTTTAATATTTTCACTAAATCCGTTACAGTTCCAAATGATACATTAGCTTTTCCATCTGGAATGACTCAAACATTTACTGGTGTCTTAACCTTACAAGGTACAGCAGCTAATTATTTAACGGTCATTTCTAGTACTGCTGGCACGCAGGCGACAATCAATCCACAAGGTGGGCGTACAATCTACTATCTTCTAGTTCAGGATAATTTGAATAGCAATGGTCTTGCTATTACGGCCAATAGTTCATACAACTTTGGGGATAATACTAATTGGGTATTCCCACTTTCTAAAA
>JANYEX010000070.1 GCA_025359725.1 Chitinophagaceae bacterium | reverse complement strand
TAGTGCTAGGCAATGGTGGCTTCTGGCAAATGGATAGATGCGGACATTAAAGTGTACAAGTTATACTATTGCCGCAAAATGGTGCTTTTTGCAATAGCAATGAACATTTTTGGTAAAAATGGCAATAAATTTAGTCGCACGTCACAAGAAATGCTAACAATTTCGCTGCAACAAAAAATATTTGGCTGCAACAAAAAATATTTGGCTGCAACAAAAACAATTTGGCTGCAACAAAAAACATTTGGCTGCAACAAAAAACATTTGGCTGCAACAAAAACAATTTGGCTGCAACAAAAACAATTTGGCTGCAACAAAAACAATTTGGCTGCAACAAAAAACATTTAGCTGCAACAAAAAAAACTTGCGTGGAAGAAAAAACACTCAGATTATTGTCCAACAATTTCCGTGTGAGCAAAAACATTCAGCTTATTGCCCAAACATTTCCGTGGAGGCAAAAGAATTTCAATGCTGGACATACATTTTTGATGGAGTAAAAGAAATCGTGCTGCGTAAAAACATTTTGCTTCCATCTCCCGTCCTTGCGAGGCACAAAGCAATCCCATCTTTCTTAACAGAATTGTTCACTTTCCTATTTTAAAAGGTTCTCGCCGTTGTTGGTCTTCTTGACCAACAACAATAAAAGCAGAAGCGCTATATTTGAATAATTAAACTTCCTAGTGTTTGTTGTTGGTAAAGAATACCAACAACGGCGAGTGGGAACACCAACAAGGGCAGAAAAAGGATTTATTGAAAATATTAAGCCCATTGGACACATTAAATTTAGATGTATAAAAAGTTGTATTATTGCATTTGCGCAACAGAAACAAACTAGCGTATATTTTTTTATTTGGTTGATTAGTAATGAATTAAAAAAATATACGCTAGTTTGAGAGATTGAAAACATGCGCATATTTAAGAGTTGGCCGAAACCCTACTGGAGAACTTCAAACGACTTGAGTAGATTAATAGAAGTAGCTTATTTCAAGCAAAATCTTCTAACTTTGTTATTACAGTTTAAATTTTACAATTTAATGAGCAAAATAAAAATAAAGCATTTTGGACCTATAAAAGAAGGATTTGGAGAAGAATGGATTGAGATAAAAAAAGTTACCCTATTTATTGGTAATCAAGGAAGTGGAAAAAGCACTATCGCAAAACTAATCTCAACTTTTACATGGATTGAAAAAGCACTTACAAGAGGAGATTATGATATTAAACATTTTGAAAGAAAAGGAAGACTTAAAAAACAATACTTATCATATCATCGCTTAGAAAACTATTTTGCGAGTTCGGGGAAAACAGATAAATCTCTAATTGAATACAAAGGAAATTCATACTATTTCAAATATGAAAATGGCAATTTCTCCGTGGTAGAAGCAAATAATGGAAACTATCCACTACCTCAAATAATGTATGTTCCAGCAGAAAGAAATTTTATTGCAAATGTAAAAAAAGTCAAAGCTTTAAAATTAACTTCGGATTCGCTTGTTGAATTTGTAACAGAGTTTGACAATGCTAAAAATGAACTAAAAGGAATGATTAAACTTCCAGTAAATGATGTTATCGTGGAATATGATAAGCTTAACGATACTGTTAATTTAAAGGGAAAAGAGTATAAATTGAAACTCACCGAGGCATCAAGTGGATTTCAATCACTTGTTCCCATGTTTTTAGTTTCGTGGTTTCTATCTAATTCTGTTAAACGTCAAAGCGATAATAAAGAGGGTGTTAGTAGTGATGAGATAGAAAGGTTTAGAAAAAATGCCGAAGCGATTGGGTCCGACAATAATTTAACTGATGAACAAAAAAGAGTTGCTATATCAGCCCTTTCAAAAAAATTTAATAAAAGTGCTTTTATTAACATTGTTGAAGAACCTGAACAAAATCTATTCCCTTCCTCACAATGGGAAATGCTCAAAAAGTTGTTTGAATTCAACAATATGAATACAGGCAATAAATTGATTATGACAACACATAGTCCGTATTTAGTAAATTATATAAGTATCGCAGTACAAGCTGAATTTCTTAAAAGAAAGATTAATGGAAATATAAACTCTGTGCTACTTAATGAAAAAATGGAACAGATAATTTCCAGAAAATCTCTTATTTCCGCAACTGAAGTAGTTATTTATCAATTAAACGAAGCCGATGGAACTATTATAAAGTTGCCTAATCCTGAAGGCATTCCTTCGGACAAAAACTATTTGAATGAATCATTACGACACGGGAATGTAATGTTTGATAACCTTTTAGAGATTGAGCAAGAATTATGAGTTTAAATTTTTTCAGAGCAGATTGTCAAAATCCGCCAATATCTATTGATACATTTGGTTTATGCGATAATGAAGATGGTACAAAAGCATATCCCGATACAGCAAACCCTGAGAATTGGATTGCAGAGGTAAAAAATGAAAACAACTTAGACATTACGTTCACTGCTGTGGACAAATGTGTTATACATGACCATGAATATCCAAATAGAGGGAGATGTGATGGAATGCTTACAACTGAAAATCATTTATACTTAGTAGAATTAAAAAATCAACTACCACCATGGCAGTCTCATGCGATTGACCAATTAGATTCCACAATTGATTTTTTATTGAGTATTCATAATATTAGTCAGTATAAAAAAAGAAAAGTATTTGCTTGTAATAAAAAGCGAGACAAATTTGTGGTAATTGACAATGAGTTTAATAAAGCATTTTATCACAGAACTACTTTTAGGATTGACATACAAGCAGAAATAGTTGTAATTTAAAAATCTTTTTATTATGACTTGCAGGGAATAAAAAAGGGCTTCGGCTAACATGGGGTTTTGTAATAGTTGGGCATGACATTCGTACAATCAGCAGCGGTACATATCCCAGCTTTAGTTCGGGCAGAACAAGCAACATTGGGCATTAGTTCTTAACATCATTTTCATAACTTTATTCAGCAGCGGTTC
>JANYEX010000065.1 GCA_025359725.1 Chitinophagaceae bacterium | reverse complement strand
TAATGTTTGAAGTAATGCCTGTTTCTTTTCTATTGTATTCATAACAATTTCTATTATTATTTTCGATTAAGTTAAACGTTATATTTCAATATTTTGAATTAATTAAAAAGGGTGATAGCCTTATTAAAGATCATCACCCTTTTATCTCAGAACTTGCATAGATTACTATAAATTCAAGTTCAATTTAATCTGTAATTCTTTCAATTGTTTATCATCTATGGTACTTGGCGCATCAAGCATTACATCGCGGCCACTATTGTTTTTAGGGAATGCGATGAAGTCACGGATGCTTTCGCTACCACCAAGGATAGCACATAATCTATCGAAACCAAAAGCTAAACCACCGTGAGGAGGTGCACCATATTCAAAAGCCCCCAACAAGAATCCAAACTTATGGTAAGCTTCTTCTTCTGTCATACCAAGGGCAGCAAACATCTTTTCTTGTAATCCCCTTTGGAAGATACGGATGCTACCACCACCTATTTCATTACCGTTCAACACCATATCATACGCATTCGCCTTGATACTACTGTAAGGATGTTCCAAATATTTAGCGGCATCTTCAATAACCGGATTGTTATTTATCATCACCTCAATATGATCTGGCTTTGGTGAAGTAAATGGATGGTGCCTTGCTACCCATCTGTTCTCTTCTTCGGCATATTCAAACAAAGGAAAGTCTAGTACCCACAGCAACTTAAACTCAGTATTCTTACGCAAGCCCAAGCGTGTTGCCATTTCCATACGCAAATCGCTGGTGGCTTTGCGGGTACGTTCTTCTGCACCAGCCAATAGTAATATCAAATCACCCGCTTTAGCATTGGTTGCTTCAGCAATAGCATTCAATTTATCTTCTGAATAGAATTTATCTACACTACTCTTGTATGTTCCATCGGCATTGCACTTAATAAACACCAATCCCTTCATGCCTATCTGCGGACGCTTCACCCATTCAACTAACTCGTCTGTTTGTTTGCGGGTATATTCACTACAACCAGGGATAGCAATTGCCAATACGGTTTCGGCATCGTTAAATACAGCAAACTCACCTTCCAAAGCTGCATGTTCTGCATTGCCTGCCTTGTTAGGGTTAGGGGTTACTGCTTCTCTGGTAGGGAAAGCATGCTTAGGAAACTTTAGGTTGGCAATCTCCAAACCAAAACGAATATCTGGTTTATCGTTACCGTAATTCCACATGGCTTCTTCCCAAGTAATGCGCTTTACCACCTCCGTATAATCTATATCTTTTACATCCTTGAATATCCTCTTCACCAATCCTTCAAACATTTGCAGGATGTCTTCTTGCTCCACAAACGCCATCTCGCAATCTATCTGCGTAAACTCTGGTTGACGGTCTGCACGCAAATCCTCATCCCTAAAACACTTTACAATCTGATAGTAACGGTCGTAACCACTCACCATCAACAGTTGCTTAAATGTTTGCGGACTCTGTGGCAACGCATAAAACTGCCCACCATTCATGCGGCTAGGCACTACAAAATCTCTTGCGCCTTCTGGGGTAGATTTAATCAAGAAAGGCGTTTCTATGTCCATGAAACCATTCTCATGAAGATAATTCCTTGTACTTCTGTTTACTGCATAACGCAACTCTAGGTTACGCTTTACGGCATTGCGTCTTAAATCCAAGTAACGGTATTTCATCCTCAAATCATCACCGCCATCCGTATCATCCTGAATGGTAAACGGAGGAACCGCACTCTTATTCAATACCTTAAATTCTGTAACAGCCAATTCTATTTCGCCAGTAGGTATGTTTGGGTTCTTGTTGCTACGCTCATTTATCTTGCCTGTTGCTTGCAAAACGAATTCTCTCCCCAAAGGATTTGCATCCAATAAACCATTCAATGATTCATTAAACAACAATTGGGTAATACCGTATCTATCTCTCAAATCAACGAAGGTGATACTACCAAACTTTCTTACCGTCTGCACCCAACCGGCAAGGGTTACGGTCTCATTCTTTTTATCTATCCTCAATTCGCCACAGGTATGCGTTCTATACATTATTAATCCATTTTTGTGGGCGCAAATATAGAGAAATGATAGCAGGCAATTGGAATCGTTTATCATCTAGATAGCAACTGCATTTTTGGGTGCATGAAAAGTTTTCATTTGCCTGCCATCCTACGGAAGACTTTTGCGAGTGAAATAACTGACCTTACGCACATTTATCAACATCCAAAGCAACGCCTTTTTTCTACCACATAGGCACATTAGGCATATAGAACAGAAAATAGGAAGAAAAAACGCTTCACTTTAAGGACATATAGACTTGAGTATAAAAAAGTGAAACGTTTCGTGCTTATCTAGATAATTTGATATGGTTAAAGTAGGCATTTAAAAGTACAATACTTGGTATTTCAATCAATAAAGAAAAATAAACATTATTTCGCAAAATAAAACGCCATTTTGTCTTCATATAAGCACTTCTCTATCCTACACACATGAATTAACGTTAATATACGCATGTCTGTATCCTACACACATATATTACTGCCAATATGTACACATCTGTATCCTACACACATGAATGAACGTTAATATAGGAGTGTCTGTATCCTACACACACATATTACTGCCAATATATACACATCTGTATCCTACACACCTATATTAACGTTAATTCATGTGTGTAGGATAGAGAAGTGCTTATATTAAAACTATTTAGGGTGTAGCCAGATAATAATTGACTGATTTAAGACCAATGAGTACGGGATTTATTAATTTATTGAGATTTGATAAGCGGATTGTATGGATATTTGTAGGATACTCGCCGTTGTTGATTGTTGATGACCAACAACTATATAGGGGAGATATAATTAATAAAATAATCATTCTATTGTTTGTTGTTGGTGAAGAACACACAACAACGGCGATGGAAGACGAATAAGGGCTGAACAGGCTAACAACACGACAATATGAAAGCAAAAATATATCTGGTACAAAAGAAATTGGCGGAACTTGTGTTGAGTTGAAGGCAGACAATGGTAAAATCCTTTGGGTTGACCTTGGAGCACCACTTGATAACAAGAACCCGAATATTGATTATGCTAATATTAAGGTAGATGCATTGTTAATTTCGCATCCTCATCAAGACCACTTTGGGCTAATGGAAAAGGCGGGGACTGACGTTCCCAAACACTCATTCGTTGGCTACTATTAAAATGAAACACCCCACTGTTTGAAGAGTGAGGTGTTATACAATTTAAAGTTTTCTGTACAGGTTGTAAACTTTTAAGTGAGATAGATTTTAAAGCCTCTAAATGCTGTTCTGTCAGACCAATACAAGGACTTGTTTGTACCAAATTCTCTTTTAAGAAATTAGGAAGTTCATCTAAGGACTTATCATTATCAATAATGACAAAATCTTCATCGACATTATTGACATTGAACCAATTGATAATTTCATCTTTCCTACTAAGATTATTAAAGTTTTTGGGAAGTGATTTTATCTTTTCAATGTTAATGCCTCTATTCTTGAAAATGCTTTTCCATTCATCAATGGTAAACTTTGATTTGTGTGACGTTGTAAGCATAATGGTAACATCCTCAGAAATTAAACTCTGAAGCGTACTAGTTGCCTTACTACTAAACGCAGGAAATCCATCACACAGAAACTCAGGACTTTGATTCCTTCAGGAAACTGCCATTTCTCTTTATCTATAATCCGTTTGTCGTGTACGCTGCCCTCGTAAGTCTTGCTCAAGTAAACTATCCTATTCCTTTTAGTACCAGTAATGGCATTCTTGGCACTACGCATCTTTTTTTCCACTATACGCATCCTGCTGCATTTTAAAGCCAGACGGACGCTGTATTTTACGCTCTGTTACATGTATGTATATACCTTTCCAACACCTTGCGATAGTTCCTTTATCTCAATTATAGTGCATCGAAATCTCTTTCTACTTTAGCGTAAAATGTAATCTAACTTGTATAATGTCTGTTTTACAAGTTTTTTAGTGCAGTGTTTACAAACCCTAGGCTGTGTAGCAGCTATGCTATCGTAATGTTTGTTTCCGAATTGGTGTATTTTATTGCTAATTAAGTAAGTACTCTGTTTTGGTCAATTAGAACGGATGATTGGGACTTTTGGTATAACATTCAATCTTGCAAGTGTTATTTTTACAATTTAAATAAAATTAGTTTAACAACTTTTTACTAAACGATGCAAATATGAAATTCCTGAATAGTTTTATTAAATTTTCCTGTTGTTTGTTATTGATGTTTTTATTGTTAGGAAAAGTTTTTTCTCAAGCTTATTATCCTGGAGGGCTTGCCAAGAGTCAATTAAATCTGTGGTTTGATGCATCAGACACGACTACTTTTATTAAATCTATTGATAGTGTCAGCACTTGGAAGGATAAGGTCAATAATTTGTCTGCTTCACAAACAATAAAAGGTAGGATGCCATTACTTTCTACCCTCAATGGGCATAATATTGTTGACTTTAATGGTGTAAAAGGAGTGGATATTGCCAATAATGCACTTTTGAATCCAACAAATGGTTATTACCTAGCCCAAATGGTTTACGTATATCCTGATGCACCCACTGCTGTAATTGACTACAGATACGGAACTTATAGTCGTAGTCAGGGTAATTCGAACACTCCGTCTGTAAGTGTTAAGTATATTCCCAGTGATTCCGCTTACAGGATAGGGTTTATGATAAATTCCTCTACTTCGACTTTAGGGTTAGGCAATAAAGCAATACCAGATTTGCGGGGTAGGAGTAGTATCTTGGAAGATTATGTTCCCTCGGTAAACGGTATTGCTACAATAGCATTCGATGCCAACAATAAAATCACTAGAGCTAGTGGAAATTACACTTCCTATACAAATCCAGTAACTTTAGGAAACCGCTCTGGGAACTACACCAACGTTCATTGGGGTATTAATGAAACAATATTAACTGGGCAACCCCTCACCAATCTTGCTAGGAAATTAGTTGAGATGTACCTTGCTTGGAAATGGCATACCACGCAATACCTTCCTGCTAGTGTATTGGCATTGTACAATCCATCTGATACTACTTTTAGTAATAATTTGTTGGGTATTGGTAGCAACGGCAGTGCAGATACTATGCTTACAACAAATAGTACCAATGGTCTTGGCTTTTCAAATGGAAATCCTACCAGTGGTTTTGTATCCCAAACGGGTAACTATTTGGTGGCCGCTGATAATAAAGGCACAGGCTTAAACACTAATGTAGGTAACGGGTACATAGCTTGGAACAGGGCTTGGTATATCAGTAAGACAGATGCGGCTGGTATTGGTGGAAGTGTGAATTTATATTTTAAATTCAATTTAGCAGGTAATGCCGTACCTGATACCAGTGCAAACACATTTTATCTTTTGTCTAATTCAACAGACGGTAGTTTTCAAACAGGCAGCAACTCAATCGTCCCTGTGACAAATGCTTTTTTGTCCGATTCTGTTACTTTTTCGTTTTCACTAGATGCAAATAATATAACAAATGGATTTTACACTATTCTCTATGCTCCAAAAGGAACATCAATTGATTCATTAAAAAACTATTCTCCATTTGTTTCTCCAATCTTAGCTATTGCCTCGCCAATATTACTACCTGTTTCTGCTGGCAATGGTTATGCTATTTTGCAATGGACTACCAATAATCTACATTATACCCCAGCAGCTTATCTTATTTTTAAAGGTACATCAATCAATAACCTTCAAATAGTCGATACTATTCATAGTGCTAATACTTTGAAAGATGTGTTGTATAGCCTCACCAATGGCATAACCTATTACTTCGGCGTAAAGGTAATAACGGCTTCAGGTTTTGTAAGTGATAGTTTTAGTAATGTACTAGCTAGCACACCTCATACTGATACTGCTCAATGGAATTTTGTACCACAATATTCGGGCAATAATACGGTAACCATGTCTGCAATGGTTCCTGATTCAAACCAAAATATCCGTTTCAATTTTCAGCGTATAGTTCCTGGGGATACTATCAATAGCGGTTGGATTAGTTCAACAATATTTACGGATACTGCCTTACAACCGAATATGATGTATGCTTATCGTTTTCAGTTTGAAGATACTACCCATCCTTTATCATTGTCTGCTTGGTCAACAATTGATAGTGTTACAACGCAAGCCGATTCTTTACAAGGAGGATATACTTATAAATGGGCTGCCTACAACCATAGTGACAATAACAATTATGGATTGGGACCAGACACAGTAGTGTTAGATACAACAGGGATGCAGTTTGTAAAACATGCGCCACCTATTGGGGTGCATCCACGGGTATTCTGCAACCCAGAAGATTCCACTGCTATTAAATGGCGTTTGCAAAACACCGCTTCTGGCAAGGCAATAGCTGCCAAGATTCATGCATTCACGGTACTGCTGCAACTTGGTAGTAAGGCATACAATCAAAAGGCATCTTATGCGGTTGATTCACTTGGCAAACCTTATATAGGCTTGCCTTACGAGTCTGCAAATGAAATAAAATCGAATCAAAAAGTTGGGTATGATTCTTTGATTGCGCAAAAGCATTCTTCCCTCAAGTTTATCACTACTGGTGCGACTGATCTTTCTGTTTTTGTTGCTTTAGAAGCATTTGAGTGTTGGTTATTCAAAGGTACAATCGATTCTGTTACAAAAACAAGTTATGATGCCCGTGCACAAAATCTTGGAAAGGCAATTTATTATTGGGCATATTTAATATTAAATGATACAGCCACAGGCATAAATCTTGGAGAAAACATGGGTCTAATATATGACTTTGCCTATCCACTAATCCCCGATAGTACAAGGAATGAATATAGGGCGGCAATGGCTAAATTACAGGCACACGCTTGGGTTTACCCAGGCGGTTCTGATTATTATGGATTGAATTGGACTTCTTTTGCATGTACTTCCAATTGGGCAACATGGGGTAATCAAGCGTTGAATGATATTGCAATAGAGGGCGAGCCAGGTGCAAATGCCACACGTACCATCACCTATGCCCGTGCCCAATGGAACTTCTTGACTTATGGTGTTTATCCAACGGGGCAGCCTTATGAAGGGTTGGGTAAAAACGAACTGGACGCTCGTGTATTGTATGCGATGGCAAGACGTGGGTTAAGCTTACTTGCACATCCGCACGTCAGGGCTTTTGCACATAAGTATTTGCCAGCAATCACCCAACCTTTCGGATATTCATTTGTAGGTACAGATCTTTTAGGGGGCTTTTACAATAAAGGTTCGGATATTGCTACAACTTCTGCTTATGGCGACTGGCGTTTAAAGGCTGTGGACATGGTGCCACTTAAATTGATATTTCCTAATGATACTGCAGTAGATTTTGTTTGGAAGAACTATATCAAACAGTTTGCAAGCGACCAAAAGGCAAATGATGGCTATTATGGCTATCAGAACCTATCTGGTCTTTCACCTTTCTGGAGCGATTTATTTGCGGCTATTTATCCTGCCAATTACTTGAATATTCCTTTTGCACAACATGCTGAGGTTGCAAATGGAGGAAGCAAGGTTTACTTTGATTCTTTGGGTGGCTTGGTTGTTATGCGTAGTGGTTTCGATACGTCTGCCCTTACCCTTTGGTATCATAATAGACAAGACTTAGGTGGTCATTCTTATGGTAATAAGAACGATATTATGCTGAGTGCATTGGGTAGGGCTTGGCTGCCTAAAGTGGGTACTAACGCTAATTCCAATGCCCCCTGGAGTGACAAAACCGATGCCAGTACTTGTGTACTGATTAACGGAAAAGGTACAAGCGAGGGCACAAAAGTACCCGGCAGAATTGTTTATTTCAACGATTCATCTGCAATGACCACAGTGGCTGGTGATGCCACCACTGCCTACAATTGGACTTGGGAAGCTTATAAGTCTGGTTACCCCGCCATCACCGAAACAAGGAATAGTTTCCTGTACAAGCCTGTAAGCAAGAGTTATTACAACATCTCTTTTTCTAATTATCCAAATTGGGATGCGCCAAACGTATTAAACAACTGGGTGAAAGAACCTTTTGACACTGTGCAAAAAGTAATACGCACGGTTTCTTTGGTGCAGGATTCCTTGCCTTATGTATTGATAGCCGATGATGTGCAGAAAAACAATGGCATCAATAACTATAAATGGTTGGCTCAATTGGCAGTAGACTTGGTAAAGGATTCCGTAGTAGTGGATACTCTCAATAGTTTTTACAGGAACGATTTCATCTTAAAAGAAACTTGCACTAATGGCAATAGGCGGTTGTTGGTGAGGGTATTGAGTAACATAGGTGCAGTATCCTTCCCTGCAAGGATAGATTCTTTGTTGCAAGATACTGGGGTAACAATAAAATCTACTTATTCCCTTAGGTTGGTCGTTGAAAGCAACAGCGTTGCACCACAATTTAAGATAATGCTTTTCCCATACAAACAAGGAACAACCCTGCCTGTAACCATCTGGAATCCTTCACACGATACCCTAACCGTTATGAACAATGGCACTACCAAGTATGTGAATTTTGTAATGGATAGCACAGGTAGGACAAATATCGTTTTAACGAGTGCCCCTATTACTTTGCCTGTGAAGGTTAGTTTATTAGGTAAAATAATCAATAAAACTGTCTTATTAACTTGGGATGCAAGGAATGAAACAAACATGAAAGATTATATCGTTGAAAAAAGCATCGATGGCAGCAACTATCACACTTTGGATACTTTAGTTGCTGATAATAAAAGTGAGGCTAAGTATTCTTTCGTTGATAACAATCCATTGGAAGGGGATAATTATTATCGGTTGAAAGTAATAAACAACGATGGAAGCTATACATACAGCAACATTGCTAAACTAACCACTAACCACTCGCCGCAAACAACTATTGCTGTTTATCCTAACCCTGTAACAAACAATCAGGTAATTTTGCGAACAAATAACTTAATCCTAGGGAAGTATAACTTACTGTTGATAGATAATTTGGGAAGGAATGTTATGAAAGCTACTATCAGTATTACCAACAGTAGTCAATCGCAAGCGATTAATTTGACTAATACAATCTCTAGAGGTGTTTATAGATTGATACTCCAAAATGATTCTGAAAAATATGAAATAGAATTAATAAAATAATGCCACAGTTTTGATAATCCCGGATTTAGGTGTTTGATGAGTATATCTTTGATTTAGCTCTGGTTGTCCCGTCTTTGTAAGGCGTAAAGCAACTTGACCTCAATTAATAATCAAGCTAATTAACAAAGTTCCACCATATACCTAACCTGAACCAAGCACCAACACCGGGATAATCTGCTAGTTTGAAATTGTAATGATTAAAGACAAAACCTTGTTTGAGGTTAAGGGTATTGATATTTTCTAATCGGGCGAAAGCCTTAAAACTCTTTATTCTAAAGTGGAAGAAGAAGTTTATATCTGGTCTATTAGTTAGTGTTGTCGTATTTTGATAGAAGAATTGACCCGTAATAGGAGAGTAGTTTGGAGAACTATAATTGCTAGTATATCTTGCCTCGAAACCAGTTGACAGGAAAAGATTGGTGTAGAAATTGCCCTCATAAGCTATCCTTTGCCTAGTAATAAATTGTGGGATATTGATGGGGGCATTTCCTGTAGCCTGTTGCAAATGAATCTCAATGTAATAATTCCAATGAGGGGCTAATTTAAATACCTTTTCGACATAAACATGCAACACGTTAAACAACGAGGCATCTTGTTTTACGCTAAAAAAGCTATCACTGTAGGCATAATTATTAACTAAATAATAGTCACCGCTTAGTTTTATCCCTGCTTTAGCGTTGTCATAAGTAGCAAATAGGTGTGTAGTATTTTCCTTAGTAAAAGATGAATGTTGCTGTATCGGAAAAGCAGTCTCGCTATTGTAGATAAATGAAGGCGTTCTGTTTACATTCTGAAAGCCAATTTGTAAGCTTCCTAAGCGTTTACTTAACTGTCTTTTGAGGCTTACATAAGCTTGATAATCGCCAGCATTTAGCCCATTTAAGTACAACTGACCGTTTGCTATTACGTCCCACAGTTTGTTTCTTGTACGATTTCTATATTCGCCAATAGCAGATATATCATAGAAGTTATGGGAGGTAACGTCATTGGCAACCAATTTCATATTTTGGATAATTGCCCCAAGTTTTGCGTACTGACTTTGGTTGTTTTTATCAGGGAAGGAGATAATGCTAAACTCATTACTAATTTTTGTCCAATGTTCATGGAATAATAGTGTATCTGTTGTGGGATGATAATTGAAGTATTTTACATAATTGGCTGAATCTGCGGCGATGTTATTATCCAAAAAGCGATAATCGTTGGTGCCATACTGTATCGTGTGTTGCAGCCTGAAACGCGGATAGAACAAACGAATAATACTAGAGTCTGTAACAATAGAATCTTTTGTGCCAAGATCGTATTGTTGCCTATACAGCAAGTTACTTTCCTTATAAATATTACCTGTATTAACGGTAGTATTGAAAGGATTGGGGGTATATAAAGTAGGGCTGCCTAGCTTGGTATTTAATTCGTAGGGGTCGTTGAGTGTTCCAGTAAGACTATCCAACTCACCCTTTGATTGTAATCCGCCGTTCTCGGAACTAGCATGTTTGTTGGATAAGTAAATAAAGAAGCACTCGTATCTTTTGTTTGGGGTTTGGTAATGGGTAGTAAGTCTAAAGTTGTTATGACTACTATTCTGTGTACGATAGATACCGGGGGCATTGATGAACCTATATTCAACAGAAAAGTTGAACCTATCCTTTTTGTTTTGGGTATGGATGAAGTCAATCAACTGTTCGCTTTTGCTACCTAGTAGATAACCAAGCTCGGTAAAGGGTCTTGTAGTTTGAAATAATTTAGTATTCTCTACGGTGTATTTATAAACATCATACTGATGAAACCCAGCATCCAAACCAGATTTTAATATTGGATTGAAGAGTAGCGACCTAGCAGCAGTTCCTAAATTCCCCAGATGATCATAAGTATATGGAACAGTAAAACGCTTGGTAAAATCATTGATAGAAGAATCTATGGAGCGCGTTCTAGTAGAATCGTAATAGCGATAAAAGATAGTAATAGAGTCCGCATATCTATCCCGATGCTGTAAAGAATCTCGGTTATTTTGCTTTTTGATTGGCTGCCCCTGATTACTGTATCCCTCTGTTGCTTGTGAGCCATTATTGTATTGAGAAAATGTAATGGTATGAACCAATGCAAGTGATAGAATAAATGATATACAACGAAAACGTATTGCCAATAATCTCATTAAGAATAATATATGCTGCAAAGTAAATGGAAAAGAACCTAGTGGTAATTGGTAGCTGCTATTTATAACAATGATTAAAGGATTAAGATGAAAGAAATGGTTATTTATAACACCTTGTAAGTATCAATCCTATCATCGCCAAGAGCGATGGACTTATCTAACTTAGCATTGTATAAAATAGGAGAGGAGATGCCATCCGCTACAGAAAGTGTTGTATTGGTAATGATACGTGCTTCATCCCACAGATTACTATCAATGAAGGATTGTAAAGTTTTTTGCCCACCTTCCACCAAGATACTTTGAATGTTTAATTGGTAGCAAGCATCCATTATTTGAGATAGTAAGTCTTTTTTTTTTTCTATTTGATGATGGATCAGGTTATTTTCTTTATTGTTTTTCAAATAATTAAATATAATAGTTGATTGTTGCTTATCAAATAAATGTAAAGACTCGGGCAACTTTAATTCTCTGTCAATGACTAACCGAATAGGTTGTTTACCTGTCCATAGCCTATTAGATAAAGAAGGGTTGTCTAATAGAGCCGTACTAGTTCCCACCAATATTGCCGCTTCTTCACTACGCCATTTATGCACAAGTCTATTGGTTGATTCATTACTAATAAGAAGCCTTTCATTAGTCTTATTGCCAATAAAGTGATTAGCTGTTTCTGCCCATTTTAAAATGATATAAGGACGTTTATATTCATGGAATGTAAAGAATCTTTTATTTAATTCCCTAGCCTCCTGCTCTAAAATGCCTGTTATTACTTCAATCCCAGTATTCTGTAGCTTTTCTATTCCCTTGCCATCTACTGCTTTATATGAATCTCTACATCCAATAACAACTCTAGGAATATTGTACTTGATAATCAGGTCGGCACAAGGTGGCGTCTTCCCATAATGCACGCAAGGCTCTAGGCTTACATAAAGGGTTGATTTATTAATAAGGTGTTTATCGCCCTCTGCCACACTTGCTATACAGTTAACCTCTGCATGTGCTTGTCCGTAAACTTCGTGGTATCCTTCGCCTATAATCCTGTTTTCATACATAAGTACACTACCCACCATTGGGTTGGGTGCTACATTACCCGCACCGAGTAGTGCCAGTTGAAGGCAACGTTTCATGTATATTTCATGTGCTGTAATGTTTGTAATACTATGCATCATTTATGTTTAACTAAGTTGCAAACTTACTTATTATACAATTAGTTTTCTTTGATAGGTTAATGGAATGAAATTATTTACTGAGACAAAAAGACTGTATATAGATACTTGACAGATTGGGGAAGGCTTTAGCGTCTTTTTTAACAGCACAACTTAAAAACATAATAGCCCTCCCCACAATATCTTCACTATTATTGCAAAATGTCAATTTATGCATTCAATTTAAAGTATTCAAAACAACTTCTCGAAGTGTACGATCAAAGAGAAGTGTCAGCCATCTTAGATATTGCTTTTGAACACGTAACCCACAGAACAAAGGCCGATCGTATTGCTAATCAATTTAATTCTTTTAAACCAGAAGAGAATACCAGGCTAGAGGAGATTGTGGTAGAACTATTGCAAAGTCGCCCTATACAATATATTCTTAGTGAGGCATGGTTTGGTGGATTGAGACTTTTTATAAACGAAAGTGTGCTTATTCCTCGTCCAGAAACAGACGAATTGGTAGATTGGATTGTAAAAGATTCTGCATCACTAATAGATAATGCCGCCCCTTTGAAGGTATTGGATATAGGTACTGGCAGTGGTTGTATTCCGCTAGCATTAAAAAAGAAACTATTCAGGCTAGAGTTAACGGGGATAGATATTAGCGAAAAAGCATTGGAAGTAGCTAAAAAGAACTCAGATACTTATAGAGCGAATATTGGTTTTAAACAAATTGATATTCTCAACGAAAGTAAATGGGAAAAGATGGGGATGTACGATGTAATAGTAAGTAATCCACCTTATGTAAAAGAAATGGAAAAGGCTACCATGCATAAAAACGTATTAGACCACGAGCCTGCTATTGCTTTATTTGTATCCAACAACGATCCTCTTCTTTTCTATAACAAGATAGCCTTATTTGCTACAAAACACCTAGAAGCCAATGGTAAAGTATATGTAGAGATTAACGAGGCACTCGGTAAAGAGACAGTAGCCTTGTTTAACAATCATGGTTTTAAAACAGAATTAAGAAAAGACTTTCAGGGGAAGGATAGAATGATAAAAGCATGGCTTGCTTAGGTATTTTTAAAGGAATAAACAACCATTTTGCCTAAATATGGTAATCGGAATTGTACAAAAGCAATTTGAAAGATAGATTGTTGTATAATTGTGAATTATTCATTTAAAAATAGCATAATGGTAATTAGTAAAAAGTTATTCCGATACCTGGGTCTAATGTCCTTGATACTCGCATCGTATGGTAGCAAGGCTCAGCTTTATATTGGGTTAGAAGCAGGCGGAAACCAGAATTATCTCATCACAAATATCTCTAATCTTGTTTCTGCAGAGTATGTACCTATCAATGGTTTTAATATTGCCATCCCTATACAATATAAAGTAAACGACTGGTTTGCTTTAGAAGCAGCACCGGGTTTAATACAAAAGAACTACCAGATGCAGCGTACAGGATTTTATGCTGGCGTTTATCAACTAACTAAGAACAATTATTTTCAGGTTCCCCTTACAGCACAGTTTTCTTTTGGCGGTAACAAACTAAAAGGGTATTTAGACTTAGGTGGTTACGTTGCTTATTGGGCTTCTAGCCATATAAAGGGTGCGTTTGCAAATGCCTTGAACGATCAGCCATTTGGTTCGAATTATCCTTATTACGCAGTTACAGTATTCGATTACTCCACGCCCTATAGATATGATGAGAAATATCAATTCAATAGCACAACTGATAATCGTTTAGAACTTGGCTTAACGGCAGGATTAGGTATTAGTTATCAAGCTTGTAGCAAGTGTAAAGTTTTTACTGAATTTAAGTATTATGATGGGCTAACTGATTTACAGAAAAAATATCAGCAAGGTGGAGTGCCCAAATACAACGAAACAGGTAGCCTTTCTGTTGGCTTTTTATATAGCCCTAGTTTTCATTGTAAACATAAAAAAGTAATCAGAATAATTCATAACAACATCAATTAATTAAGCATGAACAAACTAATAAAAAATATATTCTTTAGCGGAACCAGCGTTGCGCTATTGGTTGCTTTGGTTACTACATTATCCTCATGTCACAAAGAGGTATCTAGTTCTAACCAGATTGGAACTTCATATACAATATCCTATTCTCAAATATTTGAAGACTTTTGGAACAATATGAATAAAACTTATGTGTTCTGGAGTGTAGATTCTACAAACTGGGATAGGATGCACACTATTTATGCGCCAAAGTTTGCTGCATTAGATTATGATTCTACAATAAGTAATGATTCGATTAGTTACTTAGCTGCGGTTTATTTTTATCGTATGACTAAGGGATTGACTGATTCGCATTATACACTATCATTAAATTATTCTGGTTACACCATCGATCCTGCTTTGGATAGGAAATGGAATAATCCACAATTTATCGCGAATTTATTTTCTGATACTCAACTTTATCCTGATTATACCACAAATAACTACTACACGCTAGCTGTGGATACACAGCCAAAATATTTAAGTTTAGCAAATAGGGTTATTGGTATTGATTCTGGGTTGTCATCTATCCTACCTTATAAGCAATATTTAAAGCCGAGTGAATTTTATGCAGTGTCGGGCTATATTACTAATACTAACATCCTTTATTTCACTTTTAGTGGGTTTTCTTTATTATCAATATTGTCTGATGCTGATAGTGCTTCTTTTCAGGCACAAGCTGCCATATTAAATTTCTTAAATCAATTAAACAATCCTAATCTATCAGGAGTAATCATAGATGTGCGAGGAAATGGGGGAGGGGAAACTGCCGATTTAAATTTTCTTGTCGGAAGGCTTATCTCTAATCAGATAAAAGTAGGCTATACAAGGAGTAAGAATGGTAATGGAAGATTGGATTACACACCTTGGGCTGATGCGATTGTTTCTCCTTGGGCTGCTGGCACTGCACAAAAATATGGGCTTCCACCTGTAACACCTTTTACCAAGCCAATAGTTGTATTGGCAGATGGATTGTCGGCAAGCATGTCCGAGTTAACTACTATGTCTTTAAAAACATTGCCTACCACTATTTTTGTTGGAGATACCACTTGGGGGGCGAATGGCCCATTGACTCAAAATCAAGATTACAATACAGGGTCTTTTAATTTTGGAAATTATCAAAATGCTATCGAAACAGGCACACCCTATTATTATGGTCAAGTCTATACATCCTCATGTATGTTTAAATACATAAATGGAAAGATTTACGAGGGAAGAGGATTTCCGCCTGATTACGATGTTAAAGTAACCCCATCACAATTGTTTTTAGCAAACAATAAAGTTGATGACCCACAACTAGATAAGGCAATAAGTTTATTGCCACATTAAAACTATATTTAAACAAAAACGCCACTGAAGGATTAACTTCAATGGCGTTACTATTCAAAATACGAACTATGAACTATGAAAGATGAGTTTAAAGAAGAAGCCCTTGATGAATTAACTTCAAGGGCTCCTTTATTTTCGTGAATCGGTAGGAACGGTAATCGTAAGTAAGCAACCAAAATAGCGATTCACGTTCCTACCAATTTTTACGTTTTATATCCTCACTAAGCACTCATAACTCATATTTCATAGTTATTACCTCCTATTTCGATTCTACTCTTACAGGATCACTCCATTCTCCTTGTCCCAAGCCGCTTATGCCCGCTACCTTAAACCAAGTGTAGGTTTCTGGTACTAAACCCGTAATAACAACAGTCTTTTTGGTGCAAGGAAATTTGGCATCAACCCATACTACATT
>JANYEX010000060.1 GCA_025359725.1 Chitinophagaceae bacterium | reverse complement strand
GGCTCAAAAGGATGGTTACTTTACGTGTTCGGCAGAATAAATGCAGCTTTCATTTGCTCGGTTTTCAACCCTTGATTTGCATGATGAACAATGAAGTATGTTAGCAACTTCAAACTTTATATTTACTATTTAGTATCTTATATGTCATATTTCATAGCTTCTTCACTTCCACAGCGTGTAATTCCTTTAGTCTATCGAGTGCTTCTTGAAGGCGAGCTTTCGGAATGCTTATTTCGAGAAGGTTAAATAACTGGCTTTCTTGTTTTATTACCCTACAATTATATTGCTTTACTACCATCATTACTTCATTCATCAGGGTATAATCAAATTGTAGCTGATAGTTTATCTCGATGGGATATTGGACGGCTGGCACTAACTGCAACGCCATTGCCGCCGCCGATTTGTAAGCATTAATCAACCCTGAAACTCCTAATAATGTTCCTCCAAAATAGCGGACTACTACTACCAATACGTTGGTAAGCTGGCGACTATCTATCGCATTTAATATTGGGGTTCCTGCCGATCCGCTTGGTTCTTTATCGTCATTAACCCTAAACGTATTGCCATCGGTGCCTATTCTGTAGGCAAAGCAATGGTGTACAGCCTTGGGGTGTTCTTTTTTCAATCCCAATAAAATCTTTTTAAAATCCTCTGCCTCCTTTATAGGGTAGGCATAGGCGATAAATCGGCTGCCACGGTCTTTAAATTCTGCAATGGATGCTTTATCAATGGAGTAATAGTACACGTTTCTGTTTGATGCTGTTTGCGTAAATGGCAAGAGTAATAAAAAAATGACAAAGCACCATTTTTCAGTTAGTAAAGAAGTTTATCTAGTGAGTCAAACAGTTATTTCTTATTGTTCTAAAGCAAAGCGTTTATATTAATAAAGCAATGAGTTTGTGAGTGATAACATTGTTTTTTTATGCCAAAAAGGGTATAAGAGCCAGGGGCTTTTTTGGTTAGAATAAAAATAGAGGAGACCCGTAAATGTTCTGTTAGTTACTAGACTGAGGGATAGGTTTATGTTACCAATCAGGATGTTTTACTATAAAGAACACTAAGGTTTCTACAAAGAAGCACAAGGATTATGGATTACTATTTTGACACAAAGGATTGAAATTTAAATTAAATCTTTTGTGTTCCCTGTTTTTTTTTTAGTGAATCTTTGTGGTTAAAGGTGCTTGCGTGAGTACAGATTTTTTAATTGGTTTGATATTAGTATTCCATGTCTCTGAGGGCAGGTGCTTTAAACCAAGTAGTGGCAACCACAAACAACGTCATACAACCTCCAAAAAGCACAGAAGGGACTACCCCCAACAGTTTGGCAGCAACGCCACTTTCAAATTGACCAAACTCGTTACTACTATTGATAAACATAGAATTTACACTCATAACCCTGCCGCGCATATTGTCGGGCGTTTTTAGTTGTAGGATAGTACCACGGATAACAACGCTGATGCCATCGAGCAATCCGCTGATGGCTAGTGCTGCGAAAGATAGCCAGAATATTTTGGACAGTGCAAACGTAATAATACACATGCCAAAACCCGCAATTACAAACATTAGTTTTTTGCCTTGTTCACCATTTATGGGAAAGAAAGTAAGGGTGATAATGATAGTGACTGAACCAATATCCGACGCTGCATTGAGCCAACCATAACCCACAGGACCACATTTGAGAATGTCCTGCGCAAAAACAGGAATCATGGCAACAGCACCACCAAAGAAAACGGCGAACAAATCGAGCGATAATGCACCCAATAATTCTTTCGTTTTAAATACGAATCGTACGCCTTCTTTTACACTCTCAAATGTTTTCTTTTCGCTATTAAGGTTTAAAGAAGGCTTTTTAGGTAAATTAAAAAGTAAAGAAAAGCCAATGGCTGCCAATGTTGCTACTACCACTAATGCACCCGTGTTTCCTAACCCAGCAATTAAGAAACCAGCACCTGCATGACCTATCACAGAGGCAGAAAGGTAACAGCCTTGGTTCCATGTAATGGCATTTTGTAATATTTCTTTAGGAACAGTAGTTGGTAAAATGGTATTGAAAACAGGGCTGACAAATGCTCGCAATATGCCAGTTAAGAAAATGACGATGTAAATAAGAAACACAATTATGTGGCTACTAAATAATTGGAAAGATATTTTGGAAGAGAGGGCGATGAGTGCTACAACAGCTAAAAAATAGAAAGCTACCCCAAGCAGCATTAGCTTTCTTTTTTCGCTTACGTCTATTACGTGGCCAGCATATAGCGCCAATGACAAAGCAGGGATTACCTCGCTCAATCCAATCAACCCGATAGCAAAAGGTTCGTGTGTCAATTCGAAAACCCACCATCCAACGAGTGTTCCTAGCATTCGTAATGCCATTAGGAAGGTGAATCTGCCAAAGAGGAAGTTTCTAAATTCGGGTACTTGTATCGCTGCCAAAGCCTCGTGTTTACTCATTAGGTGTAGTTATGTAATCAGGTATGATTAAGGAATCAAATACCCTAATGTTTACAATAATAGATAATTTTAGTTTGATAAATGAGGATTAAAAGATGCTTTTGCTATTTGGTTTCAACTTTCTAGCATATCCGAGTAAGTTGGAAGTTATACCAAATATCCAGTTAGCTACACTAAATACCTAAAAGAAACACCAATCAACCTATTTGAATATGTAAGTAGGTTAATTAGTAAACCTAGAAACATCTTTAATATACCAATCAAGGATTTCAGATACTTATCACTCAAGCGATAGGGATAAATAATAGTCGGTTATCGTTTGCCCTCAAGCCAATGTTCCACCTCTTTAATTAGTCTTTTGTTACGGATAAGTAAACTAAACTTTTGATCTAAATCCCATAAAACCAAGGGAATTTTTAACTCATCCATGATACTCGTAATATCTTCTAAATAATTTCGACGGTATTTTTCGTCGGCCTGGTTAATAACCCCAGATTCTGTACAAATGAGTGGCATGTTTCTTTTCTTGCACTCTTCTGTAACCCTTCTTAATCTAACCGTAATATATTCTTTGGTTCCTTCGGCGGGGTATTTGGCATAGTCTTGTTCAATGTTAGAACCCTTGTAAGATTTATCTAAGTCAGGCATTCTTCTTTTGTCATAAGGGTAGGGGATGTTGGTAACATAAGTGTGGTCTTTTACCCATTCTGCGCCTTGGTGGGTAAAAATGTAGGGCTCATAAAAGTGGATGGTGTACAATATTTTATCGTCATCAAGTTTGCCCAAGTCTAAAAGCTCATCAGCATTGTTGTAGTTTGTACCCCCTATGATGTAAAATCTGTCTTTCTCTTCCCAGCGCAATCCCTTTACTATATAATTGATATCCTCTTTGTATGCAGCCCTCTCTTCGGTTGGTTCATTGTATAACTCAAAGAAAAGGGTTTGGTAGCCCATTCCTCTGAATTTATTCTGCACTTGTTTCCACATCCACATAACTCTATCCCTTTCAGAAAACCTATTATCACTATCGTAATAAATTTTTCCATAATGATAAGTTATGATAAGGGTTAGCCCAAGTTTTTCGCAAGTATTATAGGCATCTCCAAGCTTATCTAGTAACTGAACCTGAAAATTTGAGGAGTTTGGTTGAAGGTACATGTCGAATGCCACAGGTAATCTTACAGTCTTAAACCCTAATTCCTTTATTAAATTAAGTTTTGGTGTGATGTCAGTTTTCAACAATTCATCAGCAGGTTCCCAAGTGTGTTCTAAGAGTGATAAATTGACTCCTGCACCTATATTTTGTATTATTTGTGTATTAGTAGTAGTTCTATGACAACAGTTATCCACAGTGTTAGAAAAAAGTGGATGGATAAACATTGAAAATAAAACCAACAATATCATTTTTGTATAAATTATATATACTTTCACAAAAATTTGAAATTTCGTCTCTTTAACCCCTGTCATGCTGAATGATTTAAAATTTTCTTTTGTAAATATAGACCAGGAACGTCTATCTAACGAGCTCGGGGCTAAAGTAAAGTATTATTCTAATGTGATACATTGGACATTGATCTATTCTTTACCTCTTTTTTGGCTATTGGATTATTCGTTTCTCTCTAACGATTGGGTAACATTATTCTTTGTAAGGATAGTGTTAGCTGTATTAACCCATTGTATTTATCTATATGGGGGGCTTAGGAAAAATAACTGGGAGCCAGAAATAATCATATCCTTTGTAGTTGGTATTAATACGGTTTTGTACTCTGCAATCTGCGCTTTGGTTTCAATTTCAGCAGTGTTACCTTACTTTTTATTGTTTTCAATTTTCTTTCTTTTGCTAAATGTTACAATCTTCTGGAAACCACTCTATTCAATAATACAGTGTGCTATCTCCTACATACTTATAATTGTACTGTTTAGGTTATTTAATAAGTATGAGGAGTATAATGTTTTAATCTCCAATGGTGGTGGTATATTCTTTGTAATCTCTACATTTTCCTGTCTGATTGGCTTCAATAGGTATCAATTGACAAAAAGAGAAATTGGGAAAAGCATTATCATCGAAATGGCGAATAATCGGTTGATGGATCAACACGAGAAAATAATGGAACAGCAATTCCAGATTAATGAAGTCAATAAAAAGTTGACAAAGTTGAGTGAATACAGGTATAACACGCTGCACATCATGCTTCATGACTTTAGGAATTTTACTGGTTCAATACAAATGTCATTAGACCTCTTGAAACAAACAAACCACAATCTTTCAGAAGAGCAAAATGAGATACTTGGATATATTGGTATTGGTAACGATAAAATAAAATATCTATCTGAGAAGCTAGCTTCATCAACCGAAGCTGATGGTAAAGACATTGACTACAATTATACTGAAATAGATTTGGGTAGAGAAGTTGAGCAGGCAGTGATGAATTTGGCTGACGCAGCAATGATGAAGCAAATCAACTTGCAGTTAAATATAGACCCGTCTAGCACAATTGTGCATTTGGACAAGATATTCTTAGACCAACTTTTATCAAAACTCTTTTCCAATGTAATTAGGTATGCAAGTAGTGGTACTGTATTATCTATTCATTTACACAAGGTTGATAATAAGGCTGTAACAGATATTGCTAACAAAGGCAAATTACTTGGGTCACAAAAGTTAGAGGAATTGTTTAATGATATGAATGATACCAAAGACAATAAAGATATTGTTCATCAAAATACTTCTGGTTTTTCAATTGCAAAGAAATTGGCAGAACAGATGGGAGGGAAATTAACATACAACAGCGATGAGAGTACTGGTAACTTTTATCGATTAGAATTTAATCTTTTTAAATAAATGAAAATGAAGCTGAAGTTTATTTTATCAGTAGTACTTATTTTGGGGTTGATTGGTGTGAATGCGCAATCAATTCGCTCTTTTGAAGCAATGGGTTATGAAGATGCTGCTATTAGGGGCATTAATGGTTCGTTAACGTATTATTTAAAGGTAAAACCCGACGATGATATAAACAATAGCAGATTGATTTTGAATATATCTGCGTCACAAGTGCTTAACCCTAATACTTCTTTTTTAGTTATTAGTGTAAAGGATTTGCCCGTTTTTACACAACGTATAAGCGTTTCACCTACAGATACCATGTTTAGGGTTGAAGTACCTCTAAATCAAACTGAAGTGCAACCAGATGGTAGATATATAAAGTTGAAAATATCTGCAACCATGAGTATTCATGAGGAGCAATGTAAGGACATTGATAACATATCTTGTTGGTTAAGTATTAAGAATAGTTCTTACGTTAGTGTTGTTAGTCAGAATGTGGTAGGATACCAAAGAAGCTTGAAAGAATGGATTCAAGAGTTTACTTCTGTTTACACACCTTCAAGGGCAGATATAAATGATTTAACTTCTGGCGGTGTTATATATACAATCTTAAAGCAAGCAACTCAAAAGGATATATATACAGGTGTTTACAATTCTACCGATTCACTTCCTTTTGGTGTTGTTACTGGTGTTGCAGATAAGCTTCCATACTCTGTTCGTCAAGTAATACCTTCAATGGGTAAAGGTCAAGGTCTAATCTCTTTGGCTAGAGTAAATACAGGCTTGGGGCTAAGGACGATTATGGTAGTGACTGGTGCTGATGCAGACGGTTACAAAAAAGCCATTAATGCCCTTACTAGTAATAAAAGATTGAATAGTGCCTTCTCAGAAAAAATGTTAATAGATGAGGCTGTACCTAGTTACTCTAGTGTTGAAAATAAGTCACCACTTATTACTACGCTTGAAAGTTTGGGTGGTACACCTTCTTTGATGGAAGGTGTAGGTTCACTTAAGAGTAAGTATGTTTTTTCTTTGACAGAATTTAATGCAATCCCTTCTAAATTGACCTTCCACTTGGAAAGTTATTTCTCAAATCTTCGTGAAGATGATAGGGGTTTTGTTAACATCTATTTGAATCAAAACTTAGTGTATAGTGCTAACCTAGTAAATAGAACAAGTTTTATTGAGGACGTAGATTTAAAACCTTACATGCTTAGCAAGTTCAATACTTTAGAAGTTGAATTCAGATTTCACCCTTTCACTAAAACTTGTGAAAGTGGGTTTAGCAACTTTTTTGCCTTTACTAACGTAAAGACATCTACTTTAACCTTTGTAGGTGAACAAGAAAATAAGTTCTATAGTTTCTTTAATTTCCCTGCTGAATTTAGAAAAGTACCAACTAAGATTGTTATCTCTCCTGCGTTGTACAACTCTAATATCATATCATCAATTGGTGAGTTGTTTTATCAACTCAATGCACCGTTCAACGCTAACTATAATAGGATAATTGTTCCGCCATTAGTTGAGGCTGATAAAACCACAATGGATGATTTAAAAGGGTTTAACGTAATTGCGTTACTTAACAAAATGGATCCGTTTGTAAAGAACTTTACACAGATGCCTGTAAACTTTACAAAGGATTTCCAGTTGTATAAAGATAATCAGGGACAGTTAGCTTATTCTATCAATGACTTCTCCAATAGTGGTCTCGCTCAGATATTTAAAGAACGTGGTAGTACCATATTAATGGTCACATCCTTGGGTGGCGATAGTGCTAACAAAATTGCATTTGAGAGTGTTGTGAAGAATTTTAGTACACAGCTTACTGAGATAGAAAGCAACGTTTGTATTGCTAATAGTAGCGGAAAGAGTAACTACTTCTTCAAACTTCCCGAAGATAATGACCTTGTTAGTTATCGTGGTGATTCAAATGGATTCCAGATATTCTACGAAAAGTACAAGTGGATACTTTTAGCGCTTCTTCTATTGCTTGTTGTTCTTGCTTTCTTATTTGTACGTAACAAGGTTAAGGAATCTCAAGAAACCTTTAAAGAATTATAATTCTTTTACTGCTTAAAAAAATCTATGGCTCAGTGTGTTTTGCATAAAATGGCAGCGGAAAACTCATTTTCAAATGAGAAGCTGGAGGCTGTGTTAAATATTGCTGAGATATATAGCTATGCACCTATCAAAGCAGCCCTAAACTTTGGGTTCTTAGTAAGGCTAGATTATATAATATTTCTTGAGAAGCACAATGAGACAGTTGTTGATGTAAGAACTGAGGAATTAGACGAAATTTATATCAATCAATGTGATATATCACACATGAACGCTTTTCTGTATCTACCTCTTAGGAAGTTGGATACAGGCGAGCTTCTTGTTGCAGCAGCCGATCCTTTTGATGAAAAGCTGTTAACTAGTCTGGTTATTAAGTTTAAATGTAAGATCAAACTTGTAGCAGCATCCGATTTGGACATTACCTGGTTAGGGCATAAACTACGAGGTGGATTCTTTGTAAAGGAAGCGGTTTTCAGTTTGATGAAAACGCATCCAGAAAGCTCTGCTTTGATTACGTTTACTGATGCTCAGTTGTATTTTATCTTTGGGTCAATCGCATTGATTTTTATCTTTATCATTATTTTCTTCAAGCCCACTTTCATTGCCATAAATCTTCTGTCGTCTCTTTTCTTTCTCTTTTCTATTCTGTTCAAGCTTTATTTAGCTTTAACAGGGTCCAAATCAGAGCTACACTCTGTTGTTTCTAAAAGTGAGATAAAGGGGGTAAATGAGTTGACGCTTCCTGTTTACACTATTTTGTTACCGGTGTATAAGGAAGATAAATTGATTCGTAAACTTATCTGGAACCTTAGAAGTCTTGATTATCCCAAAGCAAAGCTTGACGTAAAACTATTGATTGAGGAGGATGATGACAAGACGCTAAATGCTGTTAGAAACTTGGATTTTCCTGCCAACTTTGAAGTTATAGTTGTTCCGTTCCACATGCCTAAGACCAAACCTAAGGCTTGTAATTATGGGCTTTACTTTTCTAGAGGAGAATACTTAGCCATTTATGATGCTGAAGATGTACCAGACAGTGATCAGCTAAAAAAGGTTGTTTGTCAGTTTAGGAAGCTTCCAGAGGAGTTTGTGGTACTACAAGGTGCATTGAACTATTTCAACAAGAATGAAAACCTTCTAACTAGGATGTTCACCTTAGAATATTCTTATTGGTTCGATTATATGCTTAGCGGATTAGAAACATTGGACGTCCCTATTCCTTTGGGTGGAACATCTAACCATTTTAAACTAGCAAAATTGATTGAACTGGGTGCATGGGATCCGTTTAATGTAACTGAAGATGCGGATTTAGGTTTGAGGGTGTTTGATAGTGGATTGAAGGTGGGAGTAGTAAACAGTACCACACTGGAAGAAGCAAATAATGAATTCTTTAACTGGATACGCCAAAGGAGTCGCTGGATTAAGGGCTACATGCAAACATATCTTGTGCACATGCGTAATCCTGCAAGGTTAATCAGGCAGGTAGGTTGGCGTGGGTTCTTTGGGTTCAACTTCTTTATTGGAGGAACATCTTTTACGTTCCTTTTATACCCAATACTACTTGCATTCTTTGCTATATACATGATATTTAAGTTCGCGTTTATTCGTAGCATCTTCCCAGATTGGGTATTGTATATTTCCATCTTTAATTTCGTTGCGGGTAACGTATTAATGATTTATGTAAACATGCTAGCTGTGTTCAAAAGGCGATATTACGAGCTAATCTTGTTCGCAATACTGAACCCTATTTATTGGTTGATGCACTCAAGAGCTGCTTATATGGGATTATGGCAGTTGATTACAAAGCCTTTCTATTGGGAGAAAACAAACCACGGTCTAAGTAAATTATCTTCAACAAGTGCAGTAGTAACGCCTGAATAATGAATAGATTCATAGAGAAATATATTAATGGCTTTTTGGCGATAGTTTTACTAGTGTTTTATCTAGTCTTGTCTTGGGTATTACACAGAACTGGCTACGAGCATCCTGAGAGTGTATTTATAGCTGAGAAGATAAAGATACTATTCGATTCTAACGAGAATAACTTGGTTACGCTAGGTACTACCTTCCCTACTATAGTTTTTTTGGCCTCTGTAATATTTACTCCATTTGGGTATTTATTTGCCCCAATTTTGGCTTCTATTGCCTTCACAGTAATGTTGTTTTACACCTTACTAAAGGATTTTAAGGAAACATCCAAACTACCCGATTTTGTATATATCCCTTTGGTTTCGTTATTGTTTTTCCTACATCCTGGGCTTATATATGCAGCAATTTCTGGTAGGGGAGTAGCGGCAATCCTAATATTCTTTTATTATTTGTTTAGAAGTTTGTTCAGGTATTACAGAACCCAGACTACTTTTTATCTTTCCATGGCAAGTATCTATCTTACTTGTTTGGTTTTCTGCGACTTTAATTTTATCTGGTTACTACTTGCTTTTTTTCCTTTTATAGTATTAGTTTCTTTAGAAGGGCTTAAGATAAACAAAGAGCAAGCCCCTGTTGCGCAATATTTTGAATCTATAAACAATACTTCACAGCGCAGAAAATTAACCAATAGGGCCGTTGCAATATATATTATCCTGTTTTTATTGCCTTTGGGTGCTTTGTTACTTTTTGGTTACCTAAACGCTACCCACGCAGGTACTTCTACTTATTTCTTGTATAGCCAATATGCCAATTGGCATGTTTTAGGAAATCATCCATTTGGCGAGGTGGTAGGTAACTTGGCAAAAGGATCAAACTCTGCTTTTCAGTCGCAAATATTGTTTCAGTTCTATGTCTTTTTCCTTACCCCATTGTTGTTTCTTACCTTTTTCTACTTCAGGGGCAAGCTTTATGAATTGTTTACCCTTATTGCGCCTTTTATACTGATTGCAATACTTATCATTAACTGTCAGTTCTACTTCTTAATTGAGTACTACCTTATTTTCCTTGTCTTGGCTTTGGTTGGACTTTCTTTTTATGCTGCAAAAAAGTTTACCAAGAAAGCAACTTGGTTTATTTTCTTCATTTTTGGACTACTTAATGTCTTTACAGGCATTTATTATTTTAAAAAGTCTGATGACCCAGATGAAAGAAAATTCTTTGGTATCATTAGGGATTATAAGTACTGGTTGAAGGTTAAAGGGAACACCGAAGATTTTGACGTTGCGCAATATATTGCCTCAATAGCAGACATCAATAATAAGGTGTTGGTGGATGATGCAGCTGCCTTTCAGATTGTTGCCCATCTTAAATCATTAGAAGGAATAGAACTACCTATCAATAAAAGTTTTGGAACGATTGTAGAAAATCCTATGTCAGGCGTTAAGTACATGTGCGTTGCAAAATTTGAGAACAGACTAAAAACATTTACCGTATTAAATTCATACAACCTTGGAATAATGGAAGCCAAAGGACAGTTTGTAACAGAGATGGTTTACCAAACTGATAATTGGGCTGTTTATAGGTTATATCCATTAGAAGAGTAATTTACCACTACCTTCTACAAAATACTATTAGCCATTATTAAGTCAAACTCTTTAGTTTGAAACAGGTGTACTAAACCTGCAATTAGGTTGTCTATTAGCGGCATTAATAAGAAGTGCTTCGCCTCCAATTTTAAAAAAACAATTGAATTATAACGGGCTATTGTAGCTATGTTAGTGTTCCTATTTTATTATTTATTGGATTCAAATGGAAGAAATACCAACGAAATATCATTATCAATGTTGTCAAAATCTTTAATAAAAATGCTTGGGAATAATCAAAAAACCGTTTCATTTTTGACCATAATTAACCTAATATATATAAACATTTAAGAAAAAAGGTCTAAAATTGCTGCCTTATTGTCAAAAAAGGCTATTTTATGTAATCATATTGTCGCTTTATGATTAGGTAAACTTGTATTTCATATTCGGTTTACTCCTTCTTTATGCAAAAAAGCCCAGATATTGCTACAATTAGTCGGTTTACTATTAAATATCGTCAGGTAACTATTTGACACCCTTCCATTACTATTTATAAAAACGAGCATGTTGTTACACTTTGCTGCCTTTATGACAGATATTTTCCCTTTTTTGCTCGTTTTTGCT
>JANYEX010000042.1 GCA_025359725.1 Chitinophagaceae bacterium | reverse complement strand
AGCTCCCCTAATATTTTAAGAAGCTGGCAAAAGTGAGTGGTACCAAAGGTTTCGCAATCGGGAGGGGGTTGTTTTTTAGTAACCTATCCCCTCTGTCGAAGCACATATTAGCGATTGTTTTTGATAGTGGAAGTTTTATTTACTAAAACAAAAAAGGCTGCCCCTTTCGAGACAGCCTTTTTTAAAGTATATTAATGTGTAAGTATTAATTAATTAGCTGGCTTGGGCTTTGCAGCTGGTTTTATTGTTTTAGGAGCTGAAGAACCAGCGGGGCCGCTATCCAATAATCCTTGTGCTCTCAATTGATCTTCTACATCTTTAGGAAATTTCAAGTGCAAATCCAACGCAACTTTAATAACTAGGTTATCAGAAGGCGGAGCTACTAACAGTTGATCGCCCTTAAATACGTGCGTATATTTTTGTTCCTTTATTATCTTTTCCAAAGAAGCATAAACTTTTTGCTTGTACGGGAACAACAACTCTTCTTCCTTTTGTTGCACCATTTGGTTTTGATACTGCTGCCAGTTTACAATCTTGTATTTGTGTTGATTCAATTCTTTTTGAACAATGCCACGAGTGCTAGGTTGCATAGCTGCAGAATCTTTCTTGAAAGTACTGTCCAAACGCATCAATTCGCTCATTTCGTAATCATACTCTGGCTTTAAAGAGTCGTTCACATACTTTTGCAAAGCAGTATCTACTTTTTGAATACCTGGCATTAAGCCCAATACACTTTGCTCATCGAAAGTGCCAATTTTGATTTGAGCATCAGATTTTGAATTTATGAATAAACTCATCGCCAATACCATACATCCTACTAAACATTTTTTCATTGCTTGTTTTTTTATTTTGTTGATTTAATTGTAAAACTATTTTTAATTATTTGATTTAATGCCTAATTCTCTCAAAACATCATCACTTTTATCCAACTTAGGGTCGGCAAATATAACAGTAATGCCCTCACTTTTATCTAGTATGAAATCGTAACTTCTTGCTACTGCCAGCTTCTGTATTGCGTTGTAAACCTTATCCTGAATAGGTTTTACCATATTCTGGCGTGTTTTAAAAAGATCTCCCTGATAACCGAAGCGTTTCTTTTGAAGCTCACGAATATCTTTCTCCTTATCCAATATTTCTTTTTGCCTACTTTTTTTCAAGTCGTCAGTAAGCATATACTGTTCTGCATCATAGTTTTTATACATCCTATCCAAAACAGCTTGCTTGGTATCGATTTCCTTTTGCCACTCTTCGCTTATTAGCTGAATTCTTTTATCCAAAGTTTTATACTCAGGTATATTGCTGAGTATGTATTTGGTATCAATAATTGCATACCGTTGTGCGTTTACTTTTAGTGAAAGCAAAAAAAAGGCAACCACAATAAGAAGAAACTTATTCATAACCTTTTGATTTAATGAATGAATACCACCAATAATGTACTATTCTGGCTCATATCCTAGCATGAAGGTAAACCTAGATGCACCTTTCAAGCCACCTCCAGGCGTTATCCTATCCAGACCTACACCATAATCGAAGCCCAGCAGTCCAAACATAGGTAAAAAGAATCGCATTCCCACACCAACAGACCTACGTAATTGAAAAGGATTATAATCTTGAATATTATACCAACCATTTGCTGCTTCAAAGAATGTAAGTCCATAAATAGTACTACTAGCACTAAGACTAAGCGGATATCTTACCTCAAGGGTGTATTTATTAAATATTGTAAAATACTCTGTTGCACCAGATTGATCTGGGTTTACTGTTGGATTTGAAGATTGATAAACAGGATAACCTCTTTGCGCAATGATATCATATCCTAACAACGCGAACTGATTAGCCAATCCAGCATCACCCACCTGAAAGCGTTCGAAAGGTGAAATGCTTAATGCTGGGTTATACCTACCCAAGAAACCATATTTGGCAGCCGCCTTTAGTACAAACATTTGATTTCTGTCGGCACCGGTTGGCTTGCTCAGAGGAACATACCATTCGCCATTAAAACGCCATTTGTAGTATTCAATCCATTTGTATGGATTAGCTTGACCAGCAACGTCCGGCCAAATTAATGAATACGGCGGGGTCAAAGCTAAGGTCAGCAACATGTTAGAACCTGTACTAGGAAAAGTTGGTTGGTTAACAGAATTTCTTTGCAATGCAAACTTGATGTTTAAGTTGTGAGAAAGACCATTATTGTAACCAGGCAAATTTACTCTATCAATATAATAATTATTCAGTTTGTAACGAGAGAAGTTAATTCCTGCTGAGAAAGAGAAATAGTCATCAGGCCATGTCAACTGTTTACCAAAGTTTACACCTGCACCTGTGGTACGGATATATGAAGCATTTGCCGCACTATTTGAATAAGTTCCTGTAGTAGGATTATAAGAGTTGGCATATTTAGTATCAAAAACAGAAACGGTCAATGAATTTCTTTTCTTTCCGCCAAGCCAAGGTTCAGTAAATGAAAAGTTGTAAGAACGGAATGCACGACCATTACTTTGTACCCTCAGACTAAGCTTTTGCCCATCACCAATTGGCAAAGGATCCCAAGATTTTCTGTGCAAGATGTTATTGATAGAAAAATTATTGAAAGTAACACCCAATGTACCTGTCAACCCGATATTGCCACCCCAGCCAGCACTCAATTCTAATTGGTCGCTTGATTTTTCTTCTACTGTATAATTTATATCAACCGTTCCATCATCTGGATTAGGAATAGGGTTGATACCAATTTTCTCAGGATTAAAGAAATTCAATTGTGCAATTTCGCGCTGAGAACGTATTAAGTTTGTTTTACTGAACTTATCACCCGGAATAGTTCTTATTTCACGTCTGATAACATATTCCTTTGTTTTCTCATTCCCAGAGATTCTTACATTTTTAATTGTTGCTTGTGGCCCTTCAACTATTCTAATTTCATAATCTATCGTATCATTATAAACAGCGACCTCAACAGGGTCTGAACGGAAGAATAAATATCCATCATCTTGATACAAAGTTCCAATATCGGTTCCTTCTGGCGCACCCTTTCCTAAACGTTTATTAAGAATATCTAGGTTATAAATATCTCCTTTATGTATTCCAAGGATAACGGAAAGCAAAGAATCATTGTATTTTGTGTTCCCTCTCCATGCAATATTTCCAAAATAATACTTATGCCCTTCGTTTACCTTTATGTCAATATTTAAAGAGCCTTTAGAGTTTTTAAATACTTTGTCCTTATCAATGGCAGCGTCTCTGTAACCCAAGCTGTTGTAGTAATCTATCAGCTTTTCTTTGTCGTCGGCATATTTCTTTGCATTGAACTTGGCAGACGTAAATAACTTGAGACGCACATAGGGATCTAATACTTTCTTAGTTAAAGAATAGGTAAGGTATCCGTGGTCAGCCAAGTAATCCTGAAAAGTGTAGAACTTAGGTGAAATAAAACCACCACTATTATCTGGAGGATATAATGTAAAACGAGACTGCTCTTTTGTATCTTTTAGTTTTGCTTTTAACTTATAAGCGTCTATCGTGTTGCCAATAAAGTTGATATTGTTAATTCTCGTTTTAAAACCCTTGTCTATGACAAAATCTATTTGAAGTGAATTTTGAAGGCTCTTATCTTTTTGTTCTGCTACCCTAATCTTTACATCCTGAAAACCTTTCTCAGCATAGAACTTAGTAATAGCATCGATGGTAGAACGCTTCATATTTTCGGTAACCACACGCCCAACTACCAACCCTGATTTAGTTTTTAAGTCATCAGCATCACCTTTAGATACCCCAGTAAAGAAAAACTTAGCCAAACGAGGTCTTTCGGTAACAGCTATCTCTAGGGTAATATTCTTTCCTTCTAGGTTTGTTATGTTGATAGCTATATTGCTAAAATAATTCTGTGACCAGAGCTTAGTGATTGCCTTAGAAAAGTTATCGCCACCAGGAATTGTTAATTCATCACCAACACTAAGGGTAGAGATAGAGACAAGAAGGTTTTCATCAAAAAAATGATTTCCTACTACTTTAATAGCAGCAATTTTATATTTCTTAGGAACCTTCTGATTAAAGATATTAACCAAATCAGCATCTATTGAGGTAATAGAAGTATCAGCGGTGGGGGTATTATCCTGAGCTCTTACAGCAACTGAAACAAAAGAAGTTATGAAAGCTAAGAGTAAGAATCTGTAAAATAGATGCATCCGTTTGGGTGTTTGTATATTACCTGAAGGCAGATTAAAAAAGAAAGCTTCCAAAAATTATCAGTTTGCTTAAAAGTGGCAAATTAAAGGCATATTTTAAAAGTCTTTGTTAAATAAGAAGTTAAACAATGGAGCTTTGGGATTAGAGCTACGCAATTGCCTCTTCTTGTTGAATTTGTGCGCCTGTTTTTCCGAAGCGTCTTTCTCTATTTTGAAAATCTATTATTGCCTCGTATAGATTCTCTTTTCTGAAATCTGGCCAACGGGTATCTGTAAAATATAATTCGGCGTAAGCCAATTGGTATAGTAAGAAGTTACTAATCCTAAATTCGCCACTTGTGCGAATCATCAGTTCAGGGTCTGGAAATTTACCAGTGGCAAGATACTGGTGAACGGTATCTTGGTTTATCTCATCGGCGTTAACCTTGCCGGCAATAACATCCTGAGCAATATTCTTTACCGCGTTGGTAATTTCCCAGCGGCTACTATAACTCAACGCCATAATAAGATTCAATCCATTGTTCTGGCTAGTAAGAAACATCGATTCTTCCAGAGCCTTTACAGCAAAAGGAGGCATCATACTCATATCGCCAATAACGTGTAGTTTAATATTATTTTTATTCAGTAGCGGCACCTCTTTTCTTACCGTATCTGCCAGTAAAGCCATCAAACCACTAACTTCCTGTTGAGGCCTGTCCCAGTTTTCTGTACTAAAAGCATAGAGAGTGAGGCAGCCAATACCCAATTCCGAAGAGCCTTCTACAATATTTCTAACGCTTTCCACCCCGTGATAATGCCCGTACAACCGTTCTTTACCTTGTTCTGCAGCCCAGCGTCCATTGCCATCCATGATGATAGCAATATGTTTGGGTAATCTATTTATGTCTATTTGGGAGATTAATGAATCCATGCTATGTTAATCAACTATGTTTGAGATGCGCAAAAGTAATAAAACCATTTGTAGCAATCGTTTTAAATAAAGAGACAGGGTTTAAGTTATAAATTTGAATACATAGTGGCATAAAACAAATACCCTTCTGTACAAAAATATAAGTTACTTAGGAGCTTTCTTATGCAAATACAAGGCAACAAAAACAAAGATGCCATTAGGAATCCAGGCGGCAATGATGGGAGGAAGGTTGCCTTTAGTAGAGAATATGGTAGAAAACCTATCGGTAATAATAAATGCTGCTGCGGTAATAAAACCATAAGCCAGATGCGCCCCGCTACCTCCACGCACTTTTCTCCCTGCCACTATTGCACCTATCATGGTAAGCAGAAACACGGTTACGGGCGTTGCACTTCGTCTGTACAATTCTACTTTCAAATCATTAATTCCTTCCGAACCCCTTTCTTCTTGCAGCTTTATAAACCTTTCTAGCTCCTTAGAAGTCAGTTTATCTTTAGTAAACTTGTCCCTCATCAAATCTTGTGGCTTAAAATTAAAATTGGCAACCAGCGTTGGCTGCATGGTAACGGTTTCATTAAGAGGGTGTAATGTTCTGGTAATTACATTTTCCAAACGCCATTTCTTTAAGGCAGTATCGTACAATATATCATCGGCGCGCGTATTTACCGTAAGCTTATTCTTTTCTATATGATGCATAAAGAAAGTTCCGCCACGCTTATACAGGGTGTCGTAATTCATGATGCCAGCATACGTAAAAGAATCTACCTTAAAATAAATATTGGTGTTTGTGTTGGCAACAAGTTGTTCGTAAGAGTTATCCCTATCTACATATCGCGCCTCAAAAGTGCTTCTAATCTGGTTGGCACGAGGGATTACATAAAGGTTAGACGTCCATAGTATCATTCCCAAAAATGCCCCACCCATAATATAAGGTCTTAGCCACCGATTGTAAGAAACGCCACTGGCTAGTATCGGTATTATCTCGGTGTTATTGGCCATCTTAGAGGTAAAAAAGATAACCGAGATATAGACGAATAGGGGAAACATTAGGGCTATGATGTAAGGAACAAAACCGTAATAGTATTGCTTTATGATGTTTACAAAGCCTAACCCAGACCTAACAAAATTGTCCGTCTTCTCGCTTAAATCTATCACGATAGCAATAACCGTGAACAATAGAATAGCAAAGAAGAAGGTGCTAAGAAATTTTTTTATTATGAACCAGTCGAGTTTTTTCATCTTTAAATGGCTACAAATATACTCGCTGTGGTAATTGACAATAAATATTGTGAAACTGATAAGAACATATAATTCTCAGCCAACGATTTACTATGTATGATACAACGCAGGTTTGCAACTTCCAATTGCAGGTATGCAAAGTCCTGTTGCTGGTCTGCTAGATTGAATAAAATCTATTCAATAAATTGAATACTTTCTATACAACAGTAACTTTTTACAAGAAAAATCAATAACAAAAAGCTTTTTTTACCTATTATTCCCTATTTTTAAATTTTCCGAGCAACCCGAATATTTGCTTTTGTTTTACTTAGAACTATTTTAATGATAGCTACCCGGCAGGCATCTCTTTTTCAAAATTATTTCAGTTCTAATTATTCATACAATGAATTATTAGGCGATGATGGCAACCTGCGACCTTATTGGCAAACCTTTTTTCAATCATTTGGACAGCTTGGTTCCGAAGAATTACAAGAAAGAAGGCATGCAATACTCAGATTTTTAAAGGAAAATGGAGTTACCTACAACATTTATGGTGACCCATTGGGACTTAACCGCCCATGGAACTTAGATGTAATTCCTTTTTTGATAAGCAAGCAGGAATGGACAACTATAGAAGCTGGATTGATACAGCGTGCAGAGTTATTTAACCTGATTTTAAAAGATATTTACGGCGCACAACAGCTGATAAAGAATGGATTACTACCTATAGAATTGGTGTACAACCACCCAGGCTTCCTTAGGCAGTGCGCGGGCATACAACTTACTGGTAACCATCAATTGGTTTTATATTCTGCGGATATTGCTCGTAGTCCCGATGGGAAGATATGGGTGTTGAACGATAGAACACAAGCCCCTTCTGGTTCGGGATATGCTTTGGAAAACAGGATGGCAATGGCGCGTATTCTGCCAGAGTTTTTTGAAGGATTGAAGGTAAAACAGCTCTCTCCCTACTTTACCGACCTACGGAATGCTCTTACGGAAATGATGCCACGGCAAGATCAACCTCGTATTGTGATACTTACTCCTGGGCCTAGAAACGAAACTTATTTTGAGCATTCATACCTTTCTTCCTACCTCGGTTATACCCTTGTGCAGGGCGATGACCTTATGGTAATAGATAATTATGTATGGCTTAAAACGGTAGGCGGATTGGAAAGAGTGGATGTGATTTTGCGACGTGTGGATGATAATTATTGTGACCCCTTGGAACTAAAAGAAGATTCGCAATTAGGCGTAGCAGGTTTGTTGCAAGCGGTTCGTAGTGGAAATGTAAGGATTGCAAACCCATTGGGTAGTGGCATATTGGAGAACCCTGGTATCATGCCTTTCTTACCTGCTATTGCTAAGTATTATTTCGATAAACCACTCATACTTCCCAACATCGCCTCATGGTGGTGTGGGCAACCAAGCGAAATGAAATATGTACTGGAGAATATTTCTACCTTGGTAATTAAGAAGATATATCGCGATTCATCTGTCAGTACTTCTATTGATGGCTCTACTATTTCTGCCAAAAGAATTGAGGAACTAAAGGAGCAAATTAAAACACACCCCTATTTATACGTTGGTCAAGAGAAGGTTACGTTTTCTTCTACGCCCTCATTTGTAGATACGAAAGTAGAACCTAAGAATGCTTTGTTCAGAAGTTTTCTGGTGAGTAATAAAGATAGCTATACCGTAATGAAGGGCGGACTTACCCGAACCTCTAGCGATTCTTCCAACATGGTTATTTCTAATCAGTTGGGGGGATTGAGCAAGGACACATGGATTATTAATCCAGAGTCTAACGAAACTGACCAGATACAACAACTGACTAAAAATTCTTTTGGCATACAATCGCAATCCCAGTCACAGTCTCAGTTTCAATCGAGGTTACAACTGCAAAGTCAGCAGCTACAGGTAGCCCATGTTCTCAATTATAAGAATGTATTGCCTAGTCATACTGCCGAAAACTTGTTTTGGGTGGGGCGTTATGCCGATAGGTTTTTGGGTAATGCGCGGTTTCAGCGTACCGTCATGCAAGCCATCACCGAAGGGAATCGTATTCAGTTAGACTCTAATCGAGAAACAGAACATACCCTCTTGATGGCATTAACCCATTACACGTTTACCTATCCTGGTTTTATTGGTGAAACAGGTAAGGCAAAGCTCGATAACCCGTGGAAGGAGTTGTCAGAAATGATGTTCGATCCTAATAAAAATGGGGGGCTCACTTACAACTTTGCCTTGTTTAGTAGGGCGGTTAATGCCGTGCGTGACCACTGGAGTACAGATACTTGGCGGGTGTTACGCAGTATGGAAGAGCTTTGGGTAGAGGCATCTACTACACACCTTACCCATTTTAAGATGATTACCATGATGGATGACCTCATCACTTTGATGGTTGCATTTATTGGACTAAACCGAGAAAGTATCTCTAGAGAGCAAGGCTGGTCTTTATTAAATACGGGTCGTAAGCTAGAGTCTAGTATCCTTTTGGTAAACATGCTGAGGGCTACTTTGGTAAATAAACACGACGAGGAAGTTGCCTACAATCTGCAGGAAGCCGTATTGCGCAGCAATGATTCTTTAGTAAACTATCGTTATAAATATAAGGTTCATCTACAGTTGCCCCTCGTTTTGGAGTTGATGTTACTTGACCCCGATAACCCTCGTTCGCTTATTTATCAGGTGGTGAGGATTAAAACTTATCTTGAAAGTATGCCGAATACACAGAACACAGGTAGCGTTCCTGAACATGTGCGCCTTACCACCGAACTGTACAATCAGTTGAAGAATGCGGATAAAGATTTTCTTTCAACACTAGATGATACGATGGCTACTTACGAAAACTTGGATAACTTCCTGGCAGATATGTATTCTTATCTGGCTACCATCCCCAATGCTATTTCTAAAACTTATTTCAAACATACCCAGCCGCATAGGCAATTATTTACTGCGGGATAATAGATACTACCATGAATTATAAAATTGTTCATAAAACACAATACATCTATTACGAACCCATCAGTTTGTGCCATAACATGGCGCGGTTAATTCCCCGAAATGCCAATGGGCAGGTGTGTAAGAAATCTACCATCGTAATAGATCCTGTGCCTGATGTAATTAATGAGTTTGAAGATTTCTTTGGTAATAAGGTTATCTATTTTGCCATTCAGCACGAACATAAATCCCTAACCGTAACTGTTTCTTCTGAGATAGAAAGAAAAGCTGTTGAACAAAAACAGGCTATAGATACCTACGGAAAGATTTCGTGGGAGGATGCGAGGTTGCAATTATACCAGCCACTGTTAGACCATATTGATGCTCGCCAGTATGTTCCCGAAACAGAAGCGACCACTTTCGAGGCGGGTATTACTACTTATGCCTTGCAATCTTTTACCCCAGGCAGGCCAGTTTACGAAGCCATCTATAACTTGATGGAACGTATTTACAAAGACTTTCAGTTCAAACCCGGTTTTACCACCGTTGCTACGCCCATATCAGAGGTGATGAAAACGCGTAAGGGAGTGTGTCAGGATTTTGCCCATGTGGGCATTGCGTGCCTTCGTTCTGTTGGGTTGCCCGCTCGTTATGTAAGCGGATATATAGAAACGCTTCCCCCGCCAGGTGTAGAAAAATTGGTTGGCGTAGATGCTTCCCATGCTTGGTTTTCTGTTTACGTTCCCAATATTGGCTGGCTCGATTTCGACCCAACCAACAATACCGTACCCACCGAGCAACACATTACTATTGGTTGGGGCAGGGATTATTTTGACATTACCCCACTAAAAGGCGTTATCCTTAGTAGCGGCCCACATAGGCTTTCTGTTTCGGTAGATGTGCGAAGGGTATAGGATTGTAAGCTAAAATAGAATGAAAACTTTATCGAATAGGTTGTAAAGTATATCCCAGCAATTTGTGCCGTTTTAAAATAGACTACTTTCAATGTTAAATTCTACCTTTCTTTAGCCTGTCAATTGTTAAAATCATTTGGGTTATTACCACGGAAATATTTTCCAGTGCAACGGAAATGTTTTCCAGTGCAACGGAAATGTTTTCCAGTGCAACGGAAATGTTTTCCAGTGCAACGGAAATATTTTCCAGTGCAACGGAAATGTTTTCCAGTGCAACGGAAATGTTTTCCAGTGCAACGGAAATGTTTTCCAGTGCAACGGAAATGTTTTCCAGTGCAACGGAAATGTTTTCCAGTACAACAGAAATGTTTTCCAGTGCAACGGAAATGTTTTCTAGTACAACAGAAAAGTTTTCCAGTGCAATGGAAAGCTTTAAAGTAGCAATACCCTTCTATTAAGGTTTTATGGTTGACACTCTTTCTTCTAACCGACAACTAATAAGGTGGTTTCGTATATATTCGTTTAGAAATTATCAATTGGATTTTTATTGATTGTTGTTGGTCAAAAGACACAACAATGGCGAGTTGGGAACACTAACAAAGGCAAAATTCATTGCCGTCTTTTCGAATGGTTCATCTGTCGCACCAGAAAAAAATGGGAATGACGGTGGGTGCCAAATCTTGCGTAAAGAATGTGTTTCTGTAGATTTACCAACTTCTGAAAAGTTGGCAAATAAGAGACGCCTTTAATTCACGTTGTTGTAAGGCATGAGAAATTTGATTGCATCAATTTTGTATTGCCAATATTATTCGGTTAGATATCTCGTGCCTCGATATGACGGGGATTGTTATAAACGCTGACTGTTTATTGTAAACCTGTTTGCCTGCTGCGTAAGGGATTGTAGTGGAAATACTTTTTGTCCCCCTTTTTTTTCTGGGGGCAAAAAGATTGGAACGAAAAGCCCGACCCGAAGGGATACGCCCAAAAGAGAAATATAAAATATAAAGTATGAAATATTTTGGCTTTGTTGGAAGAGTGTAAATGAGGGGGTTTGTGATTAAAACCAGTGTTGATATTGCTGTTGCGGAATAAAGGGATGAGGGGGGATAAAGCAAGAATCGGGTTTTTTAATTGGCGGATACAGCGCAACTTTACTCGATTAAACAGATTGGTATGCAAGATTATGATAGGATAGCGGATGCGCTTACGTACATAAAAGATAACATGCAGCAGCAGCCTTCGCTGGAGGAAGTGGCGGTGGCGGTGCATATTAGCCCCTTCCATTTTCAGCGGATGTTTACGGATTGGGCGGGGGTTGGCCCTAAGAAATTTCTGCATTACCTAAGTGTGGAATATGCCAAGGAAGTATTGAAAACTAGCGGCACTTCGGTGTATGATGCCGCCTACGAAACGGGGTTGTCTGGCACGGGAAGGCTGCACGATCTGTTTGTGAAAATAGAAGGGATGACGCCGGGCGAATACAAGAACGGGGGTAAGAACCTGATTATCAAGTATAGCTATGGGGAGAGTGCCTTTGGTAATTACTTAGTTGCTTCGACGGAGGTGGGGATATGTAATTTGTTTTTTTATAATGAATCGAGCAAAGAATCGTTGGAGGAACTGAAGCAATTGTGGGTTAATGCCACCATTGTGGAGGAAGAGACGGGCTATCATCAATTGATAAAACAATTCTTTGGGCATAAGATAGACGATGCTGCGCAGATAAAACTGCACCTGAAGGGAACGCCGTTTCAGTTGAAAGTGTGGGAAGCCTTGTTGAAGATACCTGAAGGAGGGCTTAAATCTTATAGCAACATAGCCGAGGATATACAGAATCCTACTGCACAAAGAGCCGTGGGTAGTGCCATAGGATCTAACCCTGTGGGGTTTATTATCCCTTGCCATAGGGTAATAAAAAGTGTGGGAGGCATTGGCGAATACCGCTGGGGAACAGAAAGAAAGATGGCAATAATTGGTTGGGAAGCAGCGAGAAGAGAGTCGTAAGTAGTAAGTGATTAGTTGTAAGTAATACACACAACTTACGAATTACAATTTATGATTTACGACTGGCGTTGAATTAGGTACTCTGCAAGCTTGGCTAGTTCGTGTTTGCGGGTAGCAGTAACGGCGATGTCATCCAAGTATTTATATGCTTTTGCAAGGTATTGTTCCTTTAATTGATTTGCCCATGCGGCTACGTTACATGCCTTGAATATCTCGAGCATCCTTTCTACCTTATCGGCACTATCAGTGTTTAATAGTTCTTTTATGGTAGTCAACTGCTGGGGGGTAGCGACCTCTAGGGCATGTAATAGAAGAAAAGTCTTTTTATTCTGACGGATATCGCCACCTACATCCTTACCAAACTTGGCAGGATCGCCGAAGGCATCTAAATAATCATCCTGAATCTGAAAAGCTAGTCCTAGGTTAAGACCGAAGTTGTAGATGTTGTTGCAATTAGCCTCGCCAGCACCACCTATTATGGCACCAAGCTTTAATGAGGCAGCCAATAACACAGATGTTTTAAGGGAAATCATGTGCAGGTATTCATCAAAGGAAACTGTTTCCTGCTTCTCGAAATCCATATCTAGTTGTTGCCCTTCGCACACTTCGGTAGCGGTCTTGTTGAACAACTCCATCACCGCCCGGATATGTTCTATGTTTATTTTATTGATGTAATCATAAGCTTTTATAATCATTACATCGCCACAAAGCAGTGCCACGCTAGGGCCATATTTGGTGTGTACAGTTTCCATACCACGGCGCAAAGGAGCAGCATCCATAATATCATCATGTACCAAAGTAAAGTTATGAAACAGCTCTATGGCTATTGCTACGCTGTAGGCATCTTCGGTAATGTCGCCAAAGAGTTCATTGCCCATCAGGCACATAACAGGTCTGATACGTTTGCCACCAATGGTTAAAAAGTAATCGCCGGGTTCGTAAAGGGTGGCGGGGTGTTTTGGAAAATGAGGTACATCAAAACGATTAATAAACTTCTTTGCCAACTCTTGGAAACTATGCATAGCGCAAAACTATATTAAAATGTGTATGGCTAATAAAAGAAATGCTTAACCTATTCCGATGTTGTTTTGTTCGTCAGGTTACTTCTTATATAAAGCAGTATTCTCTTTAATGAAAGCGTATTAACTTTAAAACTTCCCAGTACAATTTTAAACTCTTTCTTACTTTATGGGTAAGCCAAGGTCTCTTTCCATTGGTTTAATATCTGGTTTGCGCCCACGGAAAGCCTTGAACATAGTATTATAATCCTCTGTGTTTCCTTTGGATAGTATCCTATCCCTAAAGTATTGCCCATTGGTTCTTGTAAGTCCACCATGTTCTTGAAACCAAGAGAAAGCATCTTCTTCTAACATCTTTGTCCATTCGTAAGCATAATAACCTGCTGCATATCCATTGCCCCAAATATGTAAAAAGTAAGTAGAACGATAGCGAGAAGGCACTGGGGCAAAATCAAACCCTGCACTTTGTAAGGCATTCTTTTCAAACTCATCAACGTCTTTTATTTCATCGGTGGCGGTAAGGTTATGCCATTTTAAATCTAAAGTTGCAGCCGCCAATACCTCTGTTTGGCTATATCCTTTATTAAAAGAATTAGCTTTCTTTATCTTGTCAATCAGCGTTTGAGGGATTGGTTCGCCTGTTTTATAATGCAGCGCATAATGCTTTAATACCTTAGGATATAAAGCCCAATGTTCATTAAATTGAGAAGGAAACTCTACATAATCTCTAGCCACACTAGTGCCTGAAAGGGTAGGATATTGCTGACTGGCAAATAAGCCATGCAAGCCATGTCCGAACTCATGGAACATAGTGGTTACATCGTCAAAACTTATCAAGGCAGGCTGACCAGCAGCGGGCTTAGTAAAGTTGCAGATGTTATAGATAACAGGTTTTGTGCCCAACAAAGTCGATTGTCCCATTAGGTTACTCATCCATGCTCCACCGTTTTTATTATCCCTTTTAAAGTAGTCGCAATAGAACAAGGCAAAAGGTTTTCCGTCCTTATCATACACTTCAAAAACCCTAACATCCGATTGATAAATCGGTATGTCGTGGCGTTCCTTGAAGGTTAAACCGTATAATTGGTTAGCTGCATAGAACACACCTTTTTCCAATACTTTATCTAACTCAAAATAGGGTGTTATCTCGCTCTCATCTAGGTTGTATTTTTCCTTACGAACCTGTTCTGAGTAGTAGTCCCAATCCCAAGGTTGCAACTCGAAACCACCATTTTGTTTGTTTATCAAAGCCTGAATATCTTTTGCTTCTTCCTTTGCTTTTCCGATGGCAGAAGGTACTAGTTTGGCAAAGAATGCTTCCACAGCTTCGGGCGTTTCAGCCATCTGATCTTGTAAGTTCCAGGCTGCATAGCTTTTAAAGCCTAACAATTTTGCTTTCTGGGCTCTCAATATAGCTATCCTAGTTATGGTTGCTCGGGTATCATTCGAGTCTCCTTTTTCGGCACGTGTCCATGAGGCTTCAAATAACTTTTGTCTTGTTGCCCTATTCGATAATGAGGACAAAGGTGGTTGCTGGGTCGTATTTTTCAATGAGATAATCCATTTGCCATCCAAATTCTTTGCCTTAGCACTTTGGGCGTAAGCCTCTTTGGTAGCGGCAGATAATCCTGCTAATTCTGATGAATCGCTTACTACCAACCCTCCTGCTTTGGCTGCGGCTAACAGTTGGTTTCCGTACTTTGCTTCCAAAGAAGCTTCTTCTTCATTCAGCTTTTTTAGCGTAGACTTATCTGCTTCTGATAGTTGCGCCCCCGCTTTTATAAACTGCTGGTAGTAATAATCTAACAACCTTGCAGACTCTTTATCCAAACCTACTGTAGCCTTGTTTTTGTGCAATGTTTCTACCTTTTTAAACAGTTTTGTATTGAGGTATAGCGCATCATTAAGGGCTGTTAGTTTGGGTGCAATATCCTCTTGCAGTTGCTGCAAAGTAGGGTTAGTGTTAGCCCCAGACACCAAAGAGAAAGCGTTATTTACCCTAGTCAACAACTGCCCTGTCTTTTCCAAAGCTACTAAAGTATTGGCAAATGTGGGCGCAGCAGAGCTGTTAGCTATCTGTTTTATCTCGCTCAGTTGTTGCTTAATTCCTGCCTCAAGGGCAGGTCTATAGTCCGAATCATTAATCTTGCTAAAGTCTGGCACCCCATAAGGAAGCTTACTCAATTTAAAAAAAGGATTAGTACTAGCCACTTTATTTTTATTTGCCGAAGGCTTTGGATTACCATTTTGAAAACTAGATAAAGCCGCTGTCATACACAATACAAGGGTTATTTTGAGTAAATATTTCATGTAAATAAAATTTATGTAGGAATAAAAGTAAGCCAAATATGGCTTTTAAGATAGACTATTCAAAAATTAGACTAAACCCTATTTATGATGCAAGTGATACCCTGCAATTTATAGCATTGAATAGAGAATATTCTGTGGCTAGAATTGATGTTCTGGGGTTTATATACTTCCGTTTCATAAAAGTATCTCTTCGTCCAACGTTTATATATCTCCGCGTCAGGGAAGTACCTCTCCGTCTCAAGTTTATATACCTCCGTCTAATAAAAGTATCTTTTTGTCACACGTTTATACATCTCCGTGTCAGGGAAGTACCTCTCCGTCAAAAATTAGATAGTTCTTTTTGAAAAAGAACTATCTAATTTTTTGATGATATTTTCTTAGTAATTAAATCACTCAGCATTCAAATCTATAGCTTCTCCATATTGTAATCTTACAGGACCAGCCAAACCAGCAGGTTGAAGTGGGCTATCCTTTTTGTAATAATACCAATTGGTAAATGCTTTCCTCCCCTGAGATGGACGTGGCTGATTTTTGATAAACCAATCGGGATAAGCTTTTAGTGGACTACCAACATCTACTCCTCTCATCACTTGATTCTTTCCTAAAACAAAATCTGCTGGCTCTTGCTCATCGCCTATCAATCGGTTTGCCCAATTGTTTGTAACCGCAATATCGAGGTTGTTATCACCAACTTTTAAGGCATTAGTAATATCTATTTTATAAGGTGGATACCAAAGAACACCCAAATCTTTTTGGTTGACACTCACCTGAACAATATCATTCACTGTTCCTAAATCCAACATTACTCGTTTGCCTTCGACTAGTTCATTGGCAGTAATATTTATCATTTTAATATAATGAGCAGTTCCTGAAAAATATTTAACCTCAGGGTTACTATGATTACTAAAATCTATTAAACTAGAAAAATCTAAAGAGAAAGGTTTATTCATTTTTGGATTAAAATCAATATGCCACCCACCTTCAATAATTTTAGGTTCGGCTGGTTTAGCTTCATAAGAATGTCTTTTGCCATCAGAAAGTGTAGCAGTACCCGAAACTTTATTGTAAACAAGTAGTTTTGATTTCCCCTCAGCAAAAATGAGTTTACTATCCCCAACAGAATCATCATAAGCAACTGCAGTAACGTGTTTCGTTGAAATAGAAGGTTTCCTGAAGACAACAAAAACAGATTGAACCCCTTTAAGGAACAGTTGAACGAACGTTCTGCCATTTTCTTCTTTCCAAACAGGTGCTAACGAGATACTTGCATCTTCTGCTTGCCATAGTTCTGGTTGTAAGCCTGTTACTTTAAAAGAAAGGATTACCTTTTCTGGATTGTTATCTGTATTCGTAACATAGAAAAGGTGGGTATTGTCTTTTTGGCGATGCACGTACTTTATATCTTTTTCCGAATTAGCTTTTTCAATGATACAATCGGGGGTGATGTTACATTTTGCAATGGCATTTTTAATGTTTGTAGTTACCCAACCTTTTTGATAGTTGTTCTCTACTCCATTTCCCCAAATTTCATCACCAATTGCTTTTACATTAGCGTCTGCAATTGGATAATCTTGTAAACTTGGCGAAGCAACAGGCTTCGGAGAAACTACATAAGCCCCATAAGCCACCAATTTCTTTATTTTTTCTGCTACTATAGGCAGCATTGTTACCCCAGTAGGGAATACAACAAAAGCATACTTTCTTCCTGAAGGCAATATTATTTGATGGTTCTCTACCCTTATATCTTTAACTATAAAATCGTTTGTTGCAATCAAATCACTAAACCCATCTTGTTTATCCACACACAGATAATCAGCACTTTGTTCGCCATATTGTAACAACGCCTGCGTCCTACCCAAATAACTAAAGAATGCTTTTCCTGGTTCTAACCATGTTTGGTACCTGCTAAAGTGTGTTCCCCACCATCCCATCCCCATCCCAGGTTGATATTTATCGTCAAAAGGTTGATGCACCCAATGATGCAGCACAAGTCTGTTAACACCCGAAGCATAAGTTCCTTCAGCAGAAGCTTTTAGGAAAGCAGGGTCTTCGGTAAACTTAGAATTTATAGGCCAACCCGTAAAAGACTCTGCTCCAACAACTGTTTTGCCAGCGGCACGGGCAGCAGCAGGAATGGCCGCGCTGATACCCCCTTTTCCGTGATTCCAAAACTCGCCCATGGGTAAATCTGGCAAACCAGCACCTTCTACAATATCAAATGGCCCAGAATAAGGTTCCCATTGCAGTTTAAGGTTGTTTTCGTTACATATTTTTTTACCAATTTGCCATCCGTTATCATTGTATAAACGATTGATCATGTCTGTATAATCCCAATCAAAACGTTTTGTTTCTATTTCAGAATTAATTATCTTCATTCCATTGTTGTCCTTTGCCCCTGTTACAGACTTGCTAAAACTCACCAACCAAGGCAACGGATCGTATCCTTTTCGTTTAATAAATTCTGCTCTAAAAGTAGCCGTCCAGTTTTGATAACCCGATTCGTAACTATCTATCAAAAGGTGTTTAAAACTTTTACCAACGTATTCACCAAGGTGTTCTTTTATAGAATCTATCACCACATGCCAGTGATATTCATTTGCTGTGGCATCCATTTTATCAACCTCCAGCGTTTTACCGATTAGTTCATCTGGTATTGGATGGGGTTCTTTCATAGTTGGTTTATTCCCAAAACGGTAGATGGTCCAGCTTCCTGAAGGTACACTCCAATTGATGTTCCCTTCATTATCAGCGAGATTGGTAAGGTTCACCACATCTTTCAATCCAAAACTATCTGCTTTGGGTACAGCTAATATTACTATATCCTTATAATAGTTTGCTTTCCTTTGCGGTTCACTGTAGTTGTATTCTTCCTTAGGCAATATAGGCTTATTAACTGTAATGGATACTTTTTTACCCCCTTCTACCATCTTGCTATCCCACACTAATTTCTGCATCCCTTGCTCTTGTTTTACCCAAGGACCGCCTGTTGTAGAATAGCCAACTGAATTGTGCAATCCAATTTCTAAACCCAATCTTTCTGCTTCGGAAGCAGCAAACCTAACAGCTTCCCAATAAGCAGCGCTGCGGTAGGTTTGTTCAGGCCAAGGTAAGTTTTCTGTGGGTGCTGCCGATTCTTGCACAGCGGAAGTGAGGTTAAAAATAGTTGCACCGCCAATGCCTGCTGCTTTCATCGCTTCGAGGTCTTTGGTAATGCCATATTTTGAGAAATTACTACCCATCCAGTGCCACCATACATAAGGTTTTGAACTTGTTGGAGGGTTTAAAAACCGTTGCTCCAATTCGTCAGATTCTTTAGAAACTTTAGATTGGGCAAATAAAAGTGCTGGCATTATAAAGATGAGCACGGCTAGAATTGGTATTTTTCTTTTCATTTTTAAAAGACTTGTTTCTTACGAAAACGTTTAATGTGTCAAAAGCAAGATTTTTGACACTAAAATTTAATTGAGCACCCAAAAATAATTGAAATGCTGAAAGTAGCTAAAAAGATTATTCGTTTGGCTTTTTACTAGTTGTTTGATAAACTAAATCCAATTCAATAAATTAATAATTATGAAAATGAAGAACAACTCCGTTTGGCAAATCGTGTTCTTTAAATTTGTCAAGCCATTGGTTACCGAGTTGTTCATTTTTAGGAACTCCTTCACCACTCAAATACATCTGTGCTAAAAGAAATTGTCCGTGAGGGTAGTTTTGGTTTGCTGATTTTTGTACTAATTCCAATGCCTTTTCATAGTTTCTTCTAGTTCCGCGCCCCTTTAGGTACATGAACCCGCAATAATATTGTGCCTTTGCCAATTGTTGATTAGCTGCTTTTTCATATAGTTTTAATGCCTTCTCAAAGTTGTTATACTTTGTTTCTTCTTCAAAAGCCAATTGAAATGTTTCTTCTCCATCACTGGCAGGAAACAATTTGTTTAAAAGACCCATGACAATGAAATGTTAACCCCAATTAAAATAAATTTCTACAAAAACTTTTTAAGGGTTCAGAGTACAAACTATATAACCAAAGCGTGGGGCATCAAATTGATAGTACAAAAAACCACTACAAATATAAAGGTTCTCAAACTGATCCCTAGATTAATCGGTGTATCAGTGAAGGAAAGAAAGAAATTAACTGTTTTAAGATAGATAAAGGGTTAAACGATTCATAATGACGCAGTTTTACTTGCTCTTCAATGCTTTTCCATAAGTTTCTAATGCACGGTTTCTCGCAAAATTATGAGCAACTATTGGTTGAGGATAATCGAAACTGTCCAACTCGGGTACCCATTTGCGAATATATTTTAAGTCTTTATCAAACTTTTCTGTTTGTAAAGTAGGATTAAAAACCCTGAAGTAAGGTGCAGCATCGCAACCACAACCCGCCGCCCATTGCCACCCCCCATTGTTTGCAGCATAATCAAAATCGAGTAATTTCTGTGCAAAATAAAGTTCACCCCAACGCCAATCTATCAATAAATGCTTTGTAAGAAAAGACGCTACAATCATCCTAACCCTGTTGTGCATAAACCCTGTGGCGTTTAGCTCTCTCATGCCAGCATCAACAATTGGGTAGCCAGTTTTACCGGCACACCATTTCTCAAAGTCGGCCTCGTTATTTACCCATTCTATCTGTTCATATTCTTTTTTAAAAGCCTCTTCTCGGCGTACGTGCGGAAAATGCCAAAGGATGCTATGATAAAAATCTCTCCATATCAATTCATTAAAAAAGGTATTGCTAAGGTCTTTACTTTGCTGCCCAAGAGCCCGAACACTCACCGTTCCAAAACGTAAATGCACCCCCAAATGTGATGTTCCTCTTATCGCCGGAAAATTTCTTTGTTCCTGATATTTAGTTACCAACGCCAAATCTAGTTCTTTAGAGGGAAAAGGTTTATCTACAGCCACAAACCCCATACTCTCCAAACTTTGAACTGTTTTTTTTATTTGTTTATAAAAGTTATCAAAATATTTTTCCGTGGGATAAGCCTTCAAATGAAAGGCGTCAAGCTTACTTTTCCATTTATTACTGTACGGTGTAAAAACGGTGTAGGGCTTGCCGTCATCTTTTAATACCTCATCTTTTTCAAGAATTACCTGATCTTTGTAGGTATGTAACGAAGCGTTATGCTCTTGCAAAAAGTCGGCAATTTGCTTATCCCTATCTATGGCGTACTGCTCGTAATCGTGGTTGGTAAAGACTTTTCCTATTTTATATTTGGTAATAATTTCTTTAAAAGCTTCCAAAGGAGTGGAGTAAAAGACCTCAAGCGTACTGCCCCTCCCTACCAATTGTTGTTGTACTTCCTCAAGAGCGGCATGAATAAACTCAACACGTCTGTCAGCTTTTTCCTCCAGTTGATCTAAAATATTTCTATCAAAAATAAAAATAGGCAGCACTGGGTTTTCGCTTTTGAGGGCATGATACAAAGCGGCATTATCCGTTAGCCTTAAATCCCTTCTATACCAAAAAATATTTACCGTGTTCATTGTTGTAATTTATGAGACTTAAAACATCAATTGGGAGAAATGGTTTAGTTAGTTTTTATTTATAAATATCACCACTTTTAAGATAGTATCACTGGGTTTTGATAAAGTTATTATGGAAATAACTTTTAATTTCAACCCGCCAGATCTAAAGTTTTTGTCAGTAGCTTGAAGTGTAATGGAAATAGCTTTAGATGTACTGGCAGAAACTTTGAATGTATTCATAAAAACTTTAGATCTATTGGTTTTAAATTGAAGTCTATTTTTACCTTATTGTAACATATTCGTTCAATTTTCATCCAAAAACTGATTAATAAACTTCGGAAAGGCTAAAGTTTTCAAGCTACTAATAGGCTGCCATTGTGCCTGCAAAAGGTTTTTTGGAATTGAACTTATAGTTACAGCAATAAATTGTCCCTTTATCAATTGATGCGTTAATTGTTGCTTTTGAAGGGCTGAAATACTAACCAATTTTGCCTCATCTACACCAAATTGCTGATATAACCACTGCTTTACTGTTGCATCATCCCAAGTTAATTGTTCGTTTGATTCCATTAAATAAAACTCATACAAATTCTCCCAAATGTCTCTAGTTATTCTTTTCTCTACCAGAACAGTATCTTTATATTGAATGATAAAATAATAAAACCACCTACTTTTTTTCAATAAAACTTTCTCTTTTACGGGCAGTTTATTTACAATTCCTTTATTGTACGCCATACATACTTCCTGCAAATAACAACTACTACATTGTGGGTTTGCTGGCTTGCAAACGGTAGCACCAAAGTCCATAATTGCTTGGTTATACAACCCAGCATTTTCTTTATCCAACACCTTTTGAGCAAGGTTTGCGAACAGATTTTTTCCCTCAGTACTATCAATAGGGGTATCTATGGCAAATAACCTGGAAAGCACCCTGAAAACATTGCCATCCACCACTGCAAAAGGTTTATTAAAAGCAAAAGAAGCGATGGCAGCTGCTGTGTAAGGACCAATTCCCTTTAATAAAACAATTTCTTCGTAAGAAGTCGGGAAAATACCTCCTAAATTATTGGTGATAAAGCGGGCGGTATGCAAAAGATTTTTACAACGGTTGTAATAACCCAAACCCTCCCAAAGCTTAAAGACTGTTTCGTCTTCTGCAGCCGCCAAATCTTGTATTGTAGGGAAAGTAAGAACGAATTTTTCGTAATACGACATCCCCTGCTCTACCCTTGTTTGTTGTAATATCACCTCGCTTAGCCATATTTTGTAAGGATCTTTGACTTCTTTCCAAGGCATTTGTCGGTTATTAAATTTAGAATGCCAATCCATCAATAAAGCCGTAACTTTTTCTTTCATTAAGATAAATATATGAATTAAACACCCCTATATAACCGCAACAAATTATTTATTCGTAACAGGGTGTTGTGTAAACATTTAAAAATATTAAAAGTTAGAGATGATTATCAAATAAATTCACCTATTTTTATACCTTAATTATTAATAATCAACAAAATAAGTATGCGTAAATCTGAACTTATAACAATTATCGGCGACAAAACAGGTATTCCCAAAGTAGATGTTCTTATTACCGTAGATGCCCTTTTTAAGGAAATTAAGAACTGTGTTATTGAAGGCGAGGGTGTTTATCTACGTGGATTTGGAACTTTCTTTCCTAAAAAAAGGGCAGCCAAAGTAGGTAGGATTGTAAAAAAAAACATAGCTATAAATATTCCAGCAATGTACATAGCTGGCTTTAAACCAGGAAAAGTGTTTGGGAAAGATGTAAAGACCAAATGCAAAAAACCTCTGTAAAGGGTTAGTTTTGCCGAAAATTATTTTTAGTGAATCGTTCTCAACTTATTTTAACTGTATCTGGACTTTTATTAGTTATTGTATTATTTTTTTTTGGAAATACAATCCCTCCTAAGAAAGATCCTCCACCAATGATGGCTACTGCCACCGCAAAACCCACTTTACAGTTTAAGGATTTGTTGATGAAAGCTAAGCAGAGGCTGACTCCTGAACAATCGGACAGGGTAATACGGATGGAAAATAGTGTTACTCGTGGCGATGTAAAGGAGCAGCAAATAAGTGCTTACAAACAGCTTGCAAGCTTCTGGAAAGACAGCATACATCTGTTTGAACCTTATGCTTTTTATAATGGTGAAGCAGCAAAGTTGGAAAGTTCAGAAAAAACCCTGACATTTGCCGCCCAACAATTTTTAGAGAGGTTGTTGGTAGAGGGCGACCCAGCTATGCAGAACTGGTTAGCGACTAATGCAAAAGTTCTTTTAGAGCAGGCTTTACAGATAAATCCCGCAAACGATAGTAGTAAAATTGGCTTAGGTGCTTGTTATATTTTGGGTGGTATTTCGGACAATCCGATGCAAGGAATACTACCAGTAAGAGAAATAGCGCAGAAAGACCCTAATAACTTATATGCGCAGTACATACTCGCTTTGGGAGGAAAGAAAAGTGGTCAGTTTGATAAAGCAATTGAGCGTTTTTTAATTATCAATAAGTCAGAACCTGATAACATAGAAATTGATTTGCATTTGGCAGAGTGTTACGACCTAAAGAGTGACAAACAGAATGCAGTAGAATGGTACACTAAGGTTAAGGAAAAGGTTAAAAACCCCAATGCTTTAAAAGAACTGACAGACAGAATAAATATTTTAAAACAATAGCTTAACGGCTATTCAGTATAACAACAATAATTTTTAACTGATTAAAAAGAACTAAGTATGCCTTGTGGTAAAAAGAGAAAACGTCATAAAATTGCAACTCACAAAAGAAAGAAACGTTTAAGAAATAACCGTCACAAAAAGAAATAATTTTTTTCGGTTGAATAGAAAATGCTGCAATTACTTGTTTCAACAAGTTCTTGCAGCATTTAATTTGATTGCATATTTCCCTTTGTTTCTTCTATAGACCACAGCACCTTTAACTCTAGTACTCTACAATCACAGAAAAACAAGATAAATGATGTTGTGTTTATTAATTCATCCCCTCGAAAGGATGCTTTTGTTGTTTATTTTAAAGTTTCGAATTTTGTGAATAAAGAATTAATCATAAATTCTACTCCAAATGGTGTGGAGATAGCCTTATTGGAAGATAAGAAACTCGTAGAATTACACAGCGAGAGTAACAATGCAAGTTTTGCCGTTGGAGATTTGTATTTGGGAAAGGTAAAGAAACTAATTCCTGGTCTCAACGCTGCTTTTGTAGATGTAGGCTTTGAAAAAGACGCTTTTCTGCACTATACGGATCTTTCCCCTTACGCAAAATCGCTTTTAAAATTTACTCAAATGTCGATGGTTGACAAGAGTGAAAATGGATTTGAAATTGCTAACTTTTCTATAGAACCAGAGATTGTAAAAACTGGTAAGATAAATGAAGTACTTAATGGCAAGCCAAGCATTCTTGTTCAGATATTAAAAGAACCTATTGCTGCCAAAGGTCCCAGACTTAGTTGCGAAATTAGCCTTCCTGGTCGTTTTGTAGTAATTACTCCCTTCAACGAAGTAGTAGCAGTTTCCAAAAAGATACATTCTAGCGATGAAAGAAAAAGACTTCAAAAGATTGTAGAATCTATGAAGCCAAAAGGCTTTGGTGTGATAGTAAGAACTGCTGCCGAAGGGAAGAGCAAGGAAGAACTAGAGCAAGACTTAACATCGTTGGTTAATACTTGGAAAACTATCCAGACTAGTTTAAAGGGTGCAGAAGCTCCTATTAAAATATTGAGCGAGCAGAATAAAACAACTAGTATTTTGCGCGATTTGCTTTCTGCCGATTTTAATAAGATTGTAGTAAACGATAAGAATACTTATACCGACACCAGAAATTACCTTCAGCGTATTGCCCCAGACAAGCTTGATATTGTTAGCTTTTACAGCAACGGCGTTCCTCTTTTCGATTCATATAATATTACTAAACAGGTTAAAAGTGCTTTCGGAAAAACGGTAAATCTTCCTAGTGGTGCTTATTTGGTAATAGAACACACGGAAGCGTTGCACGTAATAGACGTAAACAGTGGCTATAAAAGTGTAAGTAATAGTCAGGAAGAGAATGCACTGCAAACCAATCTGGAAGCAGCAGAAGAAATTGCCAGACAGTTGAGGCTACGTGATATTGGCGGAATAATAGTGGTAGATTTTATCGACATGAAGTTGCCCGACAATAAGAGAAAGTTGCAGGAAGCAATGGAAGGCTTCATGGAGGGCGATAGGGCAAAACACGCTGTGCTGCCTATATCTAAGTTTGGACTTTTGCAAGTTACCAGACAACGGATGAAACCAGAGATGAACATCAACACTTCCGAGGAGTGTCCTGTTTGTCATGGTACTGGAAAAATTACTGCTAGCCTATTGTTAGAAGACGAAATAGAGAAGAGATTAAATTATCTTGTTAGCCATTCCCACAAACATCTTGCGTTATTTGTACACCCAATCGTTTATTCGCACCTTACAAAAGGCATTTTTTCTTCCATTGCAAAGCGTTGGAAGCGCACTTATAAAACAAAACTTAAAATTAAAGAGAACAACGGTTTCCATCTAGTAGAATTCAGGTTTTTTGATGAACACAATGAGGAAATAAAGTTCTAAAAGCTGTGAAACATATTTTACACTGCACCTTTTTATAAACAAAGGCTATCACATTTTGTCGTGATAGCCTTTGTTGTTTTTATTAATTACAAAAAAAGCGGGCATCTCCTACAGGATACTCGCCACTTGCTGTAATCACTAATGCTGGCGGATTCTCTGTCATACGCTCACAGTTGCTAATACCCAAATTTTCTTTTCACTATTCTGTTAGTTTCAGTAATCATTTACTTGTGCGTATACTACTCATTGCTTCTTATGAACTGGTTTGGTAGTACTTGACTATAGTGATATATTGGGTGTAAAATAGCCACTGGGAGGATGCAGAAGATGATAGCCGCCTATCATGTTGGTGATAGCCGCCTATCATGTTGATGATAGCCGCTTATCATGTTGATGATAGCCGCCTATCATGTTGGTGATAGCTGCCTATCATGTTGATGATAGCCGTATATCATGTTGGTGATAGAAATTTGTTGTATAAAAGATACAAAAAAGGCTACCCACAAACGGGGCAGCCTCTATTAAAATGATACTTTACAATAAATTATCCCTTGTTTCTTTTTGCTGTAAGATAGGCATAAACCTAATGTGGCAAGCGTAAGATAGGATGACGAATGTTTTACGGCGGTTTATATTCATCTCAAATTGTACCCTAGAAAAAAGACCTATAAAGCTTTTGAACTCTATAGGTATTTTGAATAATCAAAACCTTATTTACTATTCTAACGTAGCTATTTCATAAACTTAACCAAAGCCATTAACCCACTGATGATACATATAATTTGAATAAAACTGGTGATATACATCGCCTTCATCATTTTATTCTGCTATCTTAAATGCAAATGACTGTTCTTGTGATTTGAATTTTTCATCAACATGGTTAATTTATACATAAATTCAACACGGAATTTATTAAAAATTGGTTTTTAGAGGTTCCCTAATAAGGTAAAAGCAATTACTTTATGGAAAAAAACAAATTTGTGGGTTACCCCTTTATCCTTACTTATGACCTAAAAAAACGGATTGGCAACCCTGCGTAAAAAGAATTTATCGATTCTGCTTAGAAAGAGAATCACTTGGTTGAGGTAGGTATTTAGCCAATATTTTCATCTGGGGTTTGTCGGTTTCGTAGGATGGCTCAATGGATAACGGATAATCATTCCACCAAGGGCCCGCAGCCCAATAGCTAACGGTTAGTCCTTTTTCTTTGCTGTAAGCCAAAAAGTTATCCATCGCTTCCATCCATTTTTTATCTGCCGGAACGCCAAATTCACCAATCATACCCTTTTTATTATGTCGGGCAAGCCATTTTACAAATGGTTTAACCCTATCAACCCCCACATACTTACTTATCCTGCCCTCATACAACCCATCATACCGGCCCGAATGGTTATAGTCGAAATAGCAGTGTGCATCATAAATTATCTTGTCCGATTTATCCTTTAGCTTCCGTAGTTTATTGTTTTCAGCCTTCCAGTCGGCACTAAAAGAGCTGTTTTGCCCATCTACTATTACATAGGTGTTGTTGTCTGCTTCCCTTATGCCATCAATAGCATGTTGGGCAGCTTTTAACCAATGCCTACCAAAGATGCCCCGTGGTTCATTCATTATATCGAAGCCATAAATATTAGGGCAGTCGGAAAAAGTAAGAGCCATCTTCTTCCAGAAATCTTTGTAGTTATCAAAGCTAAGGTGGCGGCTTCCCAAGGCATAATCCTCGGAATTAGCGGTATAAACGGCAAAGTTTTGCAGGGTGAGGATTACAGGTATATGTGCAGTATCGCAGGTTCTGATAAATTGTTTCATTCTGTTTATCTCGTTAGAGTCTAACTCGCCGCCTATTTTCCGTTGAACCCTTTCCCATTTAAAGGGAAGGGTTACACGGGTAAAACCCTTTGCGGCAAAGTAGGCTATCTCTTCTTGGGTAGGATATATATAGTCTGTTAATAGTTTGCCTGGTAGTTGTCTTTCGCCAAATTCTGCCCCGCACATAACAACCCCCACACTAAAGGAACTATTTTGGGCGTGCAAAGGTTGGACAAAAAGTAAGACTATTAAAAGGGGAAAAAAGAAGCAGTAGCAATTTCTCATAAACGTTCACTTATAGTTGTGCAATATCAAATAAATGGGTGAAGTATTGGAAATAAAGTGTCAAAAGGGAAAAAAATAAAAAATATTTTAATTAAGTGCTTGCTATTCCAAATCATACCCCTACATTTGCACTCCCAATTTGAAAAACGGGTATTGAATATGTCACAGAGAATTAGAATTAAATTACAATCATACGATCACAACTTGGTGGACAAGTCTGCTGAGAAAATCGTTAAGACAGTCCGTAGTACAGGTGCTGTTGTAACTGGGCCTATTCCCTTGCCTACGCACAAAAGAATTTTTACTGTTTTGCGTTCCCCGCATGTTAACAAAAAGAGTCGCGAACAGTTTCAATTGGCAACGCACAAAAGATTACTTGATATCTATACTTCCTCTTCTAAAACTGTTGACGCTCTAAGTAAATTAGATTTGCCATCTGGTGTTGAAGTTGAGATTAAAGCATAAGTACTTAGTTCTTACATAAAATAATAATCATCTCTCAATTTGTACTAACAAAGAAAAGAGCGCTGAAAATTTAAAGAAACTTCCTCAAGTAAAATTGAGGACGACATATGAACAGGCCCTTCGAGGTTTGTTTACTGCTGGTACTTCCGCTTCCCAAAAGGAAAATAAAGGAAAAGGTCAGTAGCAAACAGAGGATAGAATTCCGAAATTATTTTCGACATGTCCTTCACACCTTAAGCGGGGCATAACCGCAAAAACATGAAAGGTATTATTGGTAAAAAAATCGGGATGACTAGCGTCTTTGCTGCTGATGGCAAGCAAACTGCATGCACCATTATCGAAGCCGAACCAAACACGGTTACTCAAGTTAAAACTACCGAAACAGATGGTTACATTGCTCTTCAACTTGCCGTTGTTGATAAGAAAGAAAAACACACTACCAAGGCAGAGCTTAACCACTACGCAAAAGCTCAGACCACGCCCAAAAGATTTGTAAAAGAATTCCGCAATTATTCAATAAAGAAAGACATCGGTGAAACTATATCATTAGATATATTTTCCGAAGGTGATACTGTCAAGATAGTAGGTACAACCAAAGGAAAGGGATTTCAAGGTGTTGTTAAAAGACACGGTTTCTCAGGTGTTGGTGAAGCTACCCACGGTCAACATGACCGTTCGAGAGCGCCAGGTTCTCTAGGTGGATCTTCTTACCCATCACGTGTGTTCAAAGGTCTTAGAATGGCTGGTCGTATGGGTGGTGATAGGGTTAAAATGAAAGGTTTGAAGGTTGTTAAAATCTTCCCTGAAAAGAACTATATCTTGGTTAGTGGGTCTGTACCTGGTCACAACGGTTCAATCGTATTAATCCAAAAGTAATTACTCTTAATTTTCTGAAGAATGCAAGTTGATGTATTAAATATAGAAGGTCAAAAAACAGGACGTTCAGTAGAATTACCACAAGATATTTTTGGTATTGAACCTAATAATCACGTTATATACTTAGCTGTTAAGCAATATTTAGCTGCTGGAAGGGCTGGAACACACAAGGTAAAAACTCGTGCTGAAGTAAAGGGTTCAAGTAGAAAGTTGCACAAACAAAAAGGAACAGGTGGTGCTCGTAAGGGTAATATTCGTAACCCTTTATATAAGGGTGGTGGTACTATTTTCGGTCCAAAACCACACAAATATGATATTAAACTTAACCGTAAGGTTAAGGATTTGGCAAAGATTTCTGCATTAAGTTATAAAGCAAAAGACGAAGCTATCGTAGTTGTTGAGGATATTAATTTGGAAACACCTAAGACTAAGCAGTTATTTAGCATATTAGCAAACTTAAGTGTTGCTGACAAAAAAACAATTGTAGTTCTCTCTGAGTACAACGATAGTTTATATCTAAGTACACGTAATATTCCAAATATTACTACTACTTTGTTGGCTGACATTAATACTTACGAAATCATGAATGCCGATGTATTAGTATTTACTGAAAGTGCGGTAGGAATATTTGCAGATGAGGAAGTTGTAGCAGAAGCTTAATTTAAAAACGTTTCAATAATAACATAGCATGAAACTTACAGATGTTTTGGTAAAACCAATTTTAACGGAAAAAGCAAATTTACAGCAAGATAAATTGCGTACTTATGCTTTCAAAGTTGATAAGCAATCAAATAAATTGGAAATAAAGAAGGCTGTTGAAGAATTTTACGGAGTAAAAGTAACAGAAGTTAACACTGCTGTAGCACCTGGTAAGAACAAAGGCAGACAAGTAAAAGGAAAATATATAAAAGGAATTAAGCCTTCTTATAAAAAAGCTTTTGTTACTGTTGCTGAAGGTGAAAGAATAGATTTATACACAAATATTTAATTATAGCGCCGAGGCTGATAAACTCGTTTAAAGACTAATAAAAAATGGCATTAAAGAAATACAAACCAATGACAGCTGGAACACGCTGGAGAATTGGAAATGCTTATGCTGAGATTACAACTAATAAACCAGAAAAGAGTTTGTTAGAACCAATCAAGAAGACTGGTGGTCGTAATGCTCAAGGTCGTCGTTCAATGAGATACATTGGTGGTGGTCACAAAAAGCAATATCGTATTATTGATTTCAAACGTAATAAGTTTGATATCGAAGCAACGGTTCTTTCTATAGAATATGATCCAAATAGAACTGCTTTTATTGCACTTTTGCAATACACTGATGGCGAAAAGAGATATATAATAGCACCACAAGGTTTACAAGTTGGAGCTAAAGTCATCTCTGGAAATCAAGTAGCACCTGAAATTGGTAATGCATTACAAATGAAAAATATGCCTTTGGGTACTATGATTCACAACATTGAATTGCAACCTGGTCAGGGTGGAAAATTGGTTAGAAGTGCTGGTACTTCTGCACAGTTGGCGAATAAAGAAGAAAAATACGCAGTACTTAAAATGCCTAGTGGCGAGTTACGTAAGCTTTTGATTAATTCTTTTGCTACAATTGGAGTTGTTTCAAATAGTGATCATAACCTAGAAAAGGCAGGTAAAGCTGGTGTAAATCGTTGGAAAGGTATTACACCTAGAACAAGAGGTGTTGCAATGAACCCAGTAGATCACCCGATGGGTGGTGGTGAAGGTCGTGCTTCAGGTGGACATCCAAGAAGTAGAACTGGAAAGTATGCTAAGGGTGAGAAGACAAGATCTAGAACTAAGGGAAGTAGCAAATTAATTATCCAACGTAGAGATGGTAAGAAGCTTGCGAAGTAATTGATTATTTATATAGTAATATAAAACTCTAATATGGGTCGTTCAATAAAAAAAGGTCCTTATGTTGATGCTAATCTTGATGTAAAGGTGCTTAACATAAATGAAGGTAAAAGCAAAAAAGGTGTAATTAAAACTTGGAGTAGGAGAAGTACAATAACTCCTGATTTTGTAGGGCACACATTTGCGGTTCATAATGGGAATAAATTTATTCCTGTCTATGTTACAGAGTTTATGGTAGGTCATAAGTTGGGCGAGTTTTCCCCTACTAGAAATTTTAGAGGTCACTCAGGTTCAAAAAAATAAATATTATCAACCTTAAGAATCAGTTAGTTAAATAACTGAAAATAAGAATAGCAAAATGGAATCAATCGCTAAATTAAATAATTACCCAACAGGTCCACGCAAAATGCGTTTGATTGCTGATGTGGTTCGTGGTATGGAAGTAGAAAAGGCTTTGGCTATTTTAGAATTCCACCCACAACATAATGCAATTCCTCTATCAAAATTGCTTAAAAGTGCAATTAATAATTGGGAACAAAAGAACGAAGGACTTAGTGCTGCAGATAACAACCTTGTTGTGAAAAGAATATTTGTTGATGGTGGGATGGTAATCAAGAGAATGCTTCCTGCTCCACAAGGCAGAGGATATAAGCTACGTAAGCGTAGTAATCATGTAACAATTATTGTAGATTCAAAAAATTAATACATACCATATATGGGTCAGAAAGCAAATCCGATTGGCAATAGGTTAGGTATCATCCGTGGATGGGAAAGTAATTGGTACGCCAGTAAAAATGATTACGCTGGTAAATTAATTGAAGATGATAAAATAAGAACTTACTTAAATGCTCGTATCAGTAAGGGTGGTATAGCTAGAATAGTAATAGAACGTACCTTAGGTAAATTGATAGTTACTATCCACACTAGTAAGCCTGGTATAATTATCGGTAAAGGTGGTGGGGAAGTTGATAGTATTAAAGAAGAGCTAAAGAAGCTTACCAAAAAAGAGGATGTTCAAATAAATATTCTTGAAATAAGAAGACCTGAATTGGATGCTACTATTGTAGGTGACACCATTGCTAGACAAATTGAAAATAGGATTAATTTTAAAAGGGCTATCAAAATGGCAATTGCTTCCACGCTTCGTATGGGTGCTGAAGGAATTAAAGTAAGGGTTAGTGGTCGTTTGGGTGGTGCTGAAATTGCTCGTTCTGAAGAAATTAAGCAAGGAAGAACACCGTTACATACTTTCCGTATGGACATTGACTATGCTAGTGTATTCGCGCAAACTGTTTACGGTAAGATTGGAATAAAGGTTTGGATTTGTAAGGGTGAAGTTTTAGGAAAGAGAGAATTGAATCCAAATTTTGTTGGTGGAAAGAATGATATGAGCGAAAGAAGGGAAGACAGAAACAATAACAGAGGTGGAGATGATAGAAGAAACTCTGGTGAACGTGGTAGAGGCGGTTATGCTGAAAGAAGAGGTAATAACGCCAATTCTGGTGGTGGACAGAGGAGAAACTAATAAATTTTATTTACTAATTTATACTGGTAAAATATAGACAATGTTACAACCAAAGAGAAGTAAACACAGAAAGCAACAGAAAGGAAGAATTCGTGAAGTTGCAAAGCGTGGATCGTATATTGCCTTTGGATCTTTTGCTTTGAAAGCACTAGAGCCAATTTGGTTAACAAATCGTCAACTTGAAGCTGCTCGTCAGTCAATGACACGTGCAATGAAAAGGGAAGGAAATGTATGGATTAGAATTTTCCCTGATAAAATTATTACCCATAAACCTGCTGAAGTGAGAATGGGTAAGGGTAAAGGTAATCCAGAATATTGGGCCGCTGTAGTTGAACCAGGTAGAATTATATTTGAATGTGATGGTGTAAGCGAAGAAACTGCTAAGCAAGCTATGTTATTAGCTTCTCAAAAATTACCTATCGCTACAAAATTTATCGTTAGAAGAGATTTACAACAAGCATAATTCTGTAGTATTTAATTCTCTCTTTAATATTATACTACTTTAAAAAAAACAAAATGGTTAAGAAAGTACAATTCAATAATGAACTTAAAAGTATATCTGAAATTGACTTAAAAGCTCGTATTCAGGAAGATACTTTGCGCTTAAAAAAATTGTCATTTGCTCATGCAATTTCACCCTTAGAGAATCCTGTAAGCATTCGTACCCTTAGAAGGGATGTAGCGCGTTTAAAAACTGAATTCAAAAATAGATAGTAGTTTAATTAAAGTTTATACAATGGAAGCAGTACTTGATAGAAATTTACGTAAAACAAGAATAGGTGTAGTAACTAGCAATAAAATGGCAAAAACTATTACTGTTGCTGTTGAAAGAAATGTGAAACACCCTCTTTACGGTAAATTCGTTAAAAAGACCACTAAGTTTCATGCTCATGACGAAAAAGATGAGTGTACTCTAGGGGATTTAGTAAAAATTATGGAAACTAGACCTTTAAGTAAAACGAAAAGGTGGAGGTTAGTGGAAGTAATAGAAAAAGCAAAATAAGCTGACGGAAATTCAGTTTTGTGTTGCTTTTTAAGTTCTAAAAAAAGATAAAAGCTTAAAAATGATTCAGCAAGAGAGCAGATTAAATGTAGCAGATAACAGTGGTGCTAAAGAAGTACTTTGTATTAAAGTACTTGGTAATAGTGGACAAGATTATGCGAAAATCGGTGATAAAATTGTGGTAACTGTAAAAGATGCCATTCCAGCGGGTGGAATAAAGAAAGGTACTGTTTCTAAAGCTGTAATTGTTCGTACAAAGAATAAACTGCGTAGAAAAGATGGTTCTTACATAAGATTTGATGATAATGCAGTCGTTCTTCTAAATAATGCAGATGACCCAAGAGGTACTCGTATTTTTGGGCCAGTAGCAAGAGAGTTACGTGATAAAGGCTACATGAAGATTATATCACTAGCGCCAGAGGTTTTATAAATTATTATAATACCTATTTACATTAATTCCTTTAGTGAGAATATAAATTAAAAGTAAAAAGATGAGTACTAGATTCAAAGCTAAATTCAACATCAAAAAAGGCGACACTGTTGTAGTTATTGCTGGTGATGACAAAGATTTAAAGAAGCCAAGAACAGTTTTGGAGGTTAATATTGAAAAGGGTAAAGTATTAGTTGAAGGTGTTGCTTTGGCTACAAAGCATATTAAGCCTACTGCACAAAATACTAAAGGTGGAATAGAAAAGCAGGAGGCTGAAATTAATATCTCGAATGTAATGTTATGGGATGCAAAGATGAAGTCCGCCACTAAGATTAAGCGCGAAAGAATTGTTGGTAAATTGGTACGTATTTCAAAAAAATCAGGAGAATTAATTAAATAATGGAAACAACAAAGTATATTCCCAGATTAGCAGATAAATACTCTAAAGAGGTTGTCCCTGCTTTAATGAAAAAGTTCGAGTACAAGAGTGTAATGCAAGCTCCAAAGCTCCAAAAAATCTGTATTAACAGAGGTGTTAATGGTGCAGTTACTGACAAAAAGCTTGTTGATGTTTCTCTAGAAGAGCTTTCTATCATAACAGGTCAAAAACCAGTTGCTACGTTTTCAAAAAAAGATATTTCAAATTTTAAGCTTAGAAAAGGAATGCCCATTGGTGCGAGAGTTACTTTAAGAGGTGAGAAAATGTTTGAGTTTTTAGATCGTTTGGTATCTGTAGCTCTTCCTCGTGTTCGTGATTTTAAAGGCATAAGTGATAAGGCTTTTGATGGTAGAGGTAATTATACACTAGGCGTTATTGAACAAATTATCTTCCCTGAAATTGATATTGATAAAGTTAATAGAATTACAGGTTTGGATATAACTTTTGTTACCACTGCAACTACTAACGAGGAAGCTTATGAATTGCTTAAGGAATTAGGAATGCCTTTCAAAAACATCAAAAAAGATAACGCTTAAAAATTAAATAAAATGGCAAAAGAATCAATTAAGGCTAGACAAAGAAAGCGTGAAAAAATGGTCGAAAAGTTTGCAAAAAAAAGAGAAACCTTAAAAGCTGCTGGTGACTATGCTGGATTGGATTTACTTCCAAAAAATTCTTCTCCTGTTAGATTGAAAAATCGTTGTCAATTGACTGGTCGTCCCAAAGGATATATGAGATATTTTGGCATATCCCGAGTTATATTTAGAGATATGGCTTTGAATGGTAAAATACCAGGAATTAAAAAGGCAAGCTGGTAGTATTTATTATAATTACAAGATTTTTTTAATAGATTAATATATATATATGGTAACTGATCCTATCGCCGATTTTCTAACGAGGATTCGTAATGCTCAAATGGCTGGTCATAGAATTGTTGAAATACCTGCTTCTAATTTAAAGAAGCGTATAACAGAGATATTATACGAACAAGGTTATATCCTGAAATATAAATTTGAGGATGATTCAAAGCAAGGTTTAATCAAGATTGCGCTTAAATACGATCCTACAAGCAAACAGCCTGCAATTCGTACCTTGGAGCGTGTAAGCAGACCAGGTTTAAGGCAATATGCAAAGCCTACTGAAATTAAGCGTGTTATAAATGGTTTAGGTGTTGCGATTGTTAGTACATCTAAAGGTGTTCTAACAGATAAGCAAGCAAAAGCACAAAATGTAGGTGGTGAAGTACTTTGCTACATTAGCTAAATTACTTTAAGCTCATTTGTATTTAAAATAAAATTGAGTAGTTCAATAATAAATTAGTTACTATGTCTCGTATAGGAAAAAAACCCATTTTAATTCCATCTGGAGTAACAATTGAGGTTGCAAATGATAACACAGTATCTGTAAAGGGACCAAAAGGTGTTCTGAAGCAGACAATTGATAGGGATATTAAACCTGAAATTGTAGGTAATGAGTTAATTATCACTCGTCCTACTGACCAGATTCGTCACCGTGCTATGCATGGTCTTTACAGAGCTCTAATTAATAATTTAGTTACTGGTGTTACTACTGGTTATAAAAGAGAATTAGAATTAGTTGGTGTTGGTTATAAAGCATCAAATGTTGGTAATATAATTGACTTAGCTTTAGGGTATTCGCATAACATAATTTTCGAAATTCCTAATGAAATTAAAGTAACTACAGTCACTGAAAAAGGTAAAAATCCAGTTATTGCTCTTGAAGGTATAGATAAGCAATTGATTGGTCAGGTAGCAGCCAAATTAAGAAGTTTACGTAAACCAGAGCCGTATAAGGGTAAGGGTGTTAAGTATGTTGGTGAAGTATTGAGAAGAAAAGCTGGTAAGGCTGCTGGTAAATAATAATACTGTATTATAAAATATATATATAATGAACACTAAGTTAGAACAAAGACAAAAGATTAGGTTTCGTATCAGAAAAAAGGTTTCTGGAACTTCAATCAAACCTCGTTTATCTGTCTTTAGAAGTAATTCTGACATATATGCTCAACTTATCGATGACGAGAATGGAGTTACTATAGCTGCATCTTCTTCTCGTGAAAAAGATATTGTTGCTCAAAAGATTCCAAAAATTGAAAAGTCTAAGCTGGTTGGTGCTTCAATTGCATTAAAAGCGAAAGAATTTGGAATTGAGGTTTGCGTATTCGATAGAGGTGGTAATTTATATCATGGTCGAATAAAAGCTGTTGCAGATGGTGCAAGAGAAGGTGGATTACAATTTTAATTAATTAAATAATATTAGAGGTTTATGTCTAAGCCAATTGATTTGAAGGTAAAAGCTGGAGGTGAGTTAGAACTAAAAGATAAAGTTGTTGCTATTAACCGTGTAGTTAAAACAACCAAAGGTGGTCGTACTTTTAGTTTTTCTGCTTTAGTTGTTGTTGGTAATGATGCTGGGATTGTAGGACATGGTTTAGGAAAAGCCAAGGAAGTTCAAGAAGCCATAATCAAAGGAGTTGAAGATGCCAAGAAAAACCTTGTTAAGGTTCCAATTTCACACGGTACAATTCCTCATGAACAGCTTGCAAAAGCAGGGGCTGCTAAAGTTTTAATCAAGCCTGCTGCTCATGGTGCTGGTGTAATTGCTGGTGGTAGTATGAGAGCAGTTCTTGAAAGTGCAGGTATTACCGACGTGTTGGCTAAAAATTTGGGTTCTGCAAATCCTCATAATGTTGTCAAAGCAACTATTAAGGCTCTTTCAATGCTTCGTGAACCAATTGAGATTTCTAAAACTCGTAGTATCAAGTTGAGCAAAGTATTTAACGGTTAAAATTAATAGTGATTTATTTTTAAATAGCTAATCATGAATATAAAAATAACGCAAATTAAGAGTGGTATTGATAGGTCAGAAAGACAAAAGAGAACTCTTGTTGCACTAGGTTTAAAAAAACTTAACGCTCATAGAGAACTGGAAGCTACTCCGCAGATACTGGGAATGGTTAAGAAGGTTTCTCATTTACTTAAAGTAGACGTTATTGAAGATAAAATTATTGAATCCATTGTTGTCCCTGACGAGGTAACTATTTCTGAAAAAAAGAAGAAGACTCCTAAAGTAGAAACTATTGTTGATATAAATACAACAGAAGAGCCAAGTCAAGAACTTTAATATTAATTAGCGAGGGGTGATACCCCGTAAGTACAAAATCACTAATATGAAATTACATACATTAAAACCAGCAGAAGGATCCACACATAAAGAGAAGAGATTAGGTCGTGGTGAAGCAAGTGGAAAGGGTGGTACATCTACGAAAGGTAATAAAGGTAGCCAACAAAGAGCAGGGTATCAAAGAAAAAATGCGCATGAAGGTGGTCAGATGCCAATTCAACGTCGTATACCAAAGCGTGGTTTCAAAAATCCAGATAGGTTAGAATATAATGTTTTCAATTTAGGACAAATTGAGCAACTAAATGAAAAGTATGCTTTTGCTGAATTTTCTATAGAAAGTCTGTATTCCAACGGCTTAATTTCGAAAACTGATAAAGTCAAGGTATTAGGAAATGGTGAATTAAAATCTAAACTTTTATTCAAAGTAAACGCTATAAGTGCAAAAGCCAAAGAGACAATTGAATCTTTAGGTGGAAGTGTCGAAATTTTAAATTGATTTACTTACTTTGCAGGGCGCATCAAATAATATGATGCGTCCTTTGTATTTAAGGTGTATTATTCATATCAAGCGATTAAAGTGAAAAAATTTATAGATACTTTAAAAAATATTTGGACGATAGAAGAGTTACGTAATAAAATTATCGTGACGCTTGCTTTCGTCCTAACATACAGGTTAGGTACTCAAATTACTCTACCAGGAATAAATCCAAATTTACTCGAAGCTGCGAAAGCTGGTAGCTCTAAAAATGGTTTGTTGGGTCTTTTTGATACATTTGCTGGTGGTGCCTTTTCGCAGGCATCAATCTTGGCGTTAGGTATAATGCCTTATATATCTGCATCTATTTTTATGCAGCTAATGACAATTCTAATTCCTCAATTGCAGAAAGTTCAAAAGGAAGGTGAAAGCGGCAGAAAGAAGATTAATCAATGGACTAGGTATTTAACTATCGTAGTTACAATGTTTCAAGCTGGTGCCTACGTTGCATATCTAAAAAGCCCTGGTTATGCGGAAGCTCTTATACCTTCATATCAACCATTTTTTGCATTTTCAACAATAATTACTCTTTCTGCTGGAACATTGTTTGTAATGTGGCTAGGAGAAAAGATTCAAGATAAAGGACTTGGCAATGGTACTTCTATAATCATCATGGTAGGTATCTTAGCTCGTTTACCTCAATCTATCCTGCAAGAGTTTACAGCAAAGAGTGAAAAAGGTGGTGGTGGTTTGCTCATATTCCTAATAGAAGTAGCTATTTTGGTTACAATCATAATGGGATTGATTATTTTAGTACAAGGTGTCCGTAAAATACCTGTTAATTATGCGAAGCAAATAATTGGCAATAGACAATTTGGTGGTGCTAGACAATTTTTGCCTGTAAAGGTGAATAGTGCGGGTGTAATGCCAATCATCTTTGCTCAGGCCATAATGTTCCTACCTACGCTTGTTTCTTTTACCAATTTGGATTCTGCCAAAGGTTTTGTAAGGATATTTAGCGACCATAGCAACCCTTGGTACATGGTTATTTATTCTGTCATGGTTATAGGATTTACATTCCTCTATACTGCCTTGATATTTAATCCCAAGCAAATTGCTGAAGATTTAAAGCGTAATAATGGTTTTGTCCCTGGTGTTAAGCCTGGTGAGCCTACCGCTGATTATATCGGTGCGATAATGGATAAGATTACACTGCCTGGTGCTATATTTTTAGCTATCGTAGGTATTATGCCAGGATTTGCACAACGTTTGGGTGTTACTCAATCTTTCAGTACATTTTTTGGTGGCACAAGCTTATTAATCATGGTTGGTGTTGTATTAGATACACTACAACAAATTGAAACTTATCTATTAATGCGTCAATATGATGGTTTAATGTCTAGCGGTCGCGTTCAAGGGAGACAACAAAGCATCAGTACGCCAACTACTACAATCTAATTAATTCAAACCTTTTTTTGATATAAAGCACCTGTTAGTAGTACTGACAGGTGTTTTTATTTAAACTTATTGCAACATGAGTCACGGTAAAAATCTTATTTATTATAAGACAGATTATGAAATTGGTCTGATGAAAGAGGCTGCTGTTCTTGTTAGTAAGACGCTTACAGAAGTTGCCAAAGTCTTAAAGGCTGGAATGACTACCTTACAAATTGATGCACTATGTGCTGATTTTATAAAAGCTCATAAAGCGGTTCCTTCCTTTTATAATTATAGAGGCTATCCTCACAACATTTGCGCTAGTGTGAATGATGTAGTTGTTCACGGTTTTCCAAATGATGTTCCTCTTAAAGACGGCGACATAGTAAGTATAGATATAGGTGTTATACTAAATGGATGGCATGGGGATCATGCTTATACTTTTGTTATTGGCGAAACAACCGACGATATTAGACAGCTAGTAAAAGTCACTAAAGAAAGTTTGTATAAAGGAATTGAAAAAGCTGTTGTCAACAATCGTATAGGTGATATTGCTTTTGCAATACAAGAACATACCGAAAGAAAGCACAAGTATGGTGTGGTGAGAGAATTAGTTGGTCATGGGCTTGGAAAGAGTCTTCATGAGGATCCTCAGATGCCTAATTTTGGTACACGGGGTAACGGAATGAAGCTTAAAGAGAACTTGGTTCTAGCCATTGAGCCTATGATTAACTTGGGAACAAAAGATGTTTTTACGGATAGTGATGGTTGGACTGTTAGAACTAAAGATGGTAAACCTTCTGTCCATTTTGAACATGATGTGTGTGTTAAGCGTAATAAGGCGCTCATTCTTTCTGATTATAGTATTATAGAAGCTGCGGAACAAGCAAATAGTAACCTAACTGCCTCACCAGTTATTAGCTTCTAAAGATGCAATTCTTTATTAGTCATTTCTTTATACCAAAAGAAGTTTGTTTACGAAAAGAAAAATATATGAAACCCACTAATGTTGCGGGCTTCAATCATTTTTTCATTGAAATCAATCAATCATTGGTATAACTTCGCGCACTCAATAAAATAATGAGTTACTCATAATATGCGTTTGTACCCTGAATCGGCAGCTAACCAACTAGAGTTTGATAAAGTGAAAAGCTTGTTAGTTACCCACTGCAAAACAGTTTTCGCCCAACAGAAAGCTGCCAATTTGCGCATACATACCAAAAAGGAATACATAGAGCTTGAGCTAAATCAAACACAGGAGTATAAATTGCTCTTACAGCAGTCAATGTATTTCCCTAACGACTTCACCTTAAATATACAAAAGGACGTAAAGCTTCTGGGAATTCCCGGGGCTATGCTTGTTAGTGAACAGTGGATTCATTTAAGGCGGTTGACAGAAGAAGCAAATAATATATTTCGTTGGTTTGATGGGGAAAGGCGTTTGGCGTATCCAGCATTAGCTAGGGTTATTGAAAACACGTACTATGAGAAAGTAATTATTGAATTAATTAATGAAGTAATTGATGAAACTGGTAATGTAAAAGATAATGCCAGCGAAGACCTTTCTCGTATAAGAATGGCTCTCTACAAACGTAGAAATGATTTGCGCCGTATGTTCGAAAAGGTGGTTGCAAAGCTCAACAAAGCTGGCTATTCAGCTGAGATAGATGAGGGATTTAGTAATGGTAGGAGAGTGGTAGCTGTATTTGCCGAACATAAGCGTCATGTAAAAGGGATATTGCATGGGGAAAGTGATAGCCGGAAGACTGCATTTATTGAGCCTGAAGAAACTATCCCTTTAAACAATGAAGTATTTTCCTTAGAGAATGATGAAATTAGAGAGGTGCATCGAATCTTGCGAGCATTAACCGCAAAACTTTCTGTTTATTCATCCCTTTTGATGGGTTATCTAGAATTAATTGGTGAGTTCGATTTTATTAAGGCAAAAGCAAAACTAGCCTTAGACATGAATGCCAACCTACCTAACCTGTTGGATAAAGCACATCTAGAATTGAAAGATGCTTATCACCCACTGTTATATTTATATAATAAGTCAAGTGGAAAAACTACCATTCCCGTTACACTTACCCTTGATGATCAGAGTAGGATATTGGTTATCAGTGGACCTAATGCTGGAGGTAAAACCGTCACTATGAAAACCATTGGACTCAATCAGGTAATGCTTCAAAGCGGATTGCTTGTTCCCGTTAGTCCCATCTCACAAATGGGTATATTTAAACAGTTATTCATTCATATTGGCGATACCCAGAGTATAGAATTTGAACTAAGCACTTATTCTTCACATCTGCAACACATGAAACACTTTATTGAGGTGGCGAATGGAAAGACCTTATTTTTTATTGACGAGTTGGGTAGTGGTAGCGATCCTAATTTGGGTGGTGCATTTGCGGAAGTTATTATGGAGGAACTTGGTCGTCGTCATGCTTTTGGTATTGTCACTACCCATTATCTTAACCTGAAGGTTATGGCTAATCGAACACAAGGTATCATCAATGGGGCAATGCAATTTGATGAAGTCCATCTTTTACCTATGTACAAGTTGTTGGTTGGGAAGCCAGGTAGTAGTTATACCTTTGCCATTGCTGAACGTATTGGCTTGCCAAAGAACCTGATAAACCGTGCTAGAAATTTGGTTGATGAAGACCATTTTAAGCTAGATAAACTTTTGAACCGTACTGAGCAGGACTTGCAGCAACTAGATATTGAAAAGAAAGATTTGCACAAGCTGATTAGGGAAAACGAGAAACTGAAAAAAGAAATGGAGGTGGTAATGGACAAAGAACGCCACCGTCAACAAGTAGAAACCCTAAAACAGCAGAATCAAGTAACAGAGGAACGGCTAACTTACCTAAAAGATATGGAACGTAAGCTTAAGCAAATAGTGCTTGATTGGAAGAAGGCGGAGGATAAGAATACTGTCATTAAAAACTTACAGACATTATTATTTAAAAGTCCTGAGAAGATAGTAGTAAATAAACTTGCCAAGAAGGTAGATACTAAATTCAAAGAGACTAAAACTACTATTTCTATTGGCACCTTGGTAAAGCTAAAAAAGAACTATCAAGTAGGTGAGGTTAAAGAGATACGAGGAAAACGAGCCATTGTACAAATAGGGATGTTACCCATGAACGTAGAACTCAGCGATTTAGTAGCAGTAGAAAAGATTATAGAAGCAGAAAGCTAATAACTCCTAACTCATATTTCATATTTCATAACTCATAACTATTCTTGTAGGCCTGCAATGTATTTTTCAATAAACCTGCAATAGTCATAAGTCCCACACCACCCGGAACAGGGGTGATAGCAGAAGCCTTAGGTGACACTTCACTAAAAGCTACATCGCCTTTTATCCTGAATCCTTTTTTAGCAGTAGCATCCGCAACCCTCGTAATGCCAACATCTATTATTACTGCACCTTGTTTAACCATATCTTCCTTCACAAATTCAGGCTTACCCAATGCCGCAACAAGTATATCGCCTTGCAAACAAATTTCATTTAGGTTTGGCGTATGCGAATGACATATCGTTACCGTACAATTGCCATAAAGAATATTACTGCTTAAAAGGATACTCATTGGTCTGCCTACAATATTACTACGACCAATAACCACCGCATGCGTTCCTTTAGTCTGAATATTAAAATGCTCTAGCATAAGCATGATACCATAAGGAGTTGCAGGAATAAATGAAGGAAGCCCTTGCACTAGTTTTCCCGCATTAATAGGATGGAAGCCATCAACATCTTTATTAGGGGAGATGGTTTCTATCACCTTAGCCTCGCTAATATGCTTTGGCAAGGGCAATTGAACCAAAATGCCATCAACAGAAGCATCATTATTCAATTCAATTATTTTCTCCAGCAATATTTTTTCGTCAATGTTACTATCAAAACGAATAAGTGAAGAAATGAAACCCACTTCTTCACAGTTCTTCACCTTACTAGCTACATAAGTTTCGCTTGCACCATTATTGCCCACAAGGATAGCGGCTAGGTGGGGTGCTCTTTTATTATTTTCTAATAAAGCAGTAGTTTCTTTTTTGATAGTTTCTTTTACAGCAGCCGATGCCACCTTTCCGTCTAATAGTATCATAGCAGCGAAGATAAATTATTGAGGTAATAAAAACCTACGGGTTACATACATGGGTGCATAAAAGTTTTTCGGTTTATAAATTAGATGACCAATGTAGAGACGCATATTAATGCGTCTTGAAAGCGAAAAACTTTTATGCACCCTATATACATCTTTTTCAGAGGAATACTAGGTATCCAAATGTAGAGACACCTCTTAACGTGTCTTTATAAGGCAAAATGCCTCTAGCATCAATAATCGTTGATTGTGCTTGACAGGATACTCTCTTGGGGTGCGGAAATTGATATTCGTATATCATGTTGGTGATATTCGTATATGAAATATGCGCTACTAGTTTCTTTTTCTTTACCGCGTATATTTTAATAAACTGTTGATTATTAAAAGTCTAACCAAATATACGCGGTCGTGTTCCAATAGCACAAATACAAATCTGAGGGAATTTATATTTCTAAATTCAAACTATCCAAAGGGCTTAATATACTTAACAA
>JANYEX010000039.1 GCA_025359725.1 Chitinophagaceae bacterium | reverse complement strand
AGCTCCCCTAATATTTTAAGAAGCTGGCAAAAGTGAGTGGTACCAAAGGTTTCGCAATCGGGAGGGGGTTGTTTTTTAGTAACCTATCCCCTCTGTCGAAGCACATATTAGCGATTGTTTTTGATAGTGGAAGTTTTATTTTATGTATTTGGTGGAAGATTAGATTCGACAACTTTTGGAAAGTTGCGAAATCTTGTCGGGATGTGGGTAAAACGCTGACTATGCATTATTAATATGTTTGCCTAGTGCGTAAGGGATTGTAGTGGAAATACTTTTTGTCCCCCTTTTTTTCTTGGGGGCAAAAAGATTGGAACGGAAAGCCCGACCCGAAGGGGTACGCCCAAGAGAATATTAACGATGAGTGTTGCCAGCATCCAAACCCATTTTGCATGTGTTTGAAACAGTATCTCTTTTATACAAAAACGCGATTATGATAGTTTTTTATTTTCTAGGTGCCTTTTTGCATCTCTGCTATTTTTTTTCTCAAAGTTTTTTTGCAGGGCTTCGGTGAGGTTTACCCCGGTTTGGTTTGCCAAACAGATTAATACCCAAAGTACATCGGCCATTTCGTCTGATAACTCTTTGTTTTTATCGCTTTCCTTAAAAGATTGTTCGCCATATTTTCTGACCATCAGCCTAGATAACTCGCCTACTTCTTCCATCAATATGCCAAGGTTTGTTAGCTCGTTGAAATAACGCACGCCCACGGTTGTTATCCATTTATCTATGTCTTCTTGTGCTTGTTCTAGAGTCATTGTTATTAGTTTATTCTTTGTTTTTCGAGTCGATAATAATTGTTACTGGGCCATCATTTAGCAAACTTACCTTCATGTCTGCACCAAAAATGCCTGTTTTGATAGGTTTTTCCAAATCGTTTTGTAGTTGTGCTATCATGGCTTCATACAAAGGAATGGCAATAGTTGGCTTGCTGGCTTTTATATAAGAAGGTCGGTTGCCTTTTTTGGTGCTGGCAAAAAGAGTGAACTGACTAACCAATAAAACATCGCCACCCACTTCTATAATGCTTTTGTTCATCACCCCGTTGTCGTCATTAAATATCCGCAAGTTGCACACTTTATTACTTAGCCAAACAATATCTTCGGTGGTATCTTCGTCTTCTATTCCCTGCAACACCAAGAGTCCTTCCTTTATTTCTCCCGTTATTAAGCCATCAACCACTACCGTTGCCTGTGTTACTCTTTGTATAACTAATCTCATATAGGCGAAAGTAATTGCATTTGTTTGTTTTTACTGTTGCTAAATTAGCACTTACTCTATGCAAGTAATTCAGAATTTTGTATTATACTCGTCATATTCAGGTCTGCAACACATACTTTTTTTCTTTTAATACATAGATTTATAGTGTGGTAGAAAACATAGCTTATGTTTTGTTTCTATGTTACCTATCCAACTATGTAACTATGTGTTGATTTTTTCCTTTATGATGCAAAGGAGAAGGTGTTCTGTATAGATAAGATTTAGTAATTTGAAAATAATTATTAATTCATAACTAAAATCTATCCCATTAACTTTGTCGCATGTTGATAACAGATGATTTACAACAGCGGTGGTGGAATTTGGAAGTGAAGTTGGTAGAACGTTTTGAAAAAAAGCCAGATTTGGAAGCTGTTTTGTTTTTGATAGGATTGCAGGAAACAGGGTTTTTAGCTGATAAAATAACTAAGGAACAAAAGCAGGATTTGATGCACGTAGCTATTTGTACTTTATTATGCCCAAGTGGTTATTATCTTAAAGAAGGAAATGATGAGGAAGGATGGCCCCATTTTATTCAGCTAAAAGAATTGCCTACTATGATATTGCATGAGCAAGATAATTTTTTGAAAGATCATATTCTGCTTTATTTTGAGCAACAAGGATTTTAATAACAATAAAAAATAGAAAAATAAGAAAGATTACAATTATGAGAAGAGTACTTTTCACCCTTGCTTTAATGAGTTGCGTAGGATTGTTTGCACAGACAAAAACAGTAGATTCTACAACAAAGACAGTAGATACGACTAGAAAGACATTAGACACGCCAAGAGTTTATAAATCGACTTTTGATAACGCAAAAGAACAACTAGTAGAGATAACAACAAATTTTGGGGTGATGGTGGCTAAGCTGTACAATGCGACCCCGCAGCACAGAGATAATTTTATCTCTAAAGTAAAAGAAGGGTTTTATGATAGCCTTTTATTCCACCGTGTAATAAAAGAATTTATGATTCAAGGGGGTGACCCAGCAAGTAAACATGCGCCCGATTCTGTAAAATTGGGAATGGGTTCTGCGCAAGGGCCAATGATTCCTGCAGAGTTTAGAACAAGTTTAATACATAAAAGAGGTGCTTTATGTGCTGCCAGAGATGATAATCCGACAAAGCAAAGTAGTAACTGCCAGTTTTATATTGTTCAGGGAAAAAGAATAGATTCTGCAACACTAAAGAGGAATGCAGCGCAAATTCAGAAGGAAAGCCATAATCCTAATTTCCATTATACTAAGGCTCAAAAAGAAATTTATGAGAGGATTGGTGGCACGCCGCAATTAGATCAGAACTATACTGTTTTTGGAGAGATAATAAGTGGATTGGACGTGATGGACAGAATTACCTCTATACCAACAAGGCCTGGCGACAGACCAATAATGAACATGACTATGAAAATGAAGTTACTGAACTAAGTTTTTAGTAGGGAAGAAGAAAAAGAGGTATTTTATACAATAATTAATAAAATAAAAGTTATGAATTTTCCAACAGAATTACGTTATACAAAAGATCATGAATGGATTAGTATTGAAGGCAATGTTGCTACTATAGGAATCACCGATTTTGCACAGCAAGAGTTGGGGGACATTGTTTTTGTAGATATAAACACAGTAGGTAGAGCATTAAATGCAGAGGAAATCTTTGGTACCGTAGAAGCAGTAAAGACGGTTAGTGATTTATTTTTACCAGTATCAGGAACAATTTTAGAAATAAATCAGTTGTTGGATAACAAGCCTGAGCTTGTAAATACAGACCCTTATGGTGATGGTTGGATGGTAAAAATTACTGTAACTAACACCGCAGACATAGAGGGATTACTTGATGCTGCTGCTTACACTAACTTAGTAAGTTAATCTGAGTAGTTTTGGTTTATTATAAAAGACAATTTCAAAGATTTAGATATACCATCTTCCCAAATTAGGGAACATTGATTATTTTGTATTTCTCTAGATTTGTTTCCTAATTTGGCTTAATTATGAGATAATGTCTTTGCGTAGTGTTAATTTCTATACTATTAACCTCCTATTTTACTAACAGGATGGATGTAGGAAAGGGTGCGCCAAAAAAGAATTACACCACAGTACATAAGAAAAGGTGGTATTTGCTTTGGGGAATATCACCTTTAAATACTGTAGATGCTAAAAAAATGGCAGGAGGAGGGGTAACTGATTATAGTGTTAAGACTCAAGTAAAGGTTACAGATATTCTTTGTGGGTTGCCAACCTTATATTTTCTTAGAAGCCAAACTGTTACTGTACGGAAATCAATTTCCTTAAGAAAGAAAGTAAAGAAACAAACTTCTAATCAAGGCACAGGATCGTGACCATGACCGCCCCAAGGATGACAACTACTTATTCTTTTGATTGATAGCCAAAGCCCTTTTATGGGGCCATATTTTTTTAACGCTTCCAAGGCATAATAAGAACAAGTGGGTGTGTACCTGCATTTAGGTCCTATCGCTGGGGATATCACGTATTGATAAAATTTAATCAACACTATAAATGGGAAATTAAATATTCGGGGTAGGAGTTTCACTTATTGTTTTTATAAGCTTATCAATTAAAATCGGTATTTTCTTTTGAAGCAGGGCGTTCTCAGGTAAAGCTTTGTCAATGTACATGAAAAAGACTGCAACCTGTTTATTTGTTTTTCTCAAGTAATCGTGCAGCGGCAATTTATTCAACCGATAGTGTTCTTTTATTAATCGCTTTATTCTATTTCTATCAACTGCGTTCTTAAATTTCTTACTGCTGGCACTAACTCCAACCTTTATCGGATTATCCATAGGTTCATCTACAATAAGAAAAACTACTTTGATAGGAAAGACCAAAAATGTGCTTCCTTCGACAAAAAGCTTTTCAATTAGCTTTCTACTTTTTAGCTTTTCCTTTTTTGAAAATTGATATGAATGACTATCTGACAAGAATGAGATTGTACTACGATAAAACAAAAAAGACCGTTTCCAAATAGGAAACGATCTTTATAAGAATGATTTGATAATAATCTTAAATAATTATTTTAAACCCTTTTCGCTAGAAACAGTAAGGTATTTACGTCCTTTTGCCCTGCGGCTTGCTAGAACCTTACGACCATTAGCTGTTTGCATACGTTTACGGAATCCATGAACCGTTTTACGACGCTTTTTATGTGGTTGAAATGTTTGTTTCATGTTTTAAAATTTAACTAACCCAAAAAATAATTTTCAACTTTATAGTGGTCACCATCACCACTATTTGCGAAAGGACGGCAAATGTAGGGGAATAGCTGTAAAATACCTCTATGAAACTCAAATAATATTAAAATAATCGAAAGAAATTTTTTGTTTTAGGGCTTTTTTAGTTGAAGAAAGGTGCAATACTAGGTATAGTTTTAATATAATTGCAATTATCTATCTTTAATGGCTTCTCAAGAAAACCAATTACCTGAGGATATTGTGTAGCTTTTAGTTTTTCGGTATTATCAACAGAAGAAGTTACCATAACTACATGCAGCTGATTGGCAAAGGATTGTTCTTTTATTGCGTCTAAGAAATCCCAACCATTCATTACTGGCATATTTATATCAAGTAAAACTAGATAATGTTCTGATTCTTTGAATTCAATATTCAAAAAGTCTAATGCAGCCTTACCATCACTAAAAGTACGGGGATTATTTCCGAGATTACTTCTTTCAACCATTACGGTGTGTAACAGCTTAATCATTTTATCGTCATCAACAATTAGTACTTTGAGGCTCATTTTATTCCCTGGATTTTTACATTTTCAGTTTTTTCTACAATTTGTCTGATTATTACATCTAACTCTAACGCAGATGATGCAATATTAGCAATAATTTCCTTTGGACTAAGTTCAAAATTATTTTCCTCCTCAGTAAGCAAATTTACTAACCCCATTATTCTAGCCAATGGCGCACGCACTGCATGCGATTGTGTCCACGCAATTTCTTTAAGTTTTTTATTCTGCTCTTCAATTGATTGAAGATATAAGCGTCTGTCGCTAACATCCCGTTGTATATAAATCCAATGTGTAAACCCATCTTTACCATCTGAAACAGGTGCTACCGATACGTTTGCCCAATATTCTGCTCCAGACTTCTTTTTGTTAAGAAGAACAAGGTCGCAGTTTTGAAAAGTTTCTAAAGAATATTCCAACTTTTTTAATTCTTCAGCATTGTAGGCAGATTCTAGAAAAAGCAATGGTGAAGCACCAATTATCTCTTCTGTCGTATATTGTGTCATTTTCATGAATGCTTCATTAACATAAATTACTTTGTGTTTAGAGATACTTTCATGGTTTGCATCTGTAACAAGGATGGCATCTGTGGCATTAGTGATTACAGATTGCAAAAGTCTTAACCTTTCTTCTTCTTCCTTTTTTGAGGTAATATCTTGCATCGCCCCAATCATTCTTGCAGGCTTTTTATTATTATCAAATAGCAAGTAACCTCTATCTAACACATATTTGTATGAACCATCGGCACATCTAAACCGATACTCAATCTGGAAAACTGGAACCCCCTTTATGAAATTATTAAAAAGTGTTTTAACCAATCTATCATAATCGTCTGGATGTATTTTTTCATGCCACCATTCTTCATTCTCAATTATTTCTTCCTCACTATAACCAAATACACGTGTAATACCCTGATTTGCTACTATAGTTTTCCTAGAAATGTTCCAATCCCATATAGTATCGCTTGTTGCCTTTGCCAATATTTCATATCGCTCATTGCTTTGAAAAAGTTTTCTTTCAATTCTTTTTCTTTCAATGCCATAATTAAGGCTTTTGCTTAATTGCGAAACCGTTAGTTCATCCTTCAAAAGATAATCTGAAACTCCAAGAGACAGGGTTTCTATACCAAACTTTTCATTGCTATAGCCTGTAAGCACAATAACGGAGGCTTGTTCCGCAAGGCTAATAATATCTGTCACTAGTTCTTTACCACTATGATCAGGAAGCGAAAGATCAAGAAAAATTGCATCAAAAGCAGTGCTGGAAAGATATTTTTTAGCTTCTTCAAACGTTTCGGCGTTAACAATAGATATTTCATTTTTTATCTCGGAAAGATATTCTCTTAGAAAAATAGCATCTCCGGGATTATCCTCGATTATTAAGAGACTCAATATGTTTTGACCTGCCATTTTTATTAATTTAAAAAAGTAAGAAAGTGTTTAAGCGCAACTAAAGAGGGAAAAAATCTAATAAGATTAATTCCTTGGCAGATGGAGTGTATCGACTTTTATTTAAGTCACTTATGTTCCATAGTACATAAAAGTTAAACCAACACTTCTTCTAATCAATTATTTACGTTCTGTAAAGGTAAAACCATTGAGATATAGATGTGTATTGCGCCTAAAAATCATCGTTATTACTACAAATAATGGCTTGCTAAATTGGCACTAAGAACCCAAAATTGCCTTTTTAGTGAGTAAACTACCGCTTGTAGTGGGTATCTTAAAACTTGTAGTGAGTATCTTGTAACTTGTAGTGGGTATCTTAAAGCTAGTAGTGAGTATCTTGTAACTTGTAGTAGGTATCTTGAAACTTGTAGTGGGTATCTTAAAACTTGTAGTGGGTATCTTGTAACCTGTTGTGGGTATCTTGAAACTTATAGTGGGTATCTTAAAACTTGTAGTGGGTATCTTGAAATACTCTTTTCAATAAAAAAATCGTAAGAAAAGAAAGGCAGTATAATTACATTTCGGCTGGTCGTCACAATTATTTCCACAGATTCATCAATGTTTAATAAAAGACAAGGTAGGCTAAATAAAAAAACATTCTACTCTATTTGGTTAGTTTTAGCTTAATTCGTGCCATGAAAAAAGTAGTAGCACTTCTTCTTATGGCAACCCTTTTAGGTTGTTCTCATAAAAAAAAGATTCCTGATGTATCTGATATAAAGGTTGATTTAAAGACTATTAGGTTTGAGAAAGATTTTTTTGCCATTGATACAAATAATATGGCTAATGGCTTGCAAACATTATATAACAAACAGGGTGGTTTTGCATTGGACTTTTTTTATAACATACTCGGTATCCCTCAATCGCCTGATAGTGTAATCCACGATTCTAAATTGTTTATCGCATCATACAAAAATATTTACAATGCTTCCGTACAGCCTTTTGCTAATTTTCAACCGATAGAAGATCAGGTAAAAAAAGGTTTGCAGTACGTTCATTATTACTTTCCCAAATACCCTTTGCCTAATAAATTAGTGACATTTGTAGGCCCACTTAATAGTTATGCAGGCATAATTACTCCTAATAACACTCTCGCCATTGGGTTGCAACTATACATGGGGCGAAATTTTTCTGTTTATCAATCGGATGAAATATTAAATATGTATCCGCCCTATATTTCCCGCAGGTTTGAGCCAGAATATATTCAGGTAAACTGTATGAGAAACATTGTGGACGATTTATTTACTATCTATCAACCTGCAAAAAAAAGCACACAATTAATAGAGCAAATGGTAGACGAAGGAAAGCGTCTATATGTACTCAATGCCTTCTTGCCAAATGTACCCGATAGTTTAAAAACAGGCTACACACAGCAACAATTAGATAATAGTTATGCTTCGGAAAAAACTATTTGGACATACTTTGTTGAGGGCGATCTATTGTACCAAACCGATCCAACTATTGTTGGCCCTTACGTAAACGATGGCCCCAAAACGAGTGAACTTGGCGAAGGCTCACCGGGTAATGTTGGGCAATTTGTTGGTGGACAAATTATAAAGAAGTGGATGGAAAAGAATGATAAGATTACTCTCCAGCAGTTGATACAAACTCCAGCAAAACAAATTTTTGAAGAAGCGAAGTATAGACCCTAAATCCCCACCAATCTAACTGGTACAAATAGCTAAGTGATATATGTTTAGACACATAAAAAAGCCAGGTAGAAACCCGGCACTTACCGACAAAATTATAATGAACATGAAAAAATATCGGGTTATTAGTTTATAAATTCATCTTTTACTCGAACCAATTATTTAAAATCTACCGTACAGTTCTGGCATCTCATGTCTATACTTGTGCCTTTGCCGCTGCCTACGACCGCCGTAAACTTATCATCGCTCACTACTTTCTCCCCGTTGAGAGATTCTGTTATCTTATTTTTAATCTTTTCTGCCAAGGCTTCCTCTGCAGATGCTGACTTGAACGCTTTACCACTGTAAGGCTGCTTATCAAAATTCCCATAGATGGTACTGTAAGGCCCTGAATAATTGATGGTGTAATTCTTTAGGGTTTTTAACGGCAAGCGTATATCCGAATATTTATTGTCAATACGTATTACTTCTGCCCCTGCTGCTATATTCCTAACCTTTACATCAGCATTAGTGCCATCCATTTCTAAACTTTTATCAAGCTTAGCAATACGTAGATTGCCATAATTCTTTTGCCCTTGCAAGTTGCCCACTTCTTCAATATCATAATCGTCGTTGGTACTAATCATATTTATTTTGTTGGCAGTAGCAACATCAACTGTGCTATATTTTGTATCTAAATCAATATCGTCAGCATCCTTTATGCTCAGATGTCCATTGATAAATTCTATTTCCCCCGACTGTAGATTACCTGTACTAACGTTCCCATACTTTGAGCGAAGCGTAAAAGAATTTATATCCTGTGTTTCCAAATTACCATTTGTAATGTCAATAGTTAGCTTGTTTAGGTTATCAGGAATAGTTACATCGGCATATTTGCTTTCTATAACCAGCTTATTTTCTTTTGGCAGATAAATAGTTACCAAACGTGTAGAATTTCCTTTTGTGCCTATCGTTTCCCCATTACCGTTAAAGATGGCAACGCCATTTGCAGGACCACTACTCCATGCGTAACTATTACCCATAGATTGATAAGAGCCACCACCACTAACAGTTCCAGACTTTATTCTTACCGAACTACCTAATGATTTTACTGTAAGATTTAGCTTTTCAAACCAATCTGCATCGCTCAATGAGCCTGCATCGCCTTCGTAATAAATAGTAGTAACCACTTTTACTTTTGATTCATTCCAAGTTTTTATTTCCAATTCGCGGCTGGTATTATCAATAGATACCTCGCCGTTTTTACCTGCATTCACTTCCACGGAAACTTGCTTGCTTTTTAAATCTTCAAAATCTTTGTCCGACTTATCAATTATTATTTGCTTCTCAAATCGCGGTTGTGGCAATGGCGGAAGCGGTGCCAACTCTTGTGCCGTAGCAATTGGTTTGTTGTTTAGAAACATTCCTAGGGTTAAAATCCCTGCTGTAATTGTGCTTCTCATTTTTGTATTCATTGTTATATTTTTAAATGTTTAAGAAATATGTTTTTTGACCATCCAATACTTTCCTTGCTTGTTTATACCGACTGTTTGTTTTCTGAATTTCGTTTTGCAACTGCTTCAACACGTTCAGCTTTTGTTGGTAAATATTTATCAACCTATCTAGCAGGTCGTTGGTAATACCTTGTTGCCGCATTTCTTGTTTTATCATCGCCTCATCTGCCTCCATTTCCTTTATTTTCAGACTAAACTCTTTAAAATAACTCGGGTCTTCGGCGTTCAGTGGCGTAGAGTTTACCCTTGTTTTCTCTAAGTTTATTACCTGCGTAAAACTATTTTCTATTCCTTCTAACTGATTTATCCCTGCGTCCTCAACTTCTTTTGGTCTTGCGATGGCTTTATTATTTCTGCCCGAACGTCTCTTTCCGTTGCTTGCAACTGCTACTTTCTCGCCCTTACCCAATCGTTTCAGTTCAATATTTTCTTTTGTTGTTGGGGCGATGATTGGTTGTGGCTCAACCTTCACTGTATTATTTATTTCTTTTTTTGCTGGTGCGATAGAAACAGTTGCTTTACTATTATTTTTTTCAAACAAAAAAAATCCTATACCCACCAATAAAACCACACATGCCGCCGCCAACCACCTTATTGGCAATAAGACTACCTTCCTCTTTGGCGGAAAAAGATGCTGCTGAATAGCTTGCCAACTCTCTTCGCTTGGCTCATCAATATTCAATTCGCCTAGCCTTTGTTGAATATGTTTTTTCAGTTCGTCCATTTCTTTTCTTTTATTTTTACCACAAGGGACATAAGGAAAAAGATAAGGGTCACTATTTATTAAATGCTTAATCTTTTCTTACCTCGTTCCTACTATTTTTCTTGCGTCTGTTTGTGTCATTCTTCGTGTTCCTTGTGGTAAAATAATTTTTCTCTCAATAATTGTTTTGCTCTGTGATACTGGCTTTTGCTAGTGCTTTCTGATATGCCCATCTGCGCAGCAATATCTTTATGACCAAAGTTTTCTATTGCATACAACGTAAAAACCTGTCGGCATCCATCAGGCAATGCCTTTATCTGAGCATGAATTTCTGCCATACTTATCTCATCCCACCAATGCTTTTCGTCGTCATCTGCCACATCATGCCGCGTATCATCCCATTCGTCCCAGGTATTTTTTTTCTTCCCTTGCCTAATACATTCATTAATCACAACCCTTTTTAGCCAACCCCCAAATTGCGCCGCATCCTTTAGTTGATGGAGATTTTTAAACGCAATTACAAACGAATCTTGCAACACATCTTCGGCATTACCCCCAGCGCCCATCATGCGGGTGCAAACATTATACATAGCTTTGCCGTATTGTTTGTACAACGCCTCCATAGCCGAAGCGTTGCCCTTTTGGGCATGGTGTACAAGGCTGGTATGTGCTTGATGAATATTTTCCAAAAGTTTGGTACTACTTAATAAGAGGACAAAATGATGAAAAGGTTGGAAAGTAGGATAAAATATTTTTCTAGAATGCAATTTCCGGGAAAGCTTTTGCGACGAAAGGGAAAGCTTTTATGACTTATCGTTTGATATTAAAGCTACTTAATCGTTCGATTTAAACAATGCCTTCAACTCTGGCGCATCATCTGCCTTCATTTTTCCTGCAAGCACAAGCCTAAGTTGCCGTCTGCGTAATGCTCCCTCATACAACTTCTTTTCTTCCTCTGTTTCAGGAATTAACTGTGGGGCAGGAATGGGTTTGTGGTTATTAGTTGCGTCCAGAGCCACAAAAGTGAAGTATGCCTCATTGCTTGCATACACATATTTACTAAGCGAATCTTCGCCCCAAGCACGCACATGAATCTCCATAGAGGTATTGAAGCTGCGCGAAACCTTGGCTTCTATATGAACAATGTTACCCAACTTTATGGGCGTTTTAAAGCTAAGGCTATCCACCGAAGCCGTCATGCAAGGTAAGTTTGAGTGCTTCATGGCAGACATTGCCGCAGCAATGTCCATCCAATACATCAATCGCCCACCCAATAGATTGCCAAAATGGTTGGTATCATTGGGCATCACCATCTCGTTCATGATGATAAAACTTTCACTTGCTTTCTTTTCCATAATAATTATTTTATAAAGTCTAACCACAAGGAACCCAAAGGTTTTCACAAAGAGCACTACAATTTTAATAAATCAATAAAAATAGATAATTTCCTTTTTATCCTTGTGTTTTCTTGTGAAATCCTTTGTTCTCTTTGTGGTTAATTCTTACTATAATTTCTCCATTTCTTCGTTTGTAAACTCCATTAATGTCTTTATATAATCAGGAGACAAATCAAACTTCAAACCTGCTGTTTCATATAAAACAGGTAAAGTTTTTGTTCCACCCAAACTTAATGCGTTAATATAATTCTGTAAAGCTTGCTGCGGATTCTTCTTGTATTGCATCCATAAACCAATTGCCCCCAATTGCGCAATACCATATTCTATATAGTAAAAAGGCACTTCGAATAAATGTAATTGACGCTGCCAAGCAATTTCTCTATACATATCTAAGCCCGTAAAATCGATAGCATTGGTAGAAAATTCTTCTAGAATTGAAGACCAAGTAGCTGTTCTTTCTTCAATAGTATGGGCAGGATTTTCATACACCCAATGCTGAAACTTATCAATGATAGCAATCCAAGGGAAGATGGTGATGGTACGCTCTAGCTGATGCTCTTTAGCACGTTTCAAATCGTCGGCATTATCAAAAAAGCTCTCCCAATGATTCATACTAAACAGTTCCATCGACATACTTGCCACTTCCGCAATCTCCATTGGATATTCTTTAAAAGCACTCAATTCCAAATCGTGTGATAAAAAAGAATGGATTGCATGACCACCTTCATGTACCATGGTCGTTACATCGCTCATTTGTCCTGCAGCATTCATAAAGATAAATGGTGCGCCACTTTCAGCAAGGGGACAGTTATAACCACCCGGTGCTTTGCCTTTTCTGCTTTCTAAATCGAAGTGCTTTAATTCATCCATTTTCCTTAGACAATCAGCAAAAAAGGGATTTAGTTGTTCGAAGCAAGCTTCCGATTTCTTCAATAAATCCTGACCAGTAGTAAAAGGTTTCAATGGTGTGATGCCCGCAGGTTCTGCTTCGGTATCCCAAGGTTTCAACAAATCTAAGCCTAATTTTTTTCTTTTCTTTTCATAAATTTTATCAATCAAAGGAAGAACATGCAACTTTACTGCTTCATGAAACTGATAGCAATCTTCCTTGGTATAATCGAAGCGACCCGATTCAACAAACTTATAATCGCGATAGTTGGCAAAGCCTGCATTTAACGCCACTTGATGACGTTTTGCAATCAATCCAGAGTATAACTCGTGCATGGCTTCTTTATCCTGCAGGCGACGGTCTTGAATTTTTCTATACACTTCTTCACGCAGACTTCTGTCTTCACTTTCCAAAAACTTAGCCGCTTGTTGAAGCGTATATTCTTGCCCATTCACTACTACCGTCATCTTACCAGCAATGGCGCCATATTGTTGTTGCATCACACTTAGTTCAGCTTGCAGTGGAATGTTTTCTTCCCTAAACAAATCAATGTTTTTCTTAACGCTACGCAAATAAGTGTAGAATTTTTCCTGATCTAATTCCTTTGTAAAAGGTGATGCTATCAACTTCTTATTCAGCGCATCAGCATACGGTTGCAGCTTCGGCTGAATCTCCATGCAAAAGAAAGTAAACGATTCTTCGAGGACTTTATCGGTTGTGTCGCAGGTCATTTTTATCTGTCTCCAGCAAGCATCTTCACTTATCACCGCTTCAATTTCACTAGTATCCTTCAACCATTGTTCTAGGTCTTCACTACTATTAATCTCCCTTTCCAATAATGTCTTAAAAAAAGGCTCAAGGTTTTCCCAAGTAGTCACGGTGAAATCTTGTGGAACAAAACTTCTTTCTATCTTTTTAATGTCTGCGCTCAAACTCATAATAATTTCTTTTTATAAAGCGGCTAAATTAATTGAAAAAGATTCACTGCCCCAAAAGAAGCTATTCTTATTTGGAATACTTCTATATATTCGTAACCAAAAGAAATCTATGAGCGAACAAAAGAAAGTGATGGTAACGGGTTGCTTCGATTTAATGCACAGTGGGCATGTGGCTTTTTTAAACGAAGCAAAAAAGCTTGGTGAAGTTTATGCCTGTATTGGTAACGATGAAAATGTGTTTCAACTAAAAGGACGTTACCCAGTAAATCATCAGTATGAAAGAAAATACATGCTCGAAAATTTATCGGCAATAACAGAATGTCGAGTAAATAGAGGGGTTGGTATTATAGACTTTTTGGAAGAGTTGGATGAAATAAAACCAGATGTTTTTTTGGTTAATGAAGATGGTTCCACGCCAGAAAAAGCAAAGATTTGTGCAGAAAGAGGTATAGAGTATAAAGTGTTTCACCGCGTACCACATGGCGATTTGCCTGTACGTTCTACAACAAGTTTGCGTACAGAATGTCTTATTCCCTTCAGGATAGATTTAGCTGGTGGGTGGTTAGATCAGCCTTTTGTATCAAAATTTTATCCTGGCCCAGTAATCACTGTGTCCATCGAGCCCACAATGGAATTTAATAATAGAAGTGGGATGTCTTCAAGTACCCGCAATAAGGCTATTGAATTATGGCGTACCGAAATTCCTTCTGGCGATAGAGAGAAACTGGCAAAGGTTTTATTTACTTATGAAAATCCTCCAGGTACAAAAATAATTGCTGGCAGTCAGGATGCTTTAGGTATCGTTCTTCCTTGTTTAAATAAACTAAGTTATGCTGGAGCGTATTGGCCAGAAAAAATAGAGTCTGTTGATGATGAAGATATTATCAGTTGGATAGAAACCCACCTCTTCTTGGTTACCTTAGGACCAAGACATTCGGGATATTCTGTTTTGGATGATACAAACATTACAGAAGCAGGTGCAAAAGTTTTAGCTGACGCAACTGAAGATTGTTGGAAAGCAATTTTAGCGAAGGACGTTACTGCCTTCGGAAAAGCATTTACAGCGTCTTTTGATGCGCAAATAAGCATGTTTCCCCACATGGTAAACGATGATATTCTTTTTCAGATTGATTCTTACAAGGATAGGGTTGCAGGTTGGAAACTAAGTGGTGCTGGCGGTGGTGGATATTTAATATTCGTAACAGACAAGCCACTAGAAGATGCCATTCAAGTTAAAATTAGAAGAAAAGATACAAATTAGCAGGTAGAAATTTAAACTGTTCAATAGCAAGGAAGGTAAGTAATAGGGATATTATCTTACCTTCCTTGCTTTGTTTTTATACCCTTCGTATTTTTGCCCGCAATTTCTTACTTGGGTTTTTGTAGATATTCTTCAACGATGTAAATGAAATTACTCAGACATATACCTTTTCTTCGTGCTGTTTTGCTACATAGTTTGTCTGCTTTTGGTGGTCCTCAAGGACATTATGGTATGATGCTTAAAACATTTGTTCACGGCAGAAAAGATATCACAGAAGATGAGCTTGTAGATTTTGTGTCCTTTTGCAATATGCTTCCTGGGGCTTCTTCCACACAAACCCTGACCCTTATTGGCTATAAAAGAGGAGGTATTCCGTTGGCAGTTCTTACCTTAATTATCTGGATTACACCTGCATCCATCATTATGGGGGCTCTGTCTTTTTTGTTAGATTATTTTGATGATAGGTCTATTAGTGTCCAGCTTTTTCATTTTGTACAGCCGATGGCTATTGGGTTTATTGCTTTTTCTGCTTTTAGGGTATTTAAAATTGCCATCAACAATACTATTACCCGCATTATTCTTGCGGTAGCAATAATTATTACTTTTAGTTTCTTTAAATCGCCATGGGTTTTCCCTGCTTTGATAGTTGCCGCAGGTATTGCCACCAACTTTAGTAGCAAACGTATTCCTCAAAAAGGTATTCCTCCAAAGCAGATTAAGTGGGGCAATATGCTCATATTTATTGCTTTGTTTGCTGTAGCAGGTTATTTATCAGAAACTTCTACCAGAAATAATTGGAAAAACCACAAGGCATTCAATGTGTTTGAGAGTAGCTATCGTTTTGGTAGCCTCGTTTTTGGTGGTGGAGATGTGTTAATGCCCATGATGTACGAACAATATGTGGTGCGCCCACATACCCCCCGTATTATCAAAACCAAAAGGGATGTATTGAAGATGGATAAAACAGATTTTCTTACGGGCTCAGGAATGGTCAGGGCTATTCCTGGCCCAGTGTTTTCTATAGGGGCATTTACGGGTGGAATGGTTTTGAGAGCAGATAATACCACTGCCACTCAATTAGTAGGTTGTATTTTAGGAACCATTGGCATTTTTATGCCTAGTCTTTTACTTGTATTATTCTTTTTTCCTGTATGGCATAACCTAAAAAAATATGCGGTTATTTATCGTTCTCTCGAGGGAATAAATGCAGCAGTGGTAGGAGTGATGGCTGGCTCTACCCTTTATTTAATATATGACATTCTTAATATTTCTGCCCGTCCAAGCCTTTGGATGGTGGGTGCAGACGTAACTATTATCCTACTCACTTTCCTCACCTTGCAGTTTTCCAAAATACCGCCGCCGTTTATCGTACTTGCCTGCCTTATTGCGGGTTGGTTTATATAATCGTTAACCTATTGCAAAAAGTAACAATTTAATAATGCAGAATATTACCTTTGCCGCCTTATGCTAGTAGACTTATTTTGGTGTTTTATAATTTATTTACTGTATCGTTTTATTTTTGAGTTGGTTATTCCTATAACCAAAACGATTAGCAGAATGAAAACTACTGTATCGAAAATGCAGGAACAACAGGAGCAGTTTCATCAAACGCAAAAGCCAAACCAAGCACAGTCTGCCAAGCCTAGCACTACCAACATTAATGACGAATACATAGATTTTGAAGAGGTGAAGGACTAGTATTCAGCTAATAAACTTTCTATTTCTATTAAAAAATCTATTCTCTTTTTACTTTTCAGGCAGTTTTAGTTCATATAAATACCCCCCTAAGTCATTTAGGGGGGTATTTATATGAACTAAATCACCGACTAACTCATTTAGTTGGCGATTTAGTTGAGTTAGGGGGTGGACTAAATGATTTAGGGGGAGATATTTATGAAGTAAATCACCCCCTAAATGAGTTAGTCGGTGATATATATGAGTTAGGGGAAGGGTTTTTGGATACTAAGAGGGCTTTTTTCTGCCTTATTCCCATGGGGATAATATTTACATGTTTACTTATAGGATAACTTGCCAGTTTATATTGATTTAGTGAGTTCATTTTGAGATTATCCGAATAAATCTTTCTCCACTTTTAAACTTTTCCGTAAAACATGCTTCTACAAATTTCGAGTTTAAGAAACCCAATTTATCGTCATTTTAATTATTTTCACAAGGGTAAGTAAAGAATATTAGAAATATAGTTTATGAAAAAGAAGTTGCTTGCGTTAATTGTATCATTAATGGGTTGTCTTTTAGTAACTGCTCAAGAAACCAAGCTTTCTGCGCTACCACAAAATATTGGTTTGCCTTACACCCGTTCTGCCCGCCCCCGTGCTTTAGAAGCTATCGAAGGGACGACTGCCCTATTTGTTGGTGGTAGATATGCATACATCAATAGCTATAAGGTTCGTTTGGATACAAAAGACATCCTTCATATAGAGGCTGTTTTGCAAAACGGAAAGCTGTTTGTACCTGAGGCTTTTGCTTCTTTGATTACTCAAAAAGATTTTAATCCCAAACCTATTCCGAAGGATTTGATTAAAATTGAAGATAAGTGGGTGTATGAAGTGGAAAGAAGGGAGGTGGACTTACCAGCATCCGTAGAGCAAATAAAGGTCGATGGTAAGAACTATTTCTCTGCCGCTGATTTGGCAAAAAGCGTGGGTAAGCAAGTACTTCAAACTAAGCGAGGATTGTTGTTGATTAGTGATAAGTCTATTACCTATAAAGGTGAGAATGATGAAATTTTGGATGATTGTGTGGTTACTTTGTTTGATACACCGGAGAAATTGGCTGACCCAGATATTGCGACTAAATATATTCCAACATTGAAAAGACAAGGTAAATGGACGGATTATGTAAAAGTTACACCAGAACAACTAGCTATTTTGAATGGAAAAGAAACGAATTATCCTTTTACTGATAAACAATTGTACGATTATACTGGCATTAATACTTCCTTGTTCGGCGCCAAAGTTCCTAAGCCGGGTGTTTATCCAAGGGTATTGTTTAGTCCCGAAGATGTACCAACGATTGCAACAAGAATTAAGCAATCGAAAATGGGGCAGATGTCTTGGTTAAAAACCGAGTACCTATTAAAGAAATCATGGTTTGATCCATCCACAAGTGATGGAAAAATCTTTGTAAAGCTTGCAACGGGTGATACCAAAAATCTTAGTTGGCCTGTTTTAGATGGTATGTGGATTAATGAATATTCAAACAATTTCAAGGATGAGCAAGCAGGTATTTTCAATACACACGTGGGTTATGTGCCTGAATGTTTGGCATCAATAGCCTTGTATTGTTTGCTAAACAATGATGATGTTCATGGGAAAATGGTGGCTCATGCCATTACAAACTATTACCGTTTGCGTGAACCGTTGCTGGACAGTTTGGATAAAATGAGCGACTCACAATTGGGCAGCGAAGATTTTGCCGATGCAGGCGTATGTTCCCATACCAATACGCGCAGTACTGGCGGTCCTATCACCGTAAACCGAAGTAACCTAAAAAGTAGCGTAAATAAAGCACCAATTAATGACCATCAAATGAGAAGCGGCGGAGGATTATTACCCCACATGAATTTGGGGTTGTCGTTGGATTTTGCAGGGAAATGGATGACTGACAAAGAAAAAGATGATATGCGCCGCATCATTGTAAAGGCTACTTATGGAAAACGTGCCTATGGACAAGACGGCCCCAAAAGATTTAGGGATGTGAACTGGATGACTTGGGATTTGCCTTTGTTCTTGGCTGTTTCTTCTATTGAGGGTTTGGATGGTTTTGACAAGGAAGTATATGAATCGAATATAGAAACCATAAAATCCTTTTGTGAGTGGGGCTTTGATAAGGATGGTGTAGTGTATGAAAGCAATGGAAAGACACCAGGTGGTTTTCAGTTTTTGTTTCTTTCCATGATGGCATTGGCACGCAGGGGTGAGGATATGTTTGGGCACCCCCACCTAAGAAAGTTTTTGACTTCGCAAGTGATGATGACTTCCCCAACAGGAAAAGTAGTGGTGAATAGTGGTACACAATATGTTCCCTTTAGCCGTCAGATAGTTTCCTTGCAATTCGTTTCAGAATTGAAAGCGCTCTACCCAACTGACAAAGCAGCTGATTTAATATTATCTCAATCCAAAATAAACTATGCCTTTACCAAAGATGATTATTACAAACAATGGATATTAGATGGGTTTAATCCTGCAACTTTTATTGACCAATTACCTAATAAAGAAAGGATGCGGTTGCCGAGTATCATGTACCCTGGTTTTACAAGTGGGTTTTTATATGATTGCGATCATCAATCAGTTTCAAAGGCTGATTTAAATCTTCCTCTACAATTCGATGCTCCTGTACATGGCGTGTTTTCTGCTTTTAGTGATGCCAGCCCAGATGCTGCTTGGATAAACATGATGGTTCGTCCCGATCATTATTTAGGTGCTGGTCATCACCATGCCGATGCTGGGATGTTTCACTTTTCGGCATTGGGGGTAGATTGGTTTACTGAAAGTCCTTTCGGGCAAGAGTATGCGGGAAAGTTTCATAATGAAGTTTTAGTTGATGGCAAAAGCGAGCCAGAAGGTATAAAAGGCGTAAACTTGGGTTACCAAGCAGCTGCAACTTATTTGGGTGCAAACACAAATGAGATGGGAGGTTTTGCTTCGGCAGACTTAACCCAATCCTATTCTTATCGCTGGCAAACGCAGCCCCAACAAACCATTACAGAAGAAGCCAAAAAGATGGATTGGGAAATGGAGCCTTCGGATAGGATATTGAAAATGTTTGCAGGAACTGCTAGATATAAGTTCCGTCCTTGGTGGCCTACTTACAACTATTCCAACTATATGGCAACATCCAGATGCTTATACAATAAGATGGAATATGTGTATCGTTCCGTGGGATTGGTTAGGGGAAAACATCCTTATGGGGTAGTGATTGACGACTTGAAAAAGGATGAACAACCACACTTATATCAATGGACTGGCATGCTGAATGGTGGGGTTTGGCAAGCTGATATAAAGGGCTTAGATGCAAATCAATTTGTGTTGGGGTATAATGAGAAATATGAAAACTCAACAGGAACAAAACAATTAATATCCCCTTCAAAAGGAGACCCATTGTTATTAGTTTGCTCAGTAAATGCAGATCAAGAGAGAGCATTGAACCTGCCATTGATGCAAGTAAGTACCGAAGAAGGTCCAGCAAATCAAAACAAAGCAGTTACAAAAGCTACTTACTACGACCGTTTGGCAATCAATACACAAGCTGCTAAGGCAAACTATTATGTACTATTGATATCTTTTAAATACGGGGATGAATTACCTATAGTTTCAACTGTTGGAAACCAAACAACCATTTCTTGGAAGGATGGGCAAACTGATGTACTTGACTTCATTACTGATGCAACCAATAGGACAAAAGTGATTGTTAAACGTGATGGAAAAGAAGTTTTAGAGAGTAGATAAGTGTATTCGTATAATTAATATTTAGAAATTAATCGATATAGTATGAAATATTTAAGATTAACAGTAATTCAGTTATTGGTTATTGCAAATGTGTGGATGGCAAATGCACAGTCGCTACAAAACAAAAAGTTTGAACCTAATTGGGCTTCCATCGTAAACCAATACCAAGTGCCAGAATGGTACAAGGATGCCAAGTTCGGTATTTTTATTCACTGGGGAGTATACAGTGTACCTGCCTATCATGATGAATGGTATCCGAGATGGATGTATAAAGGTGATGAAAAAAGCCGCTCACACGTATATGATTACCACAAAGCCACTTATGGCAAGCAAGACAAATTTGGGTACAAGGATT
>JANYEX010000323.1 GCA_025359725.1 Chitinophagaceae bacterium | reverse complement strand
TAGCTGGGAAGACCAACAAGGGCAAAAATCTGGGCGAGCGGAGTACCAATCTTGTACGGTATTATACAAAAAGAGCTGACTTTGATAAATAATAATGTATGGCATAGGTTGGTTGCCTTATTTTTGATGTTGCCTTATTGAATAATTAATTAGAAAACGTTCTGTTGAATATATTGCACCTGAACACGCCACAGGCGTGCACTAGCTGGGATATTATCATGGGTGGCGTATGGGTAATTGTAGATTTTGCTACTAATGCTATATATGAGCCTTGTGACAAATAATTGATGAATTTCAACTCACTTGAATTTATCCGAATATCATCAATTGTTACAAAGTATGTAACTTTTATTCAGCCCATACTACATATCATCAAATATTCTTACAAAGAGTTGACAGTTTTAAAAAGTTGTCAACTCTTTTCTTTTTTGCTACCACACACTACTGTAATCTTTTCGAAAATTTCTTCTCTTTTTGTTTAACATTCAGAAAAGCTTGTGTACGTTCGAGTAAAAAAGTTCATGGAAGTATCTTTTACAACAAATAAATACTTTCAGAAAGTAAAAAAGAAGTCTAATCCATCTTTCTCTACTAGCAAAAGAAATAAGGCAGTCCCATACCAACCAAATTCCCAAATTGATTTATTTAATCAATTTCAGTCTATAGCGTTTACATTCGCAGCCTCAATCATAAAGCTTCAACAAATGAACACATTAATACTTGGTAGTGGCGGAAGGGAACACGCTTTGGCTTGGAAAATAGCCCAAAGCCACCATTGCAATCAGTTGTTTATAGCCCCCGGAAATCCCGGAATTGCTTCGGCGGGTACAGTTATAGACATGGGTGTGAATGATTTTGAAGGCATCAAATCCTTTTGTATCACCAACAAAATTGATGTGTTGGTAGTTGGTCCCGAAGAACCTTTGGTAAATGGAATTTATGATTTTATGGAGCTTGCCAAAACTGAAGATGGCTGGAAAGGGTTTGTGGTAGGTCCATCCAAAGAGGCAGCGCAACTAGAAGGTAGTAAGGCTTTTTCTAAAAAGTTTATGCAGCGCAATGGCATACCTACTGCGGGTTATGCCGAGTTTACCAAAGATAATTTTGAGGAAGGAAAGGAATATATTAAGCAACATACTCTACCTATTGTACTAAAAGCCGATGGATTGGCTGCGGGAAAAGGGGTGGTTATTAGCGAGACACACGATGATGCCCTACTTGCTTTTGAGGAGATGATTATACACCAACAGTTTGGAAAGGCTAGCAGTAAAGTAGTGATTGAAGCGTTTTTGAAGGGAATAGAAGTAAGTGTTTTTGTATTGACAAACGGGGTTGATTACAACATTATTGGTCATGCGAAAGACTATAAACGGATAGGAGAAGGAGATACAGGTTTAAACACGGGTGGTATGGGTTGCGTAACGCCTGTGCCGTTTATGGATGATGCCTTTATGCAAAAAGTAGAGGAAAATATTATTGTACCTACGGTGAAAGGATTGGCAAAGGAAGGATTGGTGTATAATGGTTTTATCTTCTTTGGATTGATGAACGTAGATGGCGACCCACAGGTAATAGAATACAATTGCCGTATGGGTGATCCAGAAACGGAGGTGGTGATGCCTCGCCTAGATACTGATTTATTAAGTCTTTTTGCTGCAATGGATAACGGAACGTTGGCAGATACCAACATCAACTTTGCCGATGGATTCTTTGCTACTGTGGTGGCGGTTAGTGGCGGCTATCCAGGAGATTATAAGAAGAACATCCCTATCTCAGGTTTAGCTAATCCATTGCCAACAAGTTCGTTAGTGTTTCAGGCAGGTACTAAACAAGATGGCGACGCTATTGTTACCAATGGTGGCAGGGTGTTGACGGTAACCAGCAAGGGACATTCTATGAAAGAAGCCGTGCAGCAATCAATAACAATATTGAAGGATATTCATTTTGATGGTATCAATTACAGAAGGGATATTGGGTATGAGTTTGAATAATAAGGCAAAGAGGGAATAGGCAAAGAGGGGATAGGGAAAGAGTTTAGGAATTGTAAGCTAATCTCTTTGCCCCTTTGCCTATTCACTCTTTCCCTCAAATAAAAGAAACATAATGAATACAGATACATTACCAGTGATGGAAAGCTTTTACACCATTCAGGGTGAAGGATACTATCAGGGTAGTGCTGCCTATTTTATCAGGTTGGGCGGCTGCGATGTGGGCTGTGTTTGGTGCGATGTAAAAGATAGTTGGGACGCAAGTAAGCACCCGCAGGTTTCAATTGAGCAGATTGTTGGAGAAGCTTTAGGAAGTTTACCGTCAACCGTTAACAGTCAACCGTCGGTCAATGGCTTAATCGCTGTCATCACAGGCGGAGAACCTTTAATGCATAATCTGGATGAATTAACGGCTGCTCTTAAAGCAAAAGGTTTTAGAACAAATATAGAAACGTCGGGTTCATCGCCGCTAAGTGGTTCGTGGGATTGGATTTGTCTATCCCCTAAGAAATTCAAAGCACCCCTACCCGAGGTTGTTCCCGTTGCTAATGAACTGAAAGTGGTAGTATTTAACAAGCATGATTTTGAGTGGGCTGAAACCTATGCGGCGCAAGTATCTGCAAACTGCAAGCTATACCTGCAACCAGAATGGGATAAAGCAGCAACCATAACTCCACTTATAATAGACTATATAAAGGCAAACCCCAAATGGGAATTGAGTTTGCAACTGCACAAGTATATAAATGTACCGTAGGAAAACTATGAAGTTTGAACTATGAGCTATGAAATGTGATTATGCAATACACTCACATTTCATAGTTCATACCTCATAGTTTTTCTTCTACCAATACTTATACCCTATCAATCTTGCCAATTCTACTTTTGCCAAACACAATTGATATTGATATTGCAACTTAGACAACGCTGCTCTTTGTAAGTTGGTGCTGGCATTGGTTAATTCTAAATTAGTTCCTACGCCATTTTGAAACCTGCTTTCTGCCAATCTGTTGGCATATTTCGCTTGATCTATCTGACCTTTGGTATTCTTTATCCTTTCCAAATTAGAGCTAAGATCTGTGAGTGCTTGTTCAATATCTTTTCTGTAATTACTGTTTAGTGTTTCTATTGCTAACTCATTTTGCTTAACCAATGTTTGCGAAAGAGCTACTTGTTTCTTGGTACGACCGCCTTCATAAATGGGAATTTTTAGTGCCACACCCGCGTTATAATTAAACTTAATCTCATTTACTGCTGGCACATATCCGTTTTTAGCACCCGCTTCTGCACCTACAACTACGCTTGGTTTGCTTCCCAATTGGGTAAGTGACAAATCGTTTTGGGATTGTTTTACTTTATCCTTAGCCAATAAAAAGTCTGGGTTATTAGCCTGAGCCTCAGCAAAAGCAGCGTCTATATTCTCTAAAGGAATTTCAAAATCGAAAGCATTGCCTTGTGTCTTATTTAAACCAGTAGTGTAGTTTAATAAATTTATTTGCTTTTGAAGGCTGTTCTGCAAATCCACTTTGCGGTTTTGTTCTGCATCTATCTGAGTTTGGATGTTCAGCACATCTATTTTTAGCGCATCACCATTTTTAAATTTATTCTCAACAAAGGTTTTGTTTTCACCCAAAAAGCTAAGTACACTATCCTGAATACTGATAGCATGTTGTAAGAAAACAATGTTGTAATAAACGGTAGAAACCTGAGAAGCCAATTGGTATTTGGCATAAGTAACATTGTGCTCTGCAAACTGTAGGTCTGTTTTAGAGCGTTCTATATTTGCTTTCAATCTTCCGAAATCAAACAAAAGATAGCTAACATCCGCATGACCATCAAGGCTATGAACGGGTGCAAACTGAAATTCTTCTCCGTTTAAAGGAATTTGAATCTTTGGCTCTACAAAACGATAAGCTACGCTTGCATCTACAGTCGGGCTATTAATACTAGTAACCTCGAGCTTTTGTTTAGCCGTAGCTACTGTGTTTTCTACTTCTTTTATTCTTGGGAAATAAGTAAACGACTGATTAATAAAAGATTTTAACTCAGTGTTTGCCGTTACTTGTGCTTGCGACGCAAAAGCCATATTGGCTAGGGCTATTATTGCTATAAAATGCTTCGTCATAATTGATAATTTATAATTGACAAATAAATAATTGATAATTTGTAATTGACAATTAACAGAGGGTAACTTTAATTATCCATTGTCAACTATCAATTAAATGCTAGTGTGCTTCCGCTGCTGCTTTCTTGACTGCTTCCAACTCTGCCTGTGTTTTCTTTTTTGTGGTAAGGAACATCGTCAATGGTAATACCAAAATAAAGAAGATGGCAATTAATCGGAAAGTATCAAGATATGCAAGATAGTAAGCCTGTCTTTCAACAGTTCTTTCAAGAATATTTAATGCTTTACCTGCTGCCCCTGCTGCGTCACCAGTTTTACTAATGATACCTTGAGCCAAAGAATTCAATCTTTCAGTAAGTAATGGCGAATTTGCTGGCATGCTACTGACAAGATTCATTCTATGGTCGGCATATCTGTTAGCAATATAATTATTTGCTATTGCTATACCAAACGCCCCTCCAAGTTGCCGTATCATATTGTTAAGCCCAATACCAGTTGCGTAATCTTTGGGCTGTAAGCCAGCTACCGCCTGATTTATGAGTGGCAACTGACAAAAGGCAATTCCAACCGCTCGTACTAGCAAAGGCCAAAAGAAGTCTCCCCTTCCCACATCTAAACTTACGCTGGCACTCATCATGCTGTAAATAGAAAAGAGTATATAGCCAATGATGATTAACGGTACTGGGGTAAGACCTTTGCTCATAGCAATACCGATAACAGGCATCAAAACAACAGCAGCAAGGGTTGGTGCCAACAACGACAAGCCCGTTTCGTAAGCAGTAAATCCGAGAATCCGTTGTGCCAATACTGGGAATACGAAGACAGAAGTGTACAGTCCAAAGCCCGCTACAAAAGTGAAGATGGTAGTGAAGGCCAAGTTCCTATTCTTCATTACCTTCAGGTTCACCGCAGGCTGTTTTATATTAAGCTCGTAAAAGATAAAAGCAATCAACCCGATGGCTGCAAACACAGAACAATATCGTATAATTTCGCTGCTAAACCAATCTTCCGCTTCGCCACGTTCCAATACAAACTGCAAACAACCAATACCTACCATCAGTAATAAAATACCCGTGTAATCAATCTTGATGTCGTCCTTCTTCTTACCCTCATTAGGTTTTTTATTGATAAAAGTAATTGAAAGGATTGTTGCAAGAATACCAATTGGGATATTAATCATAAAAATTAAAGGCCAAGAAGCATGGTCAATAATATAACCCCCCAATGTAGGTCCTAATGTTGGCCCTAATACAATGCCCATCCCGAATAATCCAGATGCTTTAGGTCTGTCTTTTGGCTCAAAGGCATCGAAGAGAATTGCCTGAGAAGTAGAAAGTAATGCACCACCGCCAATACCTTGTACAAACCGCCAGATGATAATTTCTACGAGCGAATGAGATTGCCCACACATGTACGATGCAATGGTAAAGATGATCATTGAAACGATATAGTAGTTCTTTCGACCGAAGTACTCAGCTAAAAAGCTAGTAAGTGGTATGATAATTACGTTTGCAATTGCATAAGAAGTTATTACCCAACTAATATCCTCAATGCTCACCCCAAGGCTACCACTCATGTCATTAAGAGCCACGTTTACAATAGACGTGTCCACCAATTCCATGATAGCCGCCGTGATGGTGGTTATAACTATTATCGCCCGCGCCAACCCAGTAGGATATACTATTGGCTGGGCTAAAGAAGTTGATGACATAATTATTTAGTTATGAGTTATGAATTATGAGTTATGGATTATGAATTATGAGTTTATAATAAGTAACTAGGATGATAATTAAAGTCACCCTAACTTATAACTCATAATTTATAACTCACAACTACTTTACCGCTACCACATACACACTCAAGCCAGCGCGAAGAATGTCCTTGTATTTAGCTACATCATCAATCCAGATTTTTACAGGCACACGTTGGGTAACCTTTACAAAGTTCCCACTACTATTGTCTGGTGGTAACAAAGCGAATCTTGCTCCTGTTGCATCACTCAAACTAGAAACTGTTCCAGTAAGCTTTAAATCAGGATAGGCATCCACCCTCAATTCTACTTGTTTGTTGGGTGTTAAAGAAGCAATCTGACTTTCTTTAAAGTTTGCCACTACCCAAAAAGTGGTATCGTTTACAATAGAAAACAAAGGGGTTCCTGCTTGTACAAATTGCCCTTCGCTAACATTCTTCTTACCAATCTTTCCTGCTTGTGGAGAGAAGATTTTGGTGTAAGTAAGCTTTAGCTTTATTTGATCGATAGCTGCTTGCTTTACCGCCATTGTAGCTTCTGCTCTTTTTACGGCAGATTGCAAAACAGCAATACGGCTTTCGGCAGAACCTAAATCGTTGTGTGTATTATCCAATGTTTTGGTAGCAGTTTCATAAGCAAATCGGCTATCATCCAATTGCTTTTTAGTAATAGCTTCGGCAGCATACAAACTTTTATTCCTGTTATAATCTTCCAAAGCTTGTGCACTTTTCACATCGCTGATGTCGATGTTTCCTTTATTAACTTTTAGTGATATTTCAGCATTAATAAGAGACGCCTTTGTATTGATGATATCCACAGCAGCTTGATCGTATTCTGCCTTTGCTGCTTCTAGTTGAGTTTGAAGTTCAGCATCATCAAGCTCTGCAACTAATTCACCCGCTTTCACGGTGTCGTAATCGTTCACCGCAATGCTCTTTACATAACCAGATACACGAGGTAAAACTGGTGTAATTTGCGATTCAATCTGTGCATTATCAGTGGTTTCATGAGTGAATACAAAATTAATTTGCTTGTATCCAAAGTAGCCCCCAATTACCAATACCAAACCTAAGATAATAGGTCTAACAGGAAAACCCTTCTTTGTGTCTTTTTCTTGTGCCATGTGTTTTTTGTTTAATTATTAAATCTATTGTTCTATATTTATTACTTACGACTTATCACTTACGGCTAACAAATGCGAATGCATCATGTTCTGTATGTGGTTAATTAATCTAATCCTAAACTCATCATCCGTATATGGTTCGTTTGTTTCCGGCTTTTGCAACAGCTTGTTACAGTAGCGTTTAGACATCATAACATGGCTAATAGAACCAATAATCGACGCCACAGTAAGCGCAGGATCTACCGCCTTAAATATTTTCTTCTGAATTCCCTTTTCTATTATCGAAGCAACACTTTTAGCATTACGAGCAAAGGAATTAGTAAGAAACTCTTGAATATCTTCCCTTTTTGTATCCATCAATTCCTTGTACAGAAACTTGTGAAAGCTTGCACCTGCCAATATCCTCGTTACATAATCCTCAATCAATCTATCTATTTTTTCTATTTCCGTTAGGCGTTCATTGGCTTCCAATTCTTCAAGCCTATCCTTCATGTATGCCGCCTTTTCATCAATAATAGCTTCTACTAATTTCTCCTTACTACCAAAATAGTAGTTTACCATCGCCACATTTACGTTCGCTTCGTGCGCCAACTCGCGAATGCTTGTACCCTCAAAGCCCCTATCTGCAAACAGGGCTATCGCGTGGTTCATTATGTGTGCTTTTTTATCAACTGCCATTATCTTATCCTTTAGAAAGTGCAAATATCAAACAAACGTTTGATTAACTCAAACGTTTGTTTAATATTTTTCCAATTTAATAAATGTTCGGATTGTCTTCAATAAAAGGTATTTGGAAGAGATAAATAGTGATTGTAGTATTAAATCAATAGAATAATCCCCTTAAATTTCGCGCTTACAATGTGGCTTCTCTCCTTGTTTTAGGTGTAAAATATCTTTGTCATCTCCTGAAATAGCTTGTCAGTTAAATGGGCAAAAACGGAGAAGATGGAAACAGAAAAAGTTGGGAATGTATACACTGTTAAGGTGTCGGAAAGTTTTGAATCATCGGGTAAATTAGGCGTTTATGAACCTAGTTTTCGCAGATGGTTGGTACGAGAATTATCGGAGGGTAGAATGAGCCCGGGTGAGGCTATCAAACGCTTTAATTT
>JANYEX010000315.1 GCA_025359725.1 Chitinophagaceae bacterium | reverse complement strand
TTACCCTCGTAACATTACAATCCTTACAACGATAACCTTGTTGCTTGCTAGTATTTTTACCATTCAGTACCAAATTCGTACTGTTACAATTATGACAGGAACGTAAAACAGTTATCATGAGCAAAACTTTTTTTGCTATATGAACGAATTCAAATCAACTATATTGTAACACTACCTAATTAACCTATCATTCTCCCCCACTCACCGCCCTTGAGATGCAACTTCCCTAAATAGACTTGTTTATAATGCTTGGTAAATGATATTTTTGAGTCATCAAACAAGCAATACAAATATGAAGGAACTATACAAATGGATACCTATAATGCTGATAACATGCGCTTCATCCTCTCTTTTTGCACAAACAAGGGTTAGCGGTGTCGTAAAGGATAACCACGGCAGGATAATACGCGGTGTAACTATCTCTATAAAAGGTAGTTATGATGGCGGCTCTAGCGATTCTACTGGTAAGTTTTTTTTTAAGTGTTACGATAAAGGAACGCAGACTATCATCGCTAAAAGTATTGGCTATAAAACTATTCAACAACCTATTCTTTTATCGGGCACGCCTATCTCTATAAACTTTTTTTTACATGAAGAAATAAATGAACTCACCGCCGTTACCGTTACTGCTGGTAGTTTTGAGGCAGGCGATAAAAAACGTGCCGCTACCGTACTCAATTCTCTCGATGTAGTAACAGTGGGTGGGGCAAATGGCGACATTACCAATGCCTTAAAAACCTTGCCTGGCGCACAACAAGTTGGCGAACAAGAAGGATTGTTTGTGCGTGGGGGTACTGGTTACGAAACAAAACAATTCATCGATGGTACATTGGTAGCTAATCCTTATGGTGCAAGCGTGCCAGACATTGCAAGCCGTGGTCGCTTCTCCCCTTTCTTGTTTAAAGGAACAGTTTTTAGCACGGGAGGCTATTCAGCCCAATACGGACAAGCATTGAGCAGTGCTGTCATTTTGGAAACAATTGATTTGCCCGAATCTTCTCAAGCTTCAGCCTCTGTCTCTACGGTATTTATGGGAGCGGGTTTGCAGGAACTGGCAAAGAATAAGAAATCATCGTGGGGAGTAAACTATGGTTATACCAACTTGGCGTTGTACTTTGCTCTCGTTCCGCAAACGCCCAACTACTTCCATTTACCAGAGTTTCACGGTACCGATGCCAACTTCCGCATCAAGACAAAGGGCGGTATGATTAAGTATTACACCACTTTTGGTGCTAGCAATATTGGTATTCGTCGCCCTAATATTGATTCTTTTAGTTTGAATAATGCTTATGGTATCATCAATTACAACTGGTACAATAATCTTAGCTGGCGCGAATATTTGGGTAAAGGCTGGCACATGAGTTTTGGTAGTAGTTTTAGTATCAATACCGATAAAATAAACTTACAGATACAAAATAAACTCAATCAACGGGTTTACACAAACATCAGCTATATAGATAGTATCAATGCGGCAATAACTAGTCATCAAGCTTTGAGTCAGATAAAAGCGGTGTTCGAGAAGAAGCTGTCTGGTATTAGCGCTATCCGCTTTGGCGGGGAATATTGGTATGGAACCGTGAAGAATATAGTGAACGACACGAACCATTCACAGACAGATAACTTTGCTGCCCTATTCAGCGAAGCAGATATTTATCTTACTAATGACCTTGCTGCAAAGATTGGTGTGCGGTCAGAATATTCATCGCAGGTAAATCAATTCAATGTTGCACCCCGACTTTCTCTTGCCTACAAAACAGGAGCGCACTCGCAGATGAGTGCCGTGTACGGACAGTTTTATCAGAAACCAGAAAACAACTATTTCTATTATGGCAACAATTATTTAGGATATGTGAAAGCAACGCATTACCTATTGAATTACATGCGGACAACTACCCTACAAACATTTAGGCTAGAGGCTTTTTATAAGAAATATGACAATTTAATAGAAACGCCACCAACCTATCGTTACAACAACAATGGTAGCGGCTATGCACAAGGGATAGAGTTGTTCTGGCGCGACAAAAAAAGTATTCAAGGCTTAGATTATTGGGTTAGTTATTCTTATCTCGATACAAAACGTCAGTTTGATAAATACCCTTCTTTGCTTGCGCCCACTTTTGCTGCCAAGCACACTGCCTCTTTGGTGGTAAAGAAGTTTTTTACTAAGCTAAATACAGGGTTTAATTTTACCTACACTTATGCTTCTGGCAGGCCATACTACAACTTTCAACCCATTGGAAATAAATATATTATCGGGGATGAAGGTACTACAAAAGATTACAATACATTTGGGTGCAGTGTAAATTATCTTACCAAGGTAAAGAAAGCGTTTGTGGTGTTTGTGGGCAGCGTTACCAATGTTTTTAATAGTAACAATGTGTATGGGTACAATTATAACCACAATGGTACTTATAAGGCAGAGATAAATCCGCCCGCACCTCGGTTCTTTTTCTTAGGCGCCTTCCTTAGTTGGGGTGTGGATAGAAGGCAAGATGCAATTAATAATAATTTATAAATGGATTACCACATAGGCACAGTAGTCACATAGATTTTTGAATTTGTTAGAGAAAGGAACCATAGAATGAATGGATTACCATACTCACTATGTGTACTTAAAGTTAAACGTTTCTTTCCTTATTTTTCTATGTTCTTATCTGCCTATGTGTTGAAAATTTTTAAACAATTAAACAAATAAAAATGAAAAAAGTACTCGTTATCGTTAGCCTTTTAGTGGCTACAGTGGTTAATGCACAATCTAAGTTTGAGGATGCAATGACAAAAGGTTTAGCTCAGATGAAAGATGCAAAATTAGCTTCCGACCTAACCGATGTTTCTTCTTTTTTTGAAAGAGTGGGTGATGCAGAAAAGACTCAGTGGTTGCCTTATTACTATGCAGCATTGTCTCTTTACAGAAGTGCATGGGTAGATAAAAGCCTTGATAAAGACAAAGTTGCCGACAAATGCAACGACTTTATTACAAAAGCACGCACTATAGAAAACAATGCAGATTTGTATTGCTTGGTACAACAAGTGGCTATACTACAGTTGATGGTTGACCCGATGAGCCGTTGGCAAACGTATGGTGCACTTGCAAAAGATGCTTTGGCAAACGCCAAAAATGCAGACTCTACCAACCCTCGTATCTATTACCTACAAGGCATGACAACCTTTAATACCCCCGAAGCTTATGGTGGTGGAAAAGCATTAGCGAAACCATACTTTCAGAAGTCTGTAGATTTATTTAAGACTTACGTGCCTAAGCCATTCTATCCAAACTGGGGACAAGAAGATGTAGTGAAGATGTTGGAACAGTGTAAGTAGGACTAAGAGAAAAGAAATTTTAAAATTCAATTTAATAGATGTGCAGTTATACTTTGTTGTAGCTGTACATTTCTACATTACGGAGTAATCAGTCTTTAAACCATTATCTAGACTATCACTTTGCATTACTATTTTTATAAAACTAAAATTATAATCTATTGATATCGTAATGCTTTATTCTGTTTGCGCAGTCTGCTTCTTTGAGGGCATTGGTAGTTGTTTTTATTACATCGTAAAAGAAAAGAAATACTACAAGACAACAGTTAAAGTAATGGATTATAGATTGAGTGAAGATGAAATGGAGCCTAGTTCAAGAAGACCATATATCTTATCCTGCCCCGTTGTAGAACATGTTGATAAGGATGGAATTACCAAAAATATTGTCTCCGATGATTGTAATACTTTTGTTCCTATGTATCCAGTTGGAACAGATGTTAATTTATTAGTGAATCCTGATGGTAGCACTAGCATTCTTTTCGATAATACTACAGACAAAATTCTTGTTCCAATTGTCTGTGTTTCTATCGGTATCCTTGGTTTTATATTTGCACATTCTTTATTCAAGAATAGATAGACCTATTGCATGAATTTATTTTCATTTTGCATTGATGCAAAATCATTTTAAATGAATTTATTTTCATTTTAAATTCGTGCAAAATCATTTTGCATGTAAAAATAATGAGTTGACAGCATGATATTTTTAGATGAATGTTTTTTATTTTTCTATAACGAAGGTTTTTTTTCGTTTTGTATTCTAATAATTAAAATAAACAACGAACTTGTTTAAACTTTTATTTTCCTTATAAATATAGCTGTAATGCACAGCCAAAGCATACTCCAC
>JANYEX010000215.1 GCA_025359725.1 Chitinophagaceae bacterium | reverse complement strand
CTTACCCGCCCGCACCTGATAGATAATTGTTGGCTGCTGTATAGTTGTATAATATGCCCCATAAATTTCTTGTACATTGAATGGAAGATTGGACGGAACGATGCAATAAGCATCATCACCTATATGAACAGGCGGCATAATCTTATTTAGCCAGGCAAATTTGTGTATATCCGTCAGCTTGCCTATTCCTAATAAGGGTTGCCCCGTTTGCCTTGCCACATAAAAAAGCAAATGTCCAGCAGGAAACCAGTTACTAACTAAGATGGGGGCATATTTTTTCATGATTCCCGATGCAATATCTTTTTCTTCGAGGGCTTTAAAATCCTTTCCAAAATCTTCCCAACCGCTTATATCGAGGGTAAGACTATTAGCGCCATAATTTTCGTATTTGTCACTACCGCCTACATTGATAGGAGCAAACCTAGCCAAACAAACCCCTAAAAACAGAATAAAAGCCACCAACCCACCACCAATTTTTACAAATAAAGGGTAGGTAGTATTGGTCTTGAGACTAAGATAGTTTGCCGCCAGAAAATAAAAGGGGATAAATGCGGGCCCACTCCAATGCGGCAATGAAGGATTGAGCAAGGCAATAATCCAAAAGAATAGAATCATGGGCAGCCCCATACAGATAAGCCAGGTATTAATCTCAGATTTGAAAGAATTTTTATTCCGAAGAAAAAATATAACAGACACCACGATAAGGATGTACACGACAGGATTCTGATAGGCGAACTCCCCAAGTATCTCTTGCAAAAGCCCATCCCAAAGCAAGGAAGTGTGCGATACCCGCTCGGAATGGAAACGATAAGTGATAAAATTATTCTGGATATTCCAATAAATAATGGGAAGAAAGCAAAGCACTGTAACGATAAAACCAGCATACAAACGCCAGTTTAGTAGCCATTTAGTTCGTTTCAAAATAATAAACAAACCAAAACCCGCCCACAGATATAAGCCATGCACCTTGCACAAACAAGCCAAGCCAATTAACAAGCCTAAACCTAACCAATAACTTGTTTTTTTATCTTTTTCAAGAATGATAATCTGGGACATGAGATATAAAGAGGCAGTCCAGAAAGGCATCTGCGGACTATCGGGCAATATAAAAAGCCCTGCAATAAAACCCGCATACACCGAGGCATTATAAACGAGGACAGCGTACCAGCCCGTTTTTTCGTTGGCAATAATTTTTCCAGTAAAAAAAACAAAATAAGAACTTATAGCACAACCTATGATAGCCCCCAACCGAAGCGAAATCCCAGAAGCCCACAGCAGATTGAGCGATGTAAGCCTAATAAGCAAGCCAACCATGGGGGGATGATCGAAATGGTTGTAGTCTGGTTGTAGGGCATACGTCCAATAATAAACCTCATCATTCCCCAATTCCACCAAGGAAGCGACACTGATTTTCAGCAAAGCCGTAACCAACAGAAACCAAAACAGTCGCTTTTTATAATTTATTTCCATTGGAATGAATCACTATTTCAACACACCGTTGAGTGCATTTATCAAATCTTCGCCACGTAAATCCTTGCCAACAATTTTACCGCTAGGGTCAATTAATAAGTTTGAAGGAATGGATTGGATGCCATAAGTACCTGCAATAGGGCTTTGCCATCCTTTCAAATCACTCACTTGTGTCCAAGATAAATTGTCGCTAGTAACGGCCTGTTGCCAAGCGTCTTTGTTATCATCCAGACTAAAACTAAGTACGGTAAAATTTTTATTTTTAAACTCATTATAAGCCTTCACCACATTAGGATTTTCCTGACGGCATGGTCCGCACCAGCTAGCCCAGAAATCCAATAAAAGATATTTACCCTGAAATGAAGAAAGAGAAACTTCTTTTCCATCGCTGGTATTAGCCTTAAATTCTGGTGCTTTAGTACCAACGGCAGTAGATTTCAGCACATCAATTATACCCTTTAGTTTTTTTCCGTAATAAGCTTCCTGAATACTAGCATCCAGATTATTGTAGGCAACTTGTGCAGTATCTACATTCGTTTCGTAACTATTTAACTGATAAGCCAAATAACCAGAAGCATAGTTTTTAGGGTTGTCTTTAATTAATTTGGCAACTGCATTGTTCTGTTCTTTCTCCATCGCTATCGCCGATTGTTGCAAAACTTGTGCGGCAGCCATGTTGTTAGCACTGTACAATTTTTTGATACTATCACTCAATGCCATCATTTTTTCGCCATAAGGTTTAGTGAGAGTCACTAGTTGTTGCAGCTCATTGTTACAATCGCCACCCTTTACAACCGCCCCTAGTAGTTGCTCTTTCTTAGCAGTTATTTCGATAGTACCCAGTTCAACAAAAAGGTTTATCGCTTGCTGCTGCCCTTCGGAAACAGATGCAGGGAAGTAAATACTTGCTGCAATAGGTTCTTCTATCTTCCCCTTAAAACTAAAACTTCCATCTTGGGTTAGGTAAGCAGTATCAGGTTTAGCCTCCATAGTTTGCTGGCGACAGATAATCATCTCACCATTTACCCCCCCCTCAATTTTACCATTGATAATATAGTCGCCACTAATGATTTGTTTGTGTTTGCAAGAAATGGCAAAAAGTAAAAGGGTAAAAAGCGAAAGACTTATTTGTCTCATGAATTAAATATTTAAAACGAAAATAGAATAAATAAGGACCTAGAGTCATAACTCATATTTAACGTGGTAACACTTCATTCAGTTTCATGGTTAAATCCCTACCTCTTAGATCGGCAGCAATTATTTCCCCTGTTGTATCAATCAAAACATTAAAAGGCAGAGCCGTGATTTTATATTTATCAACCACAGGGCTTTTCCATTCTTTTAAGTCAGAAACATTTTGCCAGTAGAGGTTGTCATTATCGAGTGCTTGTTTCCATTGGTGCATGCTCGAATCCAATGAAACACTTACAATCTCCAATCCTCTTCTTCTGTACAATTTATAAGCTTTCCCTACGTTAGGATTTTCTTCCCTGCAAGGCTTACACCAGCTAGCCCAAAAGTCTAGCAGCACATATTTACCCTTAATGCTGTCCAAAGAAAACGGTCTGTTATAATTATCAGTCATGACAAACGAAGGAGCTTGCTTACCAAGCAAAGAATATGGTGCGGGCGTTTGTTTTATTTGCTGCGCAATGATTGTTTCCAGAAACCCGATAGGTTTGTAACTCTTGAATTGCTCCTTGGATGCAGCCATCAACTTTGCAATATTTTCCTTCTCCATTGTGGCAAAGGACTTTGCCAACAGATACGATTTAAGTGCAGGATTTATAGCTTGCTGAACAGTGTTTGTAATCAGGTCATTGACCGTTTTCAGTGCAGCATCTTTGTCATGCTTGTAAGTTAGAACCACACTGTCTGCTGCTTCAGATTTTTCTACCGAATCATACAAGGATACCTTATCGACCACCTTTTTATAATCAGCACTGTATGCATCCAAGAATGTATGTAATTGAATACTTGAAGGTGATCCCTCTACTGAGTATTGTTTATAATGGTCGAGGTCTAGGTTTAAGTTAATGTTAGCCACATCATTTATCAAATATACATCCGGACCATTCTCTATACTGAATGCGAACAAAGCTTGGTCGAAGGGCATGAAAGTTTTTAAATCGAAACTGCCATCTTTATTGATGATACCAGTATCTATCAATACAGGATTCTGGTTGCCGATAGCCAGTTGTTTCAAAGATAACTTGGTTCCTTTTGCATGAGCAATCTTCCCCTTTATTTCAAAGTAAGCGTGCTTGTTCTTGCAACTTGTGCCAGCAACCATCAACGCCATTATTATTACTAAATATCTCATTCTTGAATAATGATTAAATGATTTGAATGAAAGAAATGATAGGTAGCAATTCTCCACAATCCACTCTCCACAGTCCCCCTTCAGGGGCGGAGGGGTTATTCCAACTTTTTCTGCAACAATTCCGTCACCACTTTCGGATCTGCCTTGCCTTTGCTTAATTTTTTCACTTCGCCCACAAACAATCCTATCAATCCCTTCTTGCCTTTTTTGTATTCAGCTACCTTGTCGGGCATCTTGCTGATGGCTTCATCCACCCATCCTTCCAGTTCGTTGGTATCGCTTACTTGCAAGAGATTCAACTCTTCTGCCACT
>JANYEX010000194.1 GCA_025359725.1 Chitinophagaceae bacterium | reverse complement strand
AAAGGTGTAATGATTACCCTATACATTCCCCTGTTTGTACTTGTTACGAATCATCGAATGAGATTCGTCAACCGAATAACCAGTACTGCCACTTTCTTCAAACAGATTAATACGTTGATAAAAAGAAGCTATTTCTTGGTTCGAATAACGGGAAGTAGATGATAGCAACACTTCACGAACTATTTCTAACTGATTCTCATCTGCCTTATCAATCAATTCATGCAGTTCTTTCCTTATTGCTTCATTCATGATGTATGTTTATTTATCTACAAATATAAGACTTCCCAGCAAAGCCTTCCTTATTCCCACCTATTAAAAAACAAGTAATGGCTACGGATGGGATAGAGACAATGCATTAAAACCCCGATTATTGAAGACATATTGCCTAAAAGAAAATAAACAAGATATAATCTATCTAACTTCTATTTCTATCTCATTTTCCATTCTGATTTCTTCATAAATAGAAATGTTGGCATTTAACACCTCAATGGAAACAACCAAAGCATAAGGAATCGCTTCTTTATTTTTATCCCACCCTTTGTGTCCTTTTACACAAAAACATATCTCTTCAGGTAATTGATTTGATTTTATTATTGTCCAGTCTTTTTGAACTGTACTATTATTTCTGTTTATTTTCTTTGCATATCCACTACCTATTCTATTTTTAATTTTCCATTGAAAAGTTCCAAGACCTTTTCTAGCATCTGAATCGTAATTTGTTACCTCATTATCTATTTCCTTCAATACAAAATCTTTGAAGTCATCTAATGATTCATCTAGCTTTGATGACTCCCAGTCTAACCAAGTAGATAAATACGATTTCATCTTTTGACGTGTTCTTCTAACTTTTGCTGTGTATGCCAAAGTAACTTCTATTAAAATATCATATTCATCTCCTTGATTTCTTAGCCCTTCTGGTATTTTAAGAGAATAGATATACCCTTCCTCCGCTTTAATTTCTGAGGTAGTATAAAACGAAATTCTTTGTTCTGTGTTCTTCGTTACACGTTCCAACGATGGCAACCCATATCCAAAATGTCTTAGACTTTCAGTGGTGGGATTTTTAAAATGATTATTAGGTAATCTTGCACCTTGTACCACCAATGCCCTAAGCAAATTTACATTTTCATCTGGATATAATTTCTTTAGCTGTGCAACAATATGTGTTACTTTAGGTGTGGAAAATGATGTTCCCACACTATCTGTACCGTAAGCCCCACCTCCATTCAAGGTTGACCTTATAAGCTCCACCCCAGTTTCCTTATTGACTATAACAGTGTTAATTCCATTCTTTGATAAAACCAAACCTCCACCATACTCTACTACATCTGGTTTTATCTCTCCCCAAATACCCATGCCTATTCTTGAAAAAGGAGATATATCATCTTTTCCACCCAACGATTTCCAATTATCATCTTCAAATTCTGTATGATTTATGGAGCCAACAACTAATGCAAAACTACTTTGTGCAGGATTAGCTATTTGGCAATATGGATTTAATAAATAGTTAGGGTAACTCTCTCCCAACCTTATATATTCTCTAATAGTTTCGAAAGCAATATTTCCAGCAGAGATTATAAAAACAACATTTTGCTCGTGAATAATTGAATCAATGGTGGCTGCCCAAGATGACATGTGTTTTTTTCTGAACGGTGCTTTTGAATTTACTGAAAGATTGAAGATTGAACAATCTGTATTATCATTAACGATTTCCTTCATCAATTCTGCTGGCAACTTATTTAGTAATGAATTGCTAGCATCTAAAACCCGTAAGTTTCTTATCCAGAATGGAAGTTTATACGGCGATGTAATATTAGATACTCCATAAGGATAAAGTATTGCGCCAGCTACTTTCGTTCCATGCCCACCATTAGTTACGTAATCGGCTGTAGAAGTATCTGTATCAAGGTATGATTTAGAACTAGAATGGTTAATGGCATCGGCCAAGTATTTGTGGTTTTCCATTATACCGCTATCAATTACGCTAACTTCAGGTGAACCAACTTCTGGTGGTAGAATTTCTAATTCAGAATCAACTTCATCTGTAGAATTACTTAAAACTCCACCAATCTTTTCCAATTCGGAAACCTCAAAAACAAATGGATAATTAAAAACTAAGTCCTTAAGTCCTTTGCCATTAATCTCTACTTCACAAGCGAAACTATCTTCAAAATTGATAATGCCGCTTGTAATACGTCCATAGTCCTTTATAAAATTATTAAAATGGTTCTCTCGCTCAATCAATTGTTCATCTCTTTCTATTTGTTTCAGCAAGTACTTTTTATGAAGTGTTTGTCCACGTCGAGTAGTAGTTGTTGGCTCTTGCCCAAGAGGTTTATCAAAAGCAATACTAACTTCAATTTTATAAACCACATCATCTTCTATCAAGTTCCATTTACCCCATAGTTCTTCTGAAAGAATGCGTTGTGGTTTCCAATTGTCTTTAATACCATCAATTATTTCCCAAAAATCACCTATCTCACCTATCCCTTCTTTTACAATAAATCCATTTATTTTTTCCTTTAGTGAGCGTAACCCATCCGAAGAAGCACCAATTATAAATCCATCATCTTCTTCAGATATAATTTCAATCCCAAAACTTTTTAAATCGAATGCATAGTTTACAAGTGAAGGGTTTAGCTTCAAAAAAACTGGGACTACATCATCACTAAGTGGAAACAAGCCTTGACTTTGCCTATTCAATATGTAATTGCTCCATTCTTCTTTTAAATCTGATATCTTTTGTAGTAGGTAATTACCATGACTCTGAAAGTTCTGTTTATTAATTTTTGTTTGAGGATGCGATTTGCCACGACCAAATAATCTGGGGTTCCCCTCTATTTTGTTAACAAATTTCAGGTGTGGGAATTGTTGCATAGGACATTGTTATTATTTATTAATGGCTTCGTTTTCTTCTAAAGACTTGTCTAAGTCCTCAATTGAGATTTCTGTTTTAGAATGAATAATCGCTTTCTTAGCTGCATCATTTGCTATTTTTACTACTATAGCATAAGACATCCCAATCATTCGTTGGGCAAACCTTTTAAGATTTATTTTGGGACTTAGTTTAAGAGCAGAAAAAGATATTTTAAGTAGCTCAGCAATTTCCTTCTCTGTAGGTTTTGGCAATTCTATAAAATCGTCAAACCTTCTAAACAGGGCCTTATCTATTGTACCTTCTAGATTGGTTGTTGCTATCAGAATTCCCTCTCCATTATATTCTTCCAATAAACCCAACAAAATATTTACAATACGGTGAATTTCTCCAACATCGTTTGAGTTTACATTTCTTTGTTTTCCAATAATATCAAACTCATCCAATAATAAAACGCAAGGAAACTCATTGATGCTTTCGAAAAGCTTTTGCAAGTTAGAAGCTGACTCGCCTAAGTATGAGGAAATGATAGAATCAAAACGTACCTTATAGAAAGGTAAACCTAAATCCCAAGCTATTTTTTCTGCTGCCATACTCTTGCCACATCCAGATGAGCCATATAGTAGAATCTTTTTACGTGGCTTTAATCCATGATGTGCTAATCGTTCTCTAGCAAGGTATTCTTTTTCAATTCGAAGTATTTTGCTTTCCACTTCTGAAAACAACACCATATCATGTCTTAAGCTATCATTCTCAATATGCGTTGCCAATGGCAATCTATAGCGCCTATCAAGCGGCACCTTAAAATCTATTTCTCTTGCTACTTTTAATGTGGGCTTATAATCAGTAGATTTATTTGCCAATTTCTGTAACAGGATATTATTAAGTTTATTGGCTAGATTGACATGACCTCTCCCTTTTTCATCTTCAATAATACTATAGGCAACTTTTATCAAAGAGGAATTCTCTTCCCCTTCGATGGATTTAAATAATCTTGTTAATAGTGCCTGATTCATTTTTTGTCATTTAAACTTTTACAAAAATACGTATTAAGGCGATAGATTAAAGACCAATTGTTGTTGATAACTCTTCTTTGACTTATTGATGACCAAAAAAGGTCAATTCCCAGCTAGTGCACGTGAACTTCGCCGCTGCCGCACCGTCTGTCACGTGTGGCTTCGCTAAGATGTCTTATGCCTACTAGTCAACCCAGTTTCTAACTGGCTCTTTCCCCCTCGCGCAAGTGTTGCGATAGCATCACTTGTGTGTACTAGTCGAACCAGTTTCTAACTGGCATTCGCTAAAGAGAAAGGTACAAGCCACCTCCTCCAATTTTGCA
>JANYEX010000119.1 GCA_025359725.1 Chitinophagaceae bacterium | reverse complement strand
AAAACAGGAATAAAACAAAGGGTGAAAACAAGAAGCAGTAGTAAAAAACAAAGCTGTATCCTTGCATAAGTAATAACCCAAATTACAGTAAACAAATATTAATATTAACACCAAAAACTGTCAAGTAATTTCAGGAGGGGGCATTCTCATTAGTGACCCCACCTCTCTCACTTGTGGAATAGTTTCGCTCACATGTGCAATTGTCCCGCTCACTTGTGAGCCAGTTTTCTTCACTTGTGGGCGCGCCAATCTCACTCGTGAAGCAGCCCATTCCACATATGGAATGGGCGACTCATAAGTGGCACCGTTCTGCTCATTAGCGGGTTTGATGGCTTCACAAGTGAGTTTGGCCTCCCGTCGTTTTACAACAATGGCATTACAAATTTCAAAAACAATATCGCATACCTAAAACAAAACACCATGAGCGATAGACATATCTTTCCATCAAAGGATGTTGACTTTAATAGTTATGTACAAACAGCGATTGCATACCTAATTGAGTGGCAAGCACACCTTAGGGTAAAGAATGATGACCTTGACGAGGCTTTAGGGCTTGTTATCAAATGGAATACCAACTGGAAGGTGTATGATGATGCCAACCTAAGCAATAAATTATCTCAAAAAGAAAAGGTGGACTTGCGCAGTAAAATAGAGGTTTGTTTGAGGCGCATATACCTCGACCTGCCAGTTTCTGTATTAACAACAGAACATAAAATTACGCTGAATATAAAATGGCATAGCAACGATAGTAGCTCTCTTATCTCGCTAGTTGACTTTTCGCCTAGGATGATTGGCAAAGAAAACGAGCATTTATACCAGACATTGAGACTGCAAAACCCTAAAACCCCCGATAGTATGGAGATGCCTCATGGTCATTGGATTTATTTGGAAATTTTATTTGGGAAGCGGGGATGAAAGATGTGGATATTGTTTTTGGAAATGAAAAATACGTATCCAAGGCATTGCATTCAACCCAATTTGCCTTAAAAGACGTGGGTAAAACAAGTTATTACAGGTCTAGTTACGAGAACAATACTGGCAAAAGAGGTCCTGCAAGTAGGATATTGACCATAATGATTTGGTAAATAATGTTGATAAAGGGGATAAAGAAAAAAGGCGAAAAGAAATGAATACTACGCCAAACAATACAACATGTACTCACCCAAATAAAACTCTATATTTTCTATTGAAAAGATGCTGGCGAAGGGTTTGAGGTGTGCAAATCAATTAAGCTTTTTACTGTTTATAGCGTCTATTAACAAGTTGAACACTAGCAACACACCCACTTTAATATAACAAAATCTACATCAATACTTTTGGTTCTTGACTGTTGGTTTCAATAATTCTTTAGAATAATATACCTAAGCTGCATAGCCTAATGGAGTATCCTTTTCACCATTGCTTTCTAAATAAGATTAAAAAGCAAACTTATGTAATAACCTGTGAATTATGCAACTTTTTCTTATAGTTCTATAACAACCGTTGCTGTAGTTCCATCCACCTTTGTAGAATGAAAAAAATAATACACAATTCATCGAAGATTACATTAAAAAAGGCATTCCTCCATACAATTATGGCTATTGCTTTAGTATATACCCCACGTATAGCTTCTGCGCAAGCCCCCGTGTTGGGGACTGTTGCAGATTTTGTCCTATTTTCTACAAACGGAGCAGTTACTAACACAGGGTTGTCGCAGTTTACGGGCAATGTAGGTACTAACAAGGGACCCATTACTGGTTTTGGCAATGTTAATGGCGTGATGCACGACCAAGATGGGGCAAGTGCTGCTAGTGCGGCAGACTTACTATCACTGTATGACCAATTAAATAATGCCACTCCTAAGTTCTTCCCATCTGTACTATTAGGAAACGGCGATTCCCTTGTAGCTGGTGTTTATAAGATATTTAGTAAAGCCACATTGAATGGCAATCTTTATCTGGATGGAAAAGGTGATTCTAACGCCGTATTTATCTTTCAAATACAAGGAGCTTTTTCTACTGGGGAAGCATCCAAAGTAAAATTAATTAATGGAGCTCAAGCCTGTAATGTATTTTGGAAAGTGGAAGGGCTGGTAGAAATGGCGACTAAAACATATATGCGTGGTACCGTTGTTGCGAACAATGCGGCGATGGTAACAAGTGCTCTCGATTCTTTGGAAGGGAGGCTTCTTACTACTACCGGTGCAGTATCTGTAAATGGTTCAATGACGTATATTCCAACGGGTTGCAATGCTCCTTTGCTTACTGGACCTACTCCTCCAGTATTAGGTACCACCGCTTGTTATGGATTATTCTCTGGTAACGGGGCAGTAACCAATACAGGCATTACTTATGTAACAGGAGATATAGGAACAAATGTTGGGCTTGCGGCAGGATTTGACGCGCTGAACGTAACAGGGAAAATACATAGTAAACCAGATGTTTCTACAGCAGCTTGTGCGGCAGATTTACAAACTATGTACAACTATATAAATACCCTTAACCCAGATATTGAATTACTGTATCCTGCGCAGTTTGGCAATAACTTAGTGCTTACACCGCACACTTACCTACTTAATTCTGCCACTGCTTTTACAGACACGTTGTACTTAAATGCACAAGGCAATCCAGATGGAATCTTTGTAATGAAAGTAAATGGGGCATTTACAACAAGTACTTTTTCTAGGGTGGTGTTGATTAATGGCGCACAATCGAAAAATGTATTTTGGCAAGTAGAGGGGATGGCAACTATTGCTAAGAACTCTGTTTTTCAAGGTACACTAATCTGTAACAATGCCGCTATAGGGTTAACTACTGGCGACTCAATTTATGGGCGTGCATTAACTACCAGTGGTGCTTTGAGTACTGTAACATTAGTTGCCACGATACCAAAAGGAACTTGCGCGGCAGGGTTACCTATCAATTGGATTTATTTTACTGGTGTAACTAAACAGAAAAATGTATTGTTACAATGGAGTACTACAACCGATTTGAATGATAACTTTTATACGATTGAGAGAAGTAGTAATGGCACAGATTATAAATCAGTAGCTACTATGAACGCTTTAATAAAGAATGATAATACCCCATCTACTTATTCTTATACTGATTTGCAACCTTATCCAGTTGGGTATTATCGTATAGCTCAAACTGATAAAGGCGGGCAACAAACATTTTCGCAATCTATTCAGGTAAAAATGGATGCTTCCCATGGGCTACAAGTGCAGCCCTATATTGGAACTAATACTATAAACATCAAAGTTTCAGGAGCTATGGCAGGTAAAGGGGCTATTGGATTGTATGGCATAGATGGAAAGCTTATTGAAACTCAGGAAATAATACTTACCAATCAACCAACTATTTACCAAATAGAAAAGCCATCATACAGAGGTGTTTATATCATTTCTGTACAGAATAATGGCGAAAAAATTTATACAGGAAAAGTAATGGTGGTGTCTAATCATTAAGCCATACTTCGGTTTGAAAAAAAAAAGGCTTCGCTCAAAGCGAAGTCTTTTTTTTTAAAATTATTAAAAATGAAGAATATTCTTTTTTTACTATTGCCATTTTGCTTATTCCTCATCACCTGTAAATCTAAAAAGAAACCTTTAAAGAGGGATGTGTCCATCAACTCGAAGACTACTTACAATAATTTGTTTATAGACAGTACTACATTGGAAAACTTTATTGGCGAACAAGACTCATTCCAGAAGTATCGTTCACAATTTTTCGATTTCTATGACCAAAGAAACTATGAATTCGCTTGGTTTGATGCAGATGGAATGACAGAACAAGCCCATAATTTTTATAATTTACAAAACAACTTTGCTGCTAATTTAAATGATAGCAGCATTTATAATCAGCAGCTACAGCAGTTGTACGAATGGTTCTTAAATAATAGCAGCACAAGAAATAAGGTTTATGATAGTATGTCGAAGAAAGCAGAAATGGTGCTTACTGGGCAGTTCTTTCAATATGCGTTAAAAGTTTATCATGGTAGTAACATCAATGTAAAAGAATTAGGTTGGTTTATACCCAGAAAAAGAATAAATACAACTGCTTTATTGGATACGTTAGTGGATGGTGTACCGAAACCTATAAATGAATATGAACCATTGAACAATCAATATCGGTTGTTGGAAGGATTTGTTGCGAAATATTATTCGATAGAAAAAAAGGTAAGCTGGGCTTCAATACCTGATATGAAAAGTTACAAAAGGGGAGATAGTAGCATTGCAATAACTGCCATTAAGAAAAGACTTTTTGTATTCGGCGATTTTAAAATAAAGGATACCACTGTTCTTTATGATGATCCATTAGTTTCTGCTGTAAATCAATTTCAACAACGAATGGGCTTAAAAACTAATGGATTGATTGATGCAAATACATTGAGAAGTTTGAACATTCCCATTTCGATTCTTATTGAAAAGATGCTGATAAATATGGAAAGGGCTCGTTGGATGCCGCCTGATACAGCCAAAGTAGATAGAGTTGTGGTGAATATTCCAGAATATAGATTGAATGTTTACGACTCTGGCAAGTATAGCTTTAGTATGCCTGTGGTGGTTGGTGGAGCGGCACATAGTACCGTTATTTTCAATGATAAAATTCGGTATATCGTTTTTAGTCCTTATTGGAATGTGCCTACAGATATTATCGAAAAAGAGGTGATTCCTGCAATGAAGCGTGATAGGAATTATCTAGCCAAAAACAATATGGAAATTGTAAAATATACCAATGGAATACCTGAGGTAAGGCAGAAACCAGGGTTGAATAATTCCCTAGGCGGAGTAAAGTTTCTGTTTCCCAACAAGTATTCAATTTACCTACATGACACGCCTCATAAGGAAGCATTTTCATCTTTAAATAGACCGTTAAGTCATGGGTGCATCCGTGTTGGCGACCCTAAGAAACTAGCTGCATTTCTGTTAAGAAGAGAGCCTATCTACACCGCAGATTCTATCAATACATTTATGACCCTCCCACAAGAAAAATGGATGGATGTAAAGCCAACAGTACAAGTAATCATTAAATATTTTACTGCTTGGGTTGATGTTAATGGGCAATTGAATTTCAGAGAAGATATTTATGGTCACGATAAAAAAATGGCAGAAAAACTTTTTGATAGACAATAAGATAACCGATGCTAAATTAAAACTTTGCCTTGAGAGAACCCTTCATTTAGCAACCCAATAAACACTTCGGCAAGCCATAATTAATGAATACTAGTAAAAAGACAACTATTTATGTCATCATTAGGAGCGTATAATATAAAAAGTCTTTTTGACCCTATCTAACAATGTCTGATGACATAAAAAAATATCCTATTAGCTTGTAAACCCGATAATAATTTGCCTAATCTATTGTTGAATAGATATCGGTTTAATTGATTTTTTTTTCTTTTGAATGAAACCTGTGAATTATATAACTTTTACCAACAATTGTATAACGCTTTAAATTTTGGCTGATTGAATCTTTGTGTGTTAAAATTAATCAATAAAATTAAATTTAAAAAAAATGAAAAAAATGTTAATCGCAGTGTCGGCTTTTATGCTAATGGCACTAGTTAGTCCCAATGTAAATGCTGCTTGCGAGATCAAAAACGCTGATACTGCAAGTGCAACATCGAAAACTGTTGAGCAAAGTGCCATCCTTGCTAGGGTTTATGAGATTAAGAAAATGGACAAATCGAACCTGACTTTATCAGAGAAAAAAGGATTGAGAACAGAACTAAAATCACTAAAGAAAAGGTACAGAGAAGGTGGGGGTATATACCTTTCGGTTGGCGCAGTGGTTATTATCATCCTATTATTGATTCTATTTTTAAGATAGAAGCAGAATGGTTTTTACAAATTACTAAACGGGCGTAATCCCGTTTGGTAATTTACTTTCTTGAATGTCAGGATAAATTATTTTATTAATTCAATAAAATAAGTAATAAAATGCAAATTCATAATCATCAAAGAATAATTGAGTTAATCTCTTTTCCCTTTCTTGCAATTACTTTAATTGTAAGTGCGTGCATCTATTCTTCCTTTATGTTGGTAGACATATTGAATATACCAGTTAATATCAGTAATGATTCAGCTCACTAATTTTTGATTTGCGGATTTATTGTTGGAATATTGTCTATTTTATTTAGTTATGTTTTCAAGAATGTATTATCCCGCAGAACAATCAGAAGTTTATCTTTTTGTTTGTTGATTCTTTATTTGTTTACATTTCTATTAATCTACAGGTAATTTAAAATAAGTATCCAATGTACTAGGCTTTGTCATACTAATTTTAATGACAATAGCCTCGGTTGGGTTAATCTATTTACAGATTTTCAAGTAGCTTATTTTAAATAATTAGCTAAATAAATCTTCCCTGTAGTCAATCTTCTATTATTAATTTTTCATTATTTTTCATTTATCCAAAAACTTACACGGAACATCCAAAAGCTATAGCAGTATATCTAATATCTATGTAAGAATATACAAATGCCTGTGTTAGATGTCTGAATCTTTAATAGAATGTCCAAACTTTTATGCGGGACACGTAAAAGCATACACGGGACATGCAATTCCTAGTGATTTTTTAGACAAAAAAAATAATATTCTAGACAAAAGACGACAGTTATTACACAAAAGACCATAGCTTTTAGACATTCTATCATGGATCCTTAGCATTCTAACAAAGCTTTTGGATGTCTCGTATAAATTTTCGGTGAACTCTGCTATAAATTCAAATATTTTAGGGGGTCTCATAAAAGTTAATGAACCAATATATACTACAATACTATATAGAAGCAAAGGCTTTTCTTGTATCATCCTTTTATGTACTTTCTACTTCCCAATTAAATAAACAGGTATTTCCGACTATTAAAACGTTACATTGCAACGCATATTTTCACAGGTTTGTAAAACAACAATAGATGAAAAAAGTCAACCGTTCGCTATTTCAAATAAAAATAATTTATGTAGTCACTACATTTTTCCTTGTAATCCTTTCTATATACACCTTCAATCAAATAAAAAAACTTATTGACTCATCCAATTGGGTAAACCATACCACACTAGTTACGCAATCACTTCACAAGATATCTTCCGCAGTTTTTGAGGCAGAAACTAATAAAAGAGGCTATTTATTAACGGGAAACAAATTACTTTTAGATAGAAAAGAGGCTGCATTAGCCGATCTATCTGTAGAGCAACATTCGCTAGCTGGCTTGTTAAAAGACAATAAAGCCCAGTACGAAAATCTTAAATCTTTAAATCTAGCAATACAAAATAAAGTTGTAAGCATCAATAATATCAATGTCCAAAGCCCTATTCCCTTCATAAATCCTTTAATTAAAAGAAATATTTCTGAAGGATCGGCAGCAATGGATAGCGTAATGGCACAAATAGATAAAATGTATGGGGTAGAAACTGGTCTTCTACAAGTTCGCACAGAAAAATATACGCAGCTTTCCTCTGTCACCCCATTGTATATTATTGTACTTTTCTTTGGGGCATTGGTTATACTTTTGGCTTCCTACAGTAAAATACATACTGCTCTTTTCCATTCACAAAATTTGCGCAATGAACTAATTATTCAGAATGTTGAGAAAGTGGAAAAAGCGGCAACCTTAATTATTGCCAATGAGGAACTTGGATTTCAAAACAAGGAAAAAGAACAGAGAGCAGCAGAATTAATTATTGCGAATAAAGAACTTGAATTTCAAAACAAGGAAAAAGAACAGAAAGCAGCAGAATTAATTGTTGCAAACAAAGAGCTAGCGTTTCAGAATAAAGAAAAAGAACAGAGGGCTACAGAATTGATTATTGCCAATAAAGAATTAGCTTTTCAAAATAAAGAAAAAGAACAGAGGGCAGCGGAATTAATTATTGCCAACAAAGAGCTTGAATTTCAAAATAAGGAAAAAGAACAAAGGGCTGCAGAATTGATTATTGCCAACAAAGAATTAGCTTTTCAAAATAAAGAAAAAGAACAAAGGGCTGCGGAACTAATTATTGCTAATAAAGAACTTGCTTTTCAGAATAAGGAAAAAGAACAAAGGGCAGCAGAGCTAGTTATCGCTAATAAAGAGCTAGTATCTGAAAATGAGATAAAAGAACAACGAGCAACAGAACTAACTAAAGTTAACGAAGAACTGAGGGTGTTTACACAAATAGCTAGTCACGATTTGCAGGAGCCACTAAGGAAAATTCAAATGTTTGCTTCTCGAATTTTGGATAGTGATTATGGAAGCTTATCTGAAAAAGGGAAGATTCATTTTGAAATAATTGAAGATGCAGCAACAAGAATGCGAACCCTTATCGAAGATTTGATTACCTATTCGCAAACAAACAATGAAGAAAGGGTATTTGAATTAGCCGATTTGAATCAAATTGTAGAAGAAGTAAAAGCTGATTTGGAAGATACCATTTCCGAGAAACTAGCAACTGTTGAGACAACTAATTTGGGGAGCGCACGAATAATCCCCTTTCAGTTTAGGCAACTTTTTAATAACTTAATATCCAATGCGTTGAAGTTTTCTAACGTAGAAATTCCTTCACAAATAAAAATTGATAGTGAAGTTAAAAAAGGAAACGAACTAGCTATTGTAGCACTGTTGCCAGAAAAAGATTATTGTCATATTAGTGTAAGTGATAATGGTATTGGCTTTGCAGATGAGTACAGCGAAAAGATATTCGAGGTATTTCAACGGCTACACGGGAAGGAAAAATATAAAGGCACGGGAATTGGTCTTGCAATTGTAAAAAAGATTGTGGAGAATCACAACGGCGTTATTAAAGCATCAAGTGACCTTGGTAAAGGAGCTAGGTTCGACATTTATTTACCTTCTTAAAACAAATTATTATGAATAACAAACCAATTTATGTAATACTCGCAGATGATGACGAAAGTGATCGTATGAACTTTAAGGAAGCCTTAGAAGAAGGAAAAATTAAAACATCCGTCACATCTGTAAACGATGGAGTAGAATTGATGGAATACTTAATGAAAGAGGATACGCAATTGCCAACAATTCTGTTCCTCGATTTGAATATGCCCCGCAAAAACGGCTTAGAATGCTTAGTAGAAATAAGACAAAATGAGAAATTAAGCGAAATAGTTGTTGCCATCTATTCTACATCGTCATCAGAAAAAGATATAGAAAACACTTTTAACAGTGGTGCAAACGTGTACATTAAAAAACCAAATAATTTTGCTAAACTTAAATCAGTCTTAAATGAAATAGTAACGTACGTAAACCTTTACAGAGACCCCCCTTTTAATTTGGATAACTTTTTATTGAAGATTTAAGTAGGATTTTTTTAATCAATTACAGATAATCAGTCGTTTTTTATTGTTAGTAAATCTAAGGTTTTATTGCAAAATCTATATTCTTTGATTTAAAACCACATCAATAAAGCACAGAAACCTTCCTTAACCCTGAAACCGAGGAACTATACAACTTTTATATGCAATTGTACAAAAAATTAACATCCAGGTAACCCCTCCTTTACATAGTAATAATTTAGTTACAAGATTAAATTTATTATCTGTTTAGTTTCATAAGGTTGTTGATGTAGTCTTCCAGCCCTTATGAAACTAAACAGTTATGTACCTCTGAATAATACCCTTCTAAAACTATACAACATTGCCCAAAAAGCATACACTTCTCCTCCAAAAGCATACAACTATCCCCCAAAAGCATTCGCTTTTATCGCTTTTAGCTACCACTTTATTGCTAAAGCAAACACATATTCCCTAAAAGCAAACCCATTAACGGTA
>JANYEX010000086.1 GCA_025359725.1 Chitinophagaceae bacterium | reverse complement strand
GTTAGCAGATAGGTTTTGTTTCTTTTCTCAAAGCAGCCCACTGTGTTTACAAGCGGCTATGCCAACAAACTTATTGCCTTTCTAATTCTGTAACCTCTAGATTGTAATTGGATGTTTGCCAACAATAAAATACCACAGATTGCCGCTACACCGCCACCGTTTTTTACATGGATGAGTTTCAGTCCGCACGTTTTTTGAACTACACTCATTTTATTCATCCCATTATCCTTTTTACCACACCACACCTTCACTACCTCACTTTAAAAATTGCTTGCCGCAGCCATCTTCCCCCCTTATTACACAACACTTCTCTTCCGTTAGATAAAACCACCTTCCCTTTTGCACTCAACCTGTTCTTTGTTACAGGCACAATAGACCCACCATAGTTTGTAGGCAGTTTGTATGCGCATACGGAACAGTCGTATGCGCATACGGAACGCCCGTATGCCCATACGGAAGGCGGGTTTGCCCAAACGGAACACTCCGTATGCCCATACGGAACAGCCGTATGACCATACCAAACGTTCGTAAGCTCATACCAAAGGTTGGTTCAAGCATACGGAACAACCGTATGCCCATACGGAAGTTCCGTATGGGCATACAAATGGGTAAAACGGGCATTTTTAGCTTATGAAAGACTATTTCAGGGCTATTTGAAGGGATGAGAAATTATTTATTATCAATTAAAAAAATTAAAAAAAAATGGCATTTCCTCGTAAAGAAAGTTTATTGAGTATCTATTTTCAAGTAGTAGTCGCCTATACAGGGCTGAATTTTGGACGACTATTGATTGCCGTTCCCAACGATTAATGCATTAAATGGTCAAAAGGAATATCTCGCTGCTTATACACTGGACTTTGGCTACTATTTCTCTGTTTTGGCAAGTTGAGACTTTCAGCTAGAATATTTCGAAAAAAATAATATTCTTTGTTCTCAGATTTATAAACAAAAGACCTATCCTTAAAACTGCCATTCAAAAATTGATACTCCTTCTCGAAGAAGATGCCTAAGTCACAAACTAAAAACACATAAACTCAGCGGAAATCTATTTGGACTCTTTGCTTGTAGTTGTGGCTATGATTGGAGGATTATCTTTTCAATTGAAATAAACGCACAAACAAACGAAGAATAAATACTTCTTATTGACTTGGGTACACACGACAAAGTTTATTGATTCAAGTGTGTATTAATGTTTTGGTAAATCTAGTTCACCCCGATGCCTCATCAAGCCAAATTCAATTCAAAAACCTGGTCTCTTTTCCTGTCAGTAGCTTTTATTTTTTTTTGAATAGATGGGTAGTAAGGTTGCAAAGGGAGGCTTCAATACTAGTTAGTAGCAGTTCTTTTTATTTTTGATACAGTGCCAAAGAAAATGTATAGAGGGTTCTTGTCTATTCTGCCATAAAAGATACGGTTTGCGTCCACCTAACTGCTTGTGGAAAATCATCTATGTGCATAAGAAACCGACTAGCTACATTTGCGGCTCAAAAATCTTTGGTAGTTGATGCGATTGCATTAACCAAATAACTTCTTTTATGCAGAAAAAAATACAGTCGGCACTCATCTCCGTCTTTTATAAAGATGGATTAGCTTCGTTAGGTAAAGAATTGCAGGCGCAAGGCATTACCATTTACTCGACAGGAGGAACACAGCAGTTTTTGGAAAACGAAGGCATCGTTTGTGTACCAGTAGAAAGCCTTACTACCTACCCATCTATCTTGGGCGGAAGGGTTAAAACGCTACACCCATCTGTGTTTGGTGGCATATTGGGAAGAAGGTATGTTGAGCAAGATTTGGAAGAAATGAAGCAATACGGCATACCCGAAATTGACTTGGTAATAGTAGATTTATATCCTTTTGAAGAAACGTTGAAAAACACTTCGGAAGAAGCTTTAATAATAGAAAAGATAGATATTGGCGGGCCATCGATGATACGTGCCGCCGCCAAAAACTATAAGGACGTTACAGTTATAGCTGCCAAGACAGACTATAGTGTATTGGAAAACCTGTTGAAAGAGCAAGGCGGCGCCCTCAGTATCGAGCAACGTAAGGCGTTTGCGGCAAAGGCGTTTGAGGTAGTGATGAACTACGACATTGCCATTAGCAACTACTTCAATCCAACTAACACTACTTTTCAAACAAGCTCACAAAAGCAAGTGCTTAGGTACGGTGAAAACCCACATCAGCAAGCAACCTTTTATGGCGACCTTAGTAGCAGCTTCACGCAGTTAAATGGCAAGGAATTATCGTACAACAACCTGGTAGATGTAGATGCTGCCATACAATTAATTGGTGAGTTTAAGGGCAGCGAGGCGAGTGTATTTGGCATTATCAAACATACCAACGTTTGCGGCATAGCCGAAAGAGCTACCGTAAAAGAAAGTTGGGATGCAGCATTGGCAGGCGACCCTGAGAGTGCTTTTGGCGGAGTACTGGTCAGTAACGGCACAATAGGAAAAGATACTGCCGAAGCAATAAACGAAATATTCTTTGAAGTTTTGATTGCCCCCGCCTTTGATGAAGACGCATTGGGGGTATTAAAAAGCAAGAAGAACAGGATATTGTTAGAATTGAAAGAAGAGGGTATTGGGGCGAATAATGGTCAGTTTAAATCGTTGCTTGGCGGTACTTTATACCAAGGCACAGACCAAGGAAACTTTACCGCCTGGAAGGAAGTGGGCGGCAGACAAAGCACCGAAGACGAGAAGGCAAACCTATCTTTTGCCAACATCATTTGTAAGCACCTGAAGAGCAACGCCATCGCCTTGATAAAGGACAAACGCTTGGTAGGCAAGGGTTGTGGACAAACGAGCAGGGTAGATTCATTGCGTCAAGCTATAGAAAAAGCAAAGCAATTTAAGATAGATTTAAAGGGTGCGGTATTGGCAAGTGATGCTTTCTTCCCCTTCAACGACTGTGTTCAGATGGCACACGAAGAAGGTATTGAAGCATTTATACAACCGGGAGGTTCCATCAGGGATAAGGACAGCATTGAATACACGGTGCAACACAACCTTGCGATGGTTATTACCGAGTTGAGGCATTTTAAGCATTAGGAATCATTAGTCGTAAGTCGTAGGTAAAACAATATGCTTAACTTAATACTTATGACTTACGACTAAACTCTATTCACGATTAACTTACTAGATATGAAATTTCCTTCTCCCGTTTCCCTATCATGGATTGCAAATTTGATACATGCCAAAGTAGTGGGTGATGCTACCGCACAAGCCACCGGCATCAACGAGATACATAGGGTAGAAACTGGCGATTTGGTATTTGTAGATCATCCAAAATACTATGATAAATGCTTGCTGAGTGCCGCTAGCTTTATCATCATCAATAACAGCGAAGTAACCATCCCAGAAGGAAAAGCTTTGTTGGTAGTGGATTCTCCTTTTGAGGCCTACCAAACCATTACTAGTCATTTTAGGCCATTTAATCCTTCCAACAAAAGCATTAGTGATAGTGCGGTTATTGGCGAAAGAACCGTGGTGATGCCCAATACCTTTATTGGCAACAACGTAACCATTGGTACAAACTGTGTCATCTATCCCAACGTTACCATACTAGACCACAGCGTTATTGGCAATGATGTAGTGATACAATCTGGCACAGTGATAGGCGGCGATGCCTTTTATTACAACACAAAAAAGAACAGGGAAGTCTGGTTTAAACGAATGAATAGTTGTGGTAATGTGGTAATAGAAGACAATGTAGAAATTGGGAGCAACTGTACCATAGATAGGGGCGTGAGTGCTTCTACTATTATTGGGAAGGGTAGTATACTAGACAATTTAATACAGATAGGGCATGATGTGGTGATTGGTAAAAACTGTATAATAGCCTCTCAGGTGGGTATTGCAGGAGCAACAGTCCTAGAAGATGGGGTTACACTTTGGGGACAAGTTGGGGTAAACAAAACTATTACTATTGCTGCTGGAACCGTGGCACTTGGTCAGTCGGGGGTAACAAAGAGTACTCAACCGAATAAAACTTATTGGGGAACACCTGCCATTGATGCAAGGGAAAAACACAAACAAGATGTGTGGATTAACAGATTGCCCGAACTTTGGAAGAAGGTAATGGGCTAAATCAGTCGCTGTTAGTTCTTATTGAAGATAAACACAAAGGGTTTAATCTTTCTTTCGCGAATTATCTGGTGAATTAGATGTGGCTTGGTTATTATTTTGTATTTGTTTAAATCAATAATCTCATTAACAAAACAAAATGTATGTAGGTTTTCTACAGTAAAGAGCACATCATTTAGGAATGCTAATTCTAGTTCCATAGCCTTAGAATCTGGCACTTCGTATTTAATAAGCAATAGTAAATCTCTGTTCCCTGATTTCATTTTAACAATATCAGTTTAATAAATTATTTTTTAATTGGTCGATTTTCTAACTGGACACATACACTGTTTATCGTACCTAGATTTAGAGAAAATACTACAAGAAGTCACAACCAACGATATAAATAACACAACAATAATTATTCTGTTCAATTGACTTCTCATGAAAAAATACTTTTTACTTTAATTTATGTAACCAGTTGTAAATTCAGCCTTTCTACGAAATAATTTATGCAAGATGTTACCTCAAAAAAAATACTAATTGCGCCGCTAGATTGGGGCTTGGGGCATACCACAAGATGCATCTCAATCGTTAGGTTTCTGTTAGACAATGCTTGCACAATAATCGTTGCATGTAATTCTGTACAAAAACTATTGTTGCAACAAGAATTTAACAACATTGAATTTTTGGAACTAAAAGGATATAATATTGATTATGGGAAAAATCCTAAAACCTTCCCTTTAAAATTAATTTCTCAGCTGCCTAAGATAGGTTGGAGTATTTTTTATGAGTATATATGGCTACAAAAAACAATTGATAAATACAAGGTAAATGTTGTTATTAGCGACAACCGTTATGGGTTGTTTACTTCAAAAGTGCCGTCTGTTTTTATAACGCATCAGCTCACTATCAAAGCGCCTTTTAAATGGTTAGAGAGATTATTACAACTAATAAATTACTTCTACATCAATCGGTTCTCACAATGTTGGGTGCCCGATTATGAAGGCACTAACAATATTGCTGGGGTATTGTCTCATCCTCAAAACCTGCCTAAAATACCCGTTCACTACATTGGTCCATTGGCTAGATTTTTAAAGGATGAAACTATAAAACCTCGTTATAAGTATTGCATCATTCTTTCTGGACCAGAACCACAGCGTACCTTTTTAGAAGAAATAATTTTGAAGCAATTATCTATTAGTTCTGAAAAGTGTTTATTTATCCGAGGTAAGTTAGAAGCTAATAATATTCTATCACCATCTTTAAATATTACCATCAAAAATCATCTTGCGGGCTTACAGTTGCAAGAGGCAATTCTTTCGTCAGAAATTATTATTACACGAAGTGGATATACTTCTGTTATGGAATTATTGGCGTTGCAAAAGAAATCCATATTAATCCCAACACCAGGGCAGACAGAACAAGAATATCTGGGCAAACAATTGATGCAGCAACGATGGGCTTACTGTATTAATCAAAACGAATTTGATTTAGAGAAAGCCTTAGCCGAAGCTAGTAAATTTGATTATCAGTTGCCAGCTTCAAGTGAAACTGATTTGGGTAGTTTTATAAAACAGTTTTTAGCGACCGTATAATTTATCAGATGACTCAAGAACTAATTCTGAACAGTATTTCTTTTGCAAAAGATACCATCGAAATCCTTTTGCCAAACCCTACTATCGTAAGAAAAGTTTATCAGCAACAAATTGAAATCTTTCCCGAAACACATTTTCCTTATTGGTCGCAGGTTTGGCCTTCGGCAGTGGCGATGGTACAATTTCTTGTTGAAAATCCTGATTATATTCAGCATAAGAAGGTATTGGAGCTTGCTGCTGGCTTGGGACTGCCATCACTAATTGCGGCTAAATTTGCAAAAGAAGTTTACTGCACTGATTATCTGCAAGAGGCAATTTCGACCATCAATCAATCTGTAGAACATAACAAACTTACAAATATTACTACTGGTTTATTGGATTGGAGTAAGCCGCCCGTTCCATCTCCCTTTTATGATGTGGTGTTGATGAGCGATGTAAACTATAATCCTCCCGAGTTTGAAGCCTTGTTTTCGTTATTCAAAATATTTCTATATCAGCGAAGTACTATTATTCTTACTACTCCGCACCGGTTGCTGGCAAAGCCTTTTATGGAATGGTTAATGCCTTGGTGCAAGCTAAAAACTGAGATAGAAGTGCCTCATAACAATGGCTTGGTGTCAATTTCTGTGATGGTTTTTTATATCAATGACTTAGGTAATTTGAGGACATAAAAAAACCACCTACAAATAAAGTGTAAGTGGTTCATTTTCCGTGGGCCCACCTGGGCATGATCCAGGGACCCCCTGATTATGAGTCAGGTGCTCTAACCAACTGAGCTATAGGCCCGGACTGGAAAGTATTCCTCTCCAGCTTTTTAGGACTGCAAATATAGATAAATGAAAATATAAACCAAACTCATTATTAAACTAATGCTGATTTTATTACGTTTTTGATAAAGATCCTCTACTATTTCCTACTATTTTTACCGTATGAAAGCAACAAAAAATATAATATTCGACTTAGGGGGGATTTTTCTAAATCTTAATTATCAACTTACTAAAGATTTATTTATCAAGTATGGCATTACTGATTTTGATGATTTATTTACCCAGCACCATGCCAATGACCTATTTGAAGACCTTGAAAAAGGAAAAATAACTCCTGCTGAATTTTATGATGCTTTTAGGAAAGAAACAAAGACAGAATTATCTAATGAAGAGATAAAAAAGGCTTGGAATGCCATGTTAGTTTCATTTCCAAAGGAAAGAATAGATTGGCTAAAATCGATAAAAGAAAGGTACAATATCTACCTATTTTCGAATACTAACCAAATTCATTATGATAGAATTATGGAACTGTATAACAGGGATTTAGGAACTGATGATTTTAATGATTTATTCATAAAACCCTATTACTCACACGAAATGGGTTTGCGAAAACCCTATGCAGATTCTTTCTTGCACATATTGGAAGAACAGCAATTGGATGCCGCCGAAACTTTATTTATCGACGATACCATCAAAAACATTGAAGGGGCAAATGAATTGGGATTACAAACTATCCATTTGGTTGCACCTAAGACTTTGTTGGATTTGGATTTATAACTCATCTTACAAGGTTTTAAAATAAGCTATCAACTTTTTTGATAAAGTAACAAAAACTTGTTTTATATCTATTTACTATTAGAATAGCTCCAAGATAAAACCTACAGATAGGCTGGTAAACTTGGAATCCTCTTCAACAGTTTTTTTACCCTTATCCTACATTAATTATTCTATTCGAAAGTTTGATTATCCAGATAAAAGAGTTTTAATGTACGCAAAGACCGTAAATAAAAAAATCGTTAGCAGGAATAAGACATTCCTACTTACGACTTATTACTTACGACAGAATTTATTAGCAACTAATCTTCCCAACTCTAACCCCGTGTCTTCCGCCTTCAAAAGAAGTTTCCATAAAAGTATCAACCATTTGCTTTGCTTGTTGCAAGCTTACAAACCGTGCAGGAATACATAGGATATTGCTATCATTGTGCTGACGAACTAGCTTTGCCACCTCGTTTTCCCAACAGAGACCAGCCCTTATTCCTTGGTGCTTGTTGGCAGTAATGGCTACCCCATTTGCACTGCCACAAAACAAAATACCAAAAGCGGCTTCACCATTCTCTACACTACTTGCCGTTGGATGGGCAAAATCGGGATAATCAACACTCGTTAAGGAATCAGTACCAAAATTCTTCACAGAAAAACCTTCGTCTATTAACCACTGTTTTACAGCTTCCTTATATTCAAAACCTGCATGGTCACTTCCCAATGCAATGGGTTTATTTTTCGTATCAAATACTGTCTCAATCATAATAAATTCTTTCTTATTTGCCAGCGAAAGTAAGAGAACAGCCCTTTTAGTAGGTATAAAAATTACAAACGCAAGTTTGAAAAACTTTCTTTACCCCTTCTTTGCCTTCTGGTCAGCATTGTAATGCTTCTCTGCTTCCTTGGCTTTTTCAAAATCTAAAACAACACCGTTTATACAAAAGCGTAAGCCCGTTGGGGGCGGTCCATCATTGAATACATGTCCTAAATGTGCTTTGCAACGACCACATTGAGTTTCAGTTCTGCTCATTCCATAGGTATTGTCGGGGGTGTAGATAATGGCATTCTTACTGATGGGCTCATAAAAACTAGGCCATCCACAACCACTCTCAAACTTTGCATCACTTTTAAACAAGGGGTTGCCACATGCAGCACAATAGTAAGTGCCGGGTTCTTTAAAGTCTTCAAACTTGCTGGTGTAGGGGCTTTCTGTCCCTTTTTGCCTTGCTATGTAGTAAACTTCTGGGCTTAGTACTTTCTTCCACTCATCATCCTTTAAATTCACTTTTTGTGAATCCGTTGTGGAATAAACGGGGTTGTTTGTTTTCTTGTCTTCCATACTGCTTTCTTTTTTTGTAGTTGATTGTGAGTAACAACTTTGCAATAGTAAAGTTGCGGTCAATAATATGAACGATGCTTTTTTCATGGTAAAATTTGTTTTAACTGATGTATAAATTTCAATATCCATCCTTAGGACGAAGGCTGGAAGAAAAGCTTACACAACAACGATTTTTATTGATGTAAGGTTTTGTTAAAGCAAATATCATGGCAAGTATTATATTCGTTGCTCATTAGAAAGCGTTTTAAATATGTTCAACATTATACTTTTTGGCCCTCCGGGCAGTGGTAAGGGTACACAGAGTGAAAAACTGATAGCCAAATATAACCTGAAACATCTATCAACAGGGGATTTGCTAAGAAGCGAAATTGCTAACGGAACTCCATTGGGATTGGAAGCCAAGAAGCTGATGGATGCTGGTCAGTTGGTGCCAGACGAAGTTGTAGTGGGCATGATAAGCTCTGCCTTGGATGCCAACCAACAAGTAAACGGGTTTTTATTTGATGGTTTTCCGCGTACAACAGCTCAAGCAGAAGCTTTGGATAAACTACTTAAACTAAAAGGAACTGAAATAGGAGTTGTATTGGCATTAGAAGTTTCGGACGCAGAGTTGGTAAAAAGGTTACTAAACCGTGGACTTACCAGCGGCAGAAGCGATGACACCAACGAAACTGTTATCAGCAATAGGATTGTTGAATATAAAAACAAGACAGCTATCGTTGCCGATTACTACAAGAAATTTGATAAAGCAAGAGCCATCAAGGGCGAAGGCACATTGGACGAGATATTTGATGCACTAAGTAAGGAAATAGACTTGAGACAATCAGAAAAATAGCTACCAAGCAAACTGCGAATGAAGGCAACCCCCTCTGTGTAACAACAGTTTGGGGGTTTCTTATTTTAAGACTCAACCACAAGGCACACAAAGATTAACACAAGGGGACACTAGGTTTTGATAACTTGTGTTCTTTGTGTATTTTCCTTTGAGTGCCTTGTGGTTAATATCCTTACTTGTAATATTCCCCTTCTGGTTGCTTGTACAATTTGTTTTGCTGATAGACCTTAAAGAAATTAAACTCTTTTGTGTGCGTGTTCTGCCACATCTGATAATAATCAGGGTTGGAGGCTTCACCAAAAATCCATTGGTTGTATGCATCAAACAAACCTTCTTTTATTAAGTATTGCTGATGCTCAAAAAGATGGAAAGGGATTGTTTCGTTTTGCTTAGTATAAAACCAATTCAATATAAATCTTGTCCTTAGTGCACACAACGTCTCGGCATCCACACTAGTTTTTGTTACGCTGCTTGCAAGGCTAATGTTCTGATACCATGCTTTTTCAAAAGGGGTATTGGTAGGATTGCTTGTTAGTTTATCCAACTTGTCGCCGGTAAATAATCTTCTATACGCGTCTAATAACTTCACTTTTATCAAAGCAGTATGAGCAGAATAGCTCTCCAAGTTGATAAATGTTTCGCCATATTGTATCGCCCAAAACAAATCTTCCTGCACCTTGCTGTAATACATCGTTGCGTTGTAGTAATCATTGCTGTAGCTTGGGTCTGCCTTTATGCCCGCCTCCCATTTTACGATAGCATCGGAAAGTTTGTTTTGCATGGCAAATAATTCCCCATATTCATTGTACAAAACTCCAGACTTAGGGAACTTTTTCAACCCTTCTTTATACAATCCATCTGCTTCCGCAAAGGCTGCTTTGCCTTTATATGCCAATCCCAATGTTTGGTATGACTGTTCGCTGGCACTAGGTTTCGCTATCATAACCTTGCCTAGTTCTATGGCTTTAATATATTCTTTTTCCAAAACCAACAGATAGCAATAGTCGGTTAAGGCATCAATATTATCTGGATACTGCTTTAGTAACGCGTTATAACTGGCAGTGGCGCTTTCCAAATCGCCTTGCATCATATATTCCCTTGCGGTTTTGTACAACTCCTTCGGTGTTTGGGAATAAGCAACCGAAAACGTAACTATCAGACCAAAAAACAAAACAACCTTCTTCATAATAACCACTTTTGAGTAGGCAATAAAAGTAAGCATATCTGCCAAATACCGTGTGAAGCTTAACATTTAAAACAATACTTTATTATTTTCTGTGGTTGTTTCTGTGAAAAGAAAGTCACTTTGGGTGCTTTGAACTCGAAACCATGAAGAGTGAGATTTTGGATGGGTATTTTGGATTTCTTTTCTATGGAACAATCTATAATACCCTTTAGTGGATGCGTTGAAATGAGTAATTTGTGCGATGAAAGGGGATGGATTAGGTAAATTTTGTAAAGGTGAGAAAGCATATTACACTCAGTCGTTAACCATCAATGGGGGTTGTAAGGCTGCAATATTATTGGCTGCTTGTTGTTGCTCTTTGGGGGCAAGTAATTTGTCAAGATAGGCACGTTCTTCCTCAAAGGTCATATCCTTTATTTCTTTGCTTATTTCCTCACGGATGGCACGCATTGCCTGAACCATTCCTAAAGTAGTGTTGTTGCTATGCGTTTGTGTTGTCATAATTTATTATTTCTTTCGGTGTCCTAATTTCTATCATATTATATCCTAACTGATAATTAATGCCGTTGTATCCTCTTATTTTATCAAGGTTTACAATGTGTTTAAAATTCCAACTCACCAAAACATCTGCTTTAGTAATTGTTGCCATAGCAATATGTTGACAATCTGCACGACTGGTGTGTCCTACAACCTTAGCCAAAATGTATTTGTCGGCAAGCTCGGATGCTTCAATAGTCAGTTTAATTTTTTCTATACAATCCATTGAAATAGTAGATAAAAAGTCCTGTACTTGTTGGGGTGCCCTTAAAATTTCGGCACTCAAAAGATCCGAAATAATTATGGTAAAAACCCCTTTTGAAACAGCTTCAAAAAAAGGAATCGTGTCAGTAGAGAATTCCTTATCGAACTGACCACCTACCACCGAAGTGTCTATGTAAATCCTTTTTTTCATTTGCGTAAAATTAAGGAAATGTTTTTCTATAACATCCACACCCTTTTTGGGGTAGGCAAAAAAGTAAGCATATCGACCCAATACCCTATAAAGCTTAATATTTAAAACAATACTTTATTATTTTCCGTGGTTGTTTCTGTGAAAAGAAAGTCACTATGGGTGCTTTGCCGCTCACTCCTCATGGTTTGGCGTTCAAACCATGAGGAGTTGGGTTTAAAACAGGTACTTTGAACTCGAAACCATGAGGAGTGAGGTTTAAAGTTGCCATTTTGAACACGAAACCATGAGGAGTTGACTTCAAAGTAGGTAGTTTGAGCCTCACTCCTCGTGGTTTGAACGCCAAACCATCAAGAGTGAACTTTAAAGTAGATAGTTTGCCCTTTATTGTATGCGTTGACGAGGGTCATTTATGCGGCAAGTCAAATATATTAGGTGAAGTGAGAGAGCCTTGCCAGATTCATTTCAAAATATTCCAAGTAATACAATTTAATACACCTCCACCATTAGCAATTTTATTGCAGTTTAAACTTGCAACTGTATAGTTTGGAAATATTTTTTCAAATTGTCTTTTGGCAATATCATCTTCTTTTATTCCAAAAGTGGGGATTATAATTATACCATCCATTTCAAGGTAATTAATATAAAGCCCATTCGCTTGATAGTCGTATTTGTTTAGGTCAATAAATGGATTGTATGGGATTCTTATAAAATCAAGCCCATAACTTCTAATGGTTTCTTCGAATAATTCTTTATACTCATTTTCCTTTTCTGTAAAAGAATTGATTAAGACGGTTTTATCATCTAAAAACCTAACTAAACCATCAGCATGTCCTGTAAAGTCATCTGGATATTGCGGAATAATAAATAAGTCTTCGAGTTCTAAAATTTCTTGTATTTCTTTTTGTAATTGCTTCGGTTCAATTGTAGTGTTCTCAACAAAAATACGGTCAGTTATTATTGCTTTAGTCTTTGTTCGGACTACGTTACCACCATCAAGAAGAATAGTTGATTTTGTTCTTTCTAGTTCTATTTCATCACAAATTAAATTAGCTTCGGAACGATACTTTAAGTCCTTCTTTTTTATATAAGAGGGTTTGTAAACAAATTGAACAAACCTATTCTTGTCTATTTGAATAGGCATGTAATCGACAGCCCAAACATCCTTTGTGAAAGGTAATAGTTCAAAGTTTACATTTAAGTTTTTTAGAAGTTTTTCAAATTCTCTAAAGAATCTAACATAGTATGTGGGTAATGTATCTGCTAAATAGAGATAGTTTGTTTGGGAATCAGGTGTCATATAAAATTCTTATTATAGCCAAGTATTTTTTTTCTCGCATCGTCTAAGGTAATTGTTCCATTAATGACTTGTTCGCCCAGCAGACGTTCAATTCCCTTGATAGTTTGTTTAAACTTTAGGAATTTTGGAACTATTGTTATATAGCGGATTGGTAAGTTTTTAAAATAATTATCAATATCTTCTGATTTAGCTGATAAACCAACCCTTTTGGTTTTAATAGTTTTTATTATTGAATGAGAAAAAGGGTTGTTATTTCTATCAACGCTTGTCAAGACAATTTCGTTCTTCTCCTTACTATTAAGTGTATTAAGATTTGAAAATAATTCGGTAGCAACAACTAGAGGTCCTTCAAAATATTCCTTCATAAAGCCATTTTCGATGTCAAACTCATCAGTCAATCTAATTACGCCTCTCAATAAAATTCCCCCGTAATTAATTCCATCACCAAATGTTATATCAATTCCAGAACCATGTAAGTATAATTT
>JANYEX010000058.1 GCA_025359725.1 Chitinophagaceae bacterium | reverse complement strand
TAATTATCCAAATATAGAGTTTCTGCTTTTATTGTTGTTGGTCAAGAAGACCAACAACGGCGAGAACTATTTCTAGGCATCGTACATTGATAGGCGCGCCAACTTAATAGCTGGTCAGCCCGAAACACGCAACTATCAGGCGTGGTATGTAGTAAACGACGTAGTTGTGGGATTGATAAGTACTGTTGCTACGATGAGTGTGGGAGCTTAGTAGTGAATCGTGAGTAAACGGGAATCGAAAGTTTGGGTAGCTTACTTGCAATTTCCGTTCCTACCGATTAACGTTGCTTCCTAGCGACTAACGATTTCTAGCAAGAACCAAAAATAAGCGATTAGTTTTTACTATAAATTACTAAGGTATTCTTGCAGTAGCATAGTGGCAGCCACTTGGTCTATATTGCCTTTTACCTGTCTATCTTTCTTTTTCATACCCATTTGTACCATTGCCTGAGATGCAAACTTTGAGGAATAACGCTCGTCAACAGTCTTGATTGGAATAGTAGGAAAGTTTTTTTGTAACTGTTTGATGGCGGCTAATACTAACGGTGTACCATGTGTGGGGGTGTCATCTAGGTTTAAAGGCATTCCTATCAATATCAATTCTACTGGTTCTTTAGCAATATATTCTTTAAGGTACGTAATCAGATTCTTGCTTTCTATAGTAGCCAAAGCAGTGGCAATAATCTTTAAAGGATCGGTAACAGCAAGCCCCGTCCTTTTACCACCATAGTCGATACACAAAATCCTCATTTAATTGATAATTGAAAGATGACAATTGATAATTGAAAAATGACAATTGATAATTAAAAGCTAGGGGTGCCATGTCAATTATCAATTATTAATTTTCAATTAATTAAAACATCTGCTATTACAAACACCGCAAACACCACACTAGCAATACCATTGGCTGTCATAAAAGCGATGTTTACCTTACTTAAATCATTAGGTTTTACAATAGAGTGTTGATAGAAAAGCATTCCTATAAATAGCAATACCCCAAGCCAATATAACAGGTGGAAGCTACCATAATACCCTGCCAACAATACACAAATAGCACTTGCAGAATGCAGTAACTTGCTTACACGTAGTCCTTTTTTTGTACCTACCACAGCAGGAATGGAATATAATTTATGCGATTGATCGAAGTTTATATCGTTCAAAGCATAGATAATATCGAAACCACTTACCCAAAACACAACCGCAAAAGAAAACAATATTGGAAGTGTATCGAAGTTGCCTGTAACAGCTAAGTAAGCCCCGATGGGAGCCAAAGAAAGCCCTACACCCAAAACTAGGTGGCACAAATAAGTGAACCGTTTGGTATAGCTATAAAACAAGATAACAAACAACGCTACTGGACTAAGATAAAAGCACAATGGATTGATGAAATAGGTGGCAATAACAAACAAAATGCTGGACCCAATAACAAACGATAAAGCATTGCTAGCAGAGATAATCCCTGCGGGTATTTCGCGGTTGGCAGTACGTGGATTCTTTGCGTCAAAGTGTCTGTCTAGGTATCTATTAAAACCCATAGCAGCACTACGGGCAGTAACCATACAGATAACTACCAGCAATAACCTCACCCCTACTTCTATCCATGTTTTTGGATAATAAAGAAAGAAGTTCTGCGGAAATCCATCAAATAAACTATGAGCGGAAGAGGTAAATACACGGTAATATTTATAGTTGGTTACCCCAAGCACAAACCCTATCAAGGCGAAAGGCATGGCAAAAATGGTATGAGAGAACTTTACTAAAGAAAGATAATTTTTTACTGTACTCATAATTTACTTCAAATCATTTATTCATTGTTAAGAATCTAGGCTCGCACAACTTCCATAATACGATGCCAGCCGCAACACTGATATTCAGGGAATGCTTCATGCCTAATTGTGGTATTTCTACACATCCATCGCACAACGGTAACAGGTTTGCATCTACCCCTTCTACCTCATTACCCATTATAACAGCGAGTTTGTCGGAAGGTTGCCATGTAAAATGTTCCAAAGAAATGCTTCCTTCTGTCTGCTCTACGGCATATATTTGATAATCCCTACTTTTCAAATCTTCCACGGCTGCCTTTGCCGTTTCGTAATACAACCAATCCACTGTTTCTGTAGCACCTAAGGCAGTTTTATGAATATCCCTATGTGGTGGTTGTGGTGTATAGCCACACAAGCAAATAGCCTCAATCAGAAAGGCATCGGAAGTGCGGAATACGCTGCCTACATTGTGCATACTCCTAATATTATCCAGCACCACCACAATATTTGTCTTCTCTGCTTGCTTAAATTCCGACACGCTCTTACGCCCCAATTCATCCATGCTTAACTTTCTCATACCTCTATCATTTTACCGCAATGCTTACCACAAATACCCACAAAGAAAAGGAACACAACGAACACAAACGAATTTCTTATTCAATACTTTGTGTTTTTTTGTTTAACACTAGTGAACCTTGTGGTTATTTTTTTACGGTAATGTAAAATAATGCTGACCACTCTCTATATCCTTGTCCAACGCATCTAATACTACTTGCAGGTGCTTAGGGTTACCCAAGAAATCAGCGTTGGAAGTATCGATAAATATTGTTCTTATGTTGTGTTGCTTAATGTAGCTAGTGTAGGTTTCTTGTAATTTAAATAGGTAATCGTCTGGTATATTTTGTTCGTAGAATCTATTTCTTTTTTTGATATTTGCCTGCAACTTCACTATTGGGGCATGTAGATAAATCAACACATCGGGGAAGTTTATTTGTTGGTCTATTATATCGAAGAGCCGTTGGTAGAGTTTAAATTCTTCGTCGGGCAGGGTGACTTTTGCAAAGAGGATACACTTAGTAAATAAGTAATCTGAGATGGTGATGCTCTGAAACAAATCTTTTGTGTGAACCATCTCCTTCATCTGCTTATACCTTTCTGCCATAAAGAAAAGTTCTAGCGGGAAGGCAAACTGTTTGGGATTCTCATAAAACTTGGGTAAGAATGGGTTGTCTGCAAACTCTTCGAGGATAATTCTTGCGTTAAAATGTTTTGCCAGCAAATGTGTAAGGGTTGTTTTTCCTGCTCCTATATTTCCTTCTACAGTTATAAAGTTGTACTTCATTTCAATCAAAGTTAGCAGGAATGAAGTAGCGACAACTAATTTTTGTACACAGTTCATCGAAAATGTCTGTGAATACCTCCAGCCGTCAATTTGGATAGTATGCTTTAATAATTCACTTCGCTTTATGCGCTACTTCAAATGAAAAAATTGCTCCGCATGCGCAAGAAAGATAAAGTAATAAGTATTGCTTTCTTTTTACCTCCAGATATTACAGTCGATTATAGTACATAAATATCTTTTATAATCTCCCCTTGGTTTATTTTCTTTCGTTAAAAGAAACTTATTCTAGGTATAAATGCCTTTATTTGTTTTTTATGCGTTTAGTTAAACCTATTGTTTAATGATTCTAAGAAAGTTACATTCTACTGTTTGCATTGTGGGTGCTGGTCCGGCGGGTGCTGCCACTTCTATCTTTTTAAGTAAGCTTGGCATTGAACATATCATTGTAGATGCGGCTACCTTCCCTCGCGATAAGGTTTGTGGCGATGGGATAGACATAAAAGCAGTTAGAATGCTCAATCATATCGACCCATCTATTATTCCCAACGAACTTTTGCAGAGCGATAAATACACCCCTTCTTTCGGGTTCAGATTCATTGGCCCCAATGGTAAGAATAATGATTTTATTTATACTCCTAAAGCTGGGGAGGAAACTAGAGTACCCTTTTTTGTATCTAAACGTATTCATTTTGATGACTTCCTGATTAAGAAAATAGATTTAAAAACAGCTGATTTCAGACAAGCTACCAAAGTGAAAACAATTTCTAAGGAAGGAGATACTTGGAAGCTGATTGCCACAGATACAGATGGGGAGCTTGAGATAACTTGCAAACTATTAGTGGGTGCAGACGGCGATCATTCTACTGTGCTGAGGTATTTGGGGGACAGAAAGATTAATAGACTGCACTATTTTAGTTCTATCAGGCAATATTGGAAGGGTGTTGAGGGTATGCACGAAAAGAACCTGCTCGAAATTCATTTTACCAACGATTTACCCATGAGTTATTTCTGGATATTCCCCTTGGCTAATGGTGAGGCGAATGTAGGCTTTGGCATGACGAGCGAGCTTGCCAAGAAACACAAGGTAAATGTTAGGGAGGCATTCAGGAATATTATTGCGAATGATTCTGCCATAGCCCATCGGTTTAAGAATGCAGAACCGATAGATGAAATTCAGGGTTGGGGTATTCCAGCGGCCTCTTTAAAAAGGAAAGTGGTGGGCGATGGTTGGCTGCTGGTGGGCGATGCAGCCTCAATGGTTTGCCCTACAACGGGCGAGGGCATTGGTACAGGCATGATGACGGGTTATATTGCGGCAAAGTTTATTGAGAAGGGAATAAAAGAAAATAATTTTTCAGAAGCCAATCTATCCAGTTATACCAGAGAGGTTTTTAAAAGGATAGAGCCCGAGATTGGTAAATATAATTTCTCTTTGAAGTATCCTTTTGTACTGAATTTTATTGCCAACCATTTAATTAAGGATAATTTCATTTCCCAGTCACTTATGAAGAAGGAGTTTGCCAGATGGATTACTACCTGCTACGACAAAGAAGTGATTGTAGATGTAAGATAGTAGTTTATTTTAAGGTTATTTTGGAAGTAAATTAAGAGATGTTGGCATGATTGAACTTCAGCTTGCTGTAGTGCAATGTCATTAGCTTAAGAGTTTGCCACGAAGACAGTAAGAAGTATAAAAATAGACATTCAACCATCTTGCGCAACACTCTTTATTTTTACACAAATACTAAAGACACTATGAAGTTTTTTTAGTTAGTATTCATACTTTTCTCCTTTTCTTTCTTTTACCTTTCTTTGAGTCTTAGCGGCGAAAGAATCATTAAGTTGTTGACATTGCCCTAAGATACAAAATGAGTTTTTATCCTTTCCTTTCTGTATCGCAGTGGCAGAAGATAGACTTTAAACCGACTTCCTAACGTGTACCTATCGTGTAGCCTTCTATCTTTCCTTCAATCTGTTCTGCGTCATCTGTTACTAGTCTTATTTTTCATACCATCGTTCCTTTAGATGCTATAAAGCTTGCCCCTTTTACGTTTAGGGTAAGCACCACGTTGTCGCAAGTAGGTAGCTACACAATGCCGAATGCGTCTTTATCTACAACTTTCGAAGCTTCTAACTCATCCTTAGCATTAGCCCATTCTATTAGTGCTTCATCCAAATAAACAGACTCTACAGCTTCTGTTGCCCAAGATTCTGCATTTAGTTTGGTTAATATCTTGTACGAAAGTGCTTGCACAGCAGGCACTTCGCTCCAGATGCCTCCTGTAAGACAACGCCAATAGTTAGTGTCCGAAAAATCACTTTGGGTAATCTTTTCATAACAATCAGGGAATAAAGCCACCGTATTTTCTACTGATTCGTAATTCCTTGGCGGAACGGCATAAGCATTTAGTGGCATGTTTTCAGCACTACAAAACTTGCATCACTGCCTCTCTCTTTTAAAAGTTTTACAGGTTGGTTTACTTGCCTAAGCGTAGAACTCTTTTGAAGCAATCTAGATGTAGAAGTAGGTAACAAAACATTAAGATAGTACATTCTATATTTACACCAATTTAATGAATATTCTTCACCTGCTTTTCTTATGAATGGGTTTCTTTTTTTTTAGTGCATAACTCTCACTTAGGGATACCACCAATACAAACAAACCAACCACTAGGTTGAAGATAATTCTCATGTTTTCTCAATTTATACAGTTGTAAAATATTAGTTAGGTTGAGGTGCCTGTTTTATTATTCTATCTTGTATTCGGTCAGTTTTCTGTAAAGCGTAGTTATCGCAATGTTTAGTAGTCGGGCAGTTTCTGCTTTGTTACCATTGGTGTAGTTAATTACCTTCTGAATATGAATTCGCTCTGCATTGGCTAAATCAAACGCAGACATAGGGTTTCCAGTTTGTGCTTTCTCGTAACTATTGTGGATAGCGTTTGGTAGGCTGTTTACATCTACTTTTTTATCATCAGTAAGTATTACACTACGTTCTATTATGTTTCTGAGTTCGCGAATATTGCCCGGCCAGTTGTGTTGTTTTAATGCTTCTAAATAATTATTTGAAAGATAGAGTCCTTTTTTGCTTGATTTATGAGCAAAAATTCTGAGAAAGTGATTAGCTAATTCCTCAATATCAACATTACGCTCTCTAAGTGGAGGAAGGTTAATCTGGAACACAGATAAACGATAAAATAAATCCTGTCGAAATTTCCCACTTTCTATTTCTTTTGTTAGTTCTACGTTGGTTGCGGCAATAATGCGTACGTCAACCTGTGTTGCCTTACTTTCTCCCACCTTCAAAAATTCTCCACTTTCTAATACCCTTAAAAGCTTTACTTGTAACTCTTGTGGCATTTCGCCAGCTTCATCTAAAAAAATAGTTCCGCCATTTGCTTCCTCAAAAATTCCTTTAGAATCCCTAACTGCACCTGTAAAAGAACCTGCCTTGTGACCAAAAAACTCATTCTCTAGTAATTCCTTACTGAAAGCCGCACAGTTTACAGCTATAAAATTATTGTTACATCTTTTGCTACACTCATGAATAGCCTTTGCAAAAACTTCTTTACCTGTACCAGTTTCGCCAGTCAACAGAACTGTAGCGTCTGTACCTGCAACCCTTTTACCTAGCTCTATAGCTGCTTTTATGCTTTTTGACTTTCCAAGAACCCCATCAAAACAATTGCTGTTACTTAGCTGAGTCTCTATAAAATGAATCTTTCTACTATACTTAGATTTCTCTATTGCTCTGTATAACAACGGTATAACCTTGCCGTTGTCGTCTCCCTTTGTTATGTAATCAAATGCCCCATTTTTAATTGCCTGAACACCATCATAAATACTACCGTAAGCAGTAAAAAGAATAACTTCCATGTAGGGATGCTTCTCCTTTATCATCTTAGAAAAATCTACTCCATTACCATCAGGCAGCCTAACATCGCACAGTACAACATCTACATCTGCTTGACTCAATCTTCTCAATCCAGATTTGCAATCGTTGGCAGTCATTACGTCGAAGCCTTCATTGGTTATGATTTTCCCCATCAGTATCCTCACTTTCTCTTCATCGTCAATAATCAATACGCTTCCATTCATATTTTTCAAGTTCTTTATTGGGGTTGAAACTGATTGATTAAGTGCCTCAAAAATCATTCTTGAATAATTTATTATAATTGGGTTGATGCCTGAATTAAACCATGTCACAGTTATTGGATTTGTAAACCAATCAATCAACTTCTAAACCAAGGTTGGTAAACATTATTTGGTATATCAAATGCTAAATTTGAATCATTAAACGAGCTTTTAGAGTTATCTTATTGAGCTTAGGATGTCTTAATAGAATACCAATTAAAAGATTGGAGATTATTCAAAATATTTTAATTACTTACCCTTTAAGGCAAAAGCCATCAATAACAACAAAACTAATGCCACCAGCCTAGAGCGACGGATATACATAAGCTTTGTTTTTGATTTGTAAGCCCGGATTCAATTGATTAAAACTAAATAATTTGCTTTTTTTGTATTGATGCGAACAAGCAAACTAGTGGGTAACCAGTTGTAAATTGTCATTCATTTTCTTTAATTCCTGAAGGATATCTTTCAAAAATGGGCTTAAATCTGGTTCTTTTTTCCCATCCATTTCGTATCCATTTGGCATGGGATTTTTATTTTTAGGTTTAAAGCCAGAATTTGCAAGAAGGGACGAAATGGAACTTCCACCATTTATATGTGAATTTTGCAAGTGATTAGGACGCTTGTCGGCAAGATCATCAGGCGTAAAGTTATTATGAAAGATATTATCTGTCCTATTATTCTCATCAATTATCCAGTTGATGTCGATACCTTTTTTATAAAGAAATTGGAGATATTCGGTAGGGATAAATTTCCTTTCACCTTTTTCTAATATGCTCAAGGTTGCTTGGTTAATACCCGCTTCTTCTGAGGCTTCTTTCTGACTTATAGCCAAAAGCCTTCTGGCTGTCAATAATTTTTCGTAAAAGAACATGTGCTCAATTTAAATATGGTAGAACAGATTTTTGTATCGTAATAAGAAAGGGTTACCATACCATTTCGGCATGGCACCCTTTCATTTTGGTAAGTGTATTATAACAGAGGCTTATAAACGTTCTTTACAGAACCGTCTTCTTTTACAGATGAGTCATAAACAAATTTCAATTTGTATTCCTTTGCTTGCGCATCAAAAGCAATCAAGTCTTTGTCAGACTTAAAGAAAGCATCGAGGTAGTAACGGAATCTTTTGTTATCTGAATAAGCAACTTTAAGGTTGTCCTTAGTAAGCTCCTTAATCTCTGAGTTTGCATCCTTGCTGAAGTAGTAGACAGTTTCTTTAGTGTTGTGTCCTTTCATGCCTAGAACCACTTTTACGTTGCTGTATAAAACAAACGAAGAAGCATCCACAATCGCAAAGGCATTTTCGCCAGCAATACGATAATCTACGCCATTGTCTTTGTAGCCATAGATTTCGCTTCTAGAATAAGAGGTCTTTACACCTGCATCTACAACATCAATTTTAGAAGAGCCAAACATTGCATGCAACGACAAATGATTCTTTTCGTCAACGGCATTGATGGCATGAGTCACCTTTTTCTGAGCGAAATCGGCAGCTGTTTGATAAATTCCGCAAACTGCTTCAGTTGAAGGAACGATGCTTGCACTTACAGATGTAACAACCAATACGGTAGCCAATAAAAGGCTGATTCTTGTACTTCTCATGTTTTCTTTTTTTAATTGTTATAATTGTTATTTATTAATCAATGTTGATGTACGCTCCCGCCGTTTAAAACGAGGGAGCATATATCACCAATTGTTTCTAACCTTTCTGCATCTTCATCTTCTATTTTAATGTTGAAAACCTTCTCAGTTTCTAGAAGTATTTCAGTTAAATCCAAAGAATCTATAGACAAATCCTTGTGTATGGAGGCATTGTCTGTTAGCTGATCAAGCTCAATGCCCGTTTTATGATGCAATAGTTCTAATAATTGCTCTTTTTGCTTTGCCTTAGATTGTTTCATGGAAAAACATTTTTGATGAAGAGGATGAAACAAATTTAAAACCGTACCATTAATGCTAAGATGGCTCTATTGTCATCGTTGCTCAAATCTGGCATCCATCCACCTTGCGATGCGAGCGAAGGAGCTACAGCACCACCATTGGAAGCATAAGTATAACCATTACCAATCTGGTAACCGCCAGGACCAGTTACACCACCGTGTCCAGCAAAGTATCCCTTAAGATCGAAGGTTCCTGGCGCACCATGGATGTCTATAATATGACGGTGAACCAACTCAAACTTCAACGTTAGGTTTTGGTTTACGTCCCACTCAAAAGTGGTGGAGCCATCCCATGCATCAAACTTAGAACCCGGACCAGTTTGTTGTTGGAACAGTGTATCAGCATAACCAGTAGGAGCAAGAATTAGGTACTGACCTGGATTGTGCATAAAGCCACCACCAATTGTCCATGCAAAGTGCTGACCAAACCATAGTCTGTTGTAAGCCATTCCACTGATGAAGTTTTCTGGAACTGTACCAGCTTTGTGTCCAAAAGGACTAACACCTGCACCACTTTCGCCACCAAAGTCTGAGGTAATACAAAATGCAGCTTTGTTAAGCCCTTTTCCACCTGGCTTGTTATAGTACCTTTTCAAGAAGCTATAATCTAAGTGGTAACGTAATCTTCCTGGTGCAAGCGCATAATCATGCCCTTCATAGTTATTAAATACCCATGCTGTAGATTCCGTTGGGCGGTAGTAGATGGAAGCTCCCACACCTGGCTGGTGGTTGAAAGTGCCATAACTCTGCCATCCATTTACCAACCAGAACTCAACTTTCAAACGGTCTGTTGGGAAAGTTTGCAACCTGATGCCATTAAAGAACCAAGGAGTGTTATCTGAGGTGAAAGAGGGTTGATAGCCCCAGTTTTCGAAGTTGTTGTATGAGAACAAACCAACGTAAGACATAAAGATACCCGCATCTAAGTTTATACCGTGCCATTTATCCCAGTGGTAACCAGCATAAGCTTCGCTGATGTAGCGATAGATTGTTTGCATATCGTATTGCCCTTTGTAAGAACTAATGTCATTACGTGGCACAACGGTAGAACGGTTACCAAACTGCATCATGATACGACCACGAACGTTGCCATAGTGAATATCTCCACCAATACCCGCAAATGAAAGTTGTAGTTCATTGTTTCTTGCTACCGCAGTAGAACCAACTACTGTATTATCAATAGGGTCAGCAAAAGAATAAGTACTGTTCAAATCGAAAGTTACATCACCAGTAAAATACTTGGAATCGAAAGCTGGAGCACTTGTCTTTCTGCTTTGTCCCATCATCCAAGAGAAATCTCCCCAAGCAAACGGATCTGCAGAATGTGGGATAGTAGTATCCATGTATTTCTTTTTTCTGTAAGCACTACTAGAGCCTTTGTCAGAATAAATTTTGTACAGAACGTCATCTTCATTCTCTAATTTTGGTGGGGCATCCATCACCTTAACCAAATCAGTTCCAATAACTTTGTACGAGGTTGTTCCGTTAGACTTTACGCCTGATTCGTAGGTTGTAATGCTTTTTACATTTTCAGCACTAGCACCCGTTGTTACGTTTGTTTGATTACTTAAGTCCGATGAAGATTTCTGTGTTAGATCTTGGCTTTTCGCTACAATTAAAATTGTCAGAGCCATACTCATGGTAAGTACTTTTTTCAACATGTTTTTTTCTTGTTTTAAGTGTTAATTAAGAGAGAAAATAGCTGCCAGAATCAATTCATACTTTGATCAGGAGTTTGTATTGTTCGCTTGCATTTATCTTCCCAGTTTAAACTTTTTGCTTTGTTGTAATTTGCTGTTAAAAAAATACTTTAACACTTTGTAACTATCCAAATAACACACCAAAACGTGCCAGAAGTAGTGAAAGCCTTGCCAGTAAAGGCTTGTAGAATTGGCAGCTATTTTGGAAGGAGGTGATAGTAATTCATAATGATACTATTAATGGTATCATTATGATATGTATTTTAGGTTATTACAAATTTGTAGCATTGAAAAGATAGATAAAGAATAGGTGTAATTTGTCTGATTTTAAAGATGGATGTCGACAATATTGTTGTTTTTTTCTTTAATTGCTAGCTTATATCTAAGATTATTTATTGTTCCTTTGAATTTATTTAAGATTCAATTTGTAGAAAAATAAATTTAAAAATATTTAATATAATATTTATTGATTAAATTGAAAAGAACCCCACTAGCAAATTGATAGCATGCCAAACACTATTGTAAAGATTTATTATGAAATAAAACAAGTAAAACAGAAATACACCCATATATTCTGAGGTATTAGAAAAGTACAAGCTTAAAACGATATGTTTTTTGAATAAAGCATTGTTTTAACGTTTCTGGCTAAATGTTAATTATATAGAGTTTTTGGTAGCTAAATACTATGCAATCCGCTAATAACTGGCTTCAGTTGACCTATGAGCACTTATTCTTTAGATTCGGATGATTATATTTACAAGCAAAATCTACAAATGGCAGAAGGATAATTGGCAGGTTATTACAATTATCCATCTTAGTAATCAGCTAAAATTGCAGCCATTCATTTGAGTAATTAATTATATAAAATATGAAGCATTGGGTCGTTTTTAGTATTGTAGTAATGATAGTTTCTTGTGTAAACCATGCAACTGCACAAACGCAGGATAAGCAAACTCCAGTTGTGGCAGACGGATACGCCAATGATTGGCAATGGCCACTTAGGTTTGCCGACAATACGAACACGTTCTCTTATGACGTTGCCAACGATGGTAAGAACGTATATTTTATTGCCTACTCTAAAGATTGGAAAATGATAAACAGGGTGATGAGCGAAGGAATTACCCTCTATTTTGATCCTAACGGTAAAGAAAGCAAAAAGAAAATGTTTATTACTTTTCCTGAGCAAAAAGAAGACCTTACAAACTTGCTGAAAGATGCAGATACTACGACCATACTAAACACATTGGTTTTTCAGTCTGATGCTTACGACGCAGAAAATTTTTTAAATATAGATAATGGGCAATATGGGGTAACTGATAAGACCACCACAATACAATTGGCACTGAAAGCAACCAAAGATAGTGGTCTTGTATATGAGGCTAAAGTACCAATAGAAAATATATTGAAAGATGGACTGACGGCTAAAAACTTAAAAAAAAGCATAAGTATTGGGTTTATAATTCATGCAAATGAATCTTGGAAAAAGCCAGTAAATAATGGGATAAAAAACAATGATAATACTGCTTCAGCTTTTCAGAGTGACAATGGCTTTGGTAAAAGAGGCGGGGTAGACGGGCTAGGCAGCACCGCAATACAAAACAGCCGCAGAGTGCCCAAGAATTCCAGATATAGTAGATTGAACAATGCACGGCACGATGAAGAAGAGGAGCTTTGGTACACATTTCGTGTTGCTCAATAAAACCATCGTCGATACTTACTTAGAGTAATATCATAAAGCAAACAAAAAAAGGTTACTATGTTTCTATAATTTCCCCAGTTGCTGCCCGACAATTTATAATCTTTTTACCCTCACTTAAACTACCATCTTATAATCTTACATTAGGGTTTTACCAGCAGTTGCATGTCCTATTGGATAGTCTTGGTATAAACTATCCACTATGTCACGAACCGTTAAACTGTCCCAAACAAATGGTCTTTGAATTTCGGGGATTGCAATTTCACCAGAGTTTACCCAAGCTAGAAATATCTAAATTAAGCGTTGATTTACTGAATATTTCTGCATTTGTACTTCTTTTTCCTAAAATGGTATCCTTCCACCTATCTATTTTGTTTATAAATGTAACATCCCAAACCAAATGCCTTCCATTTATTTTACATATATCTACAAAGAACACCTAAATAAGCGGTTTTACAGCTTAAATAATACCTTCTTGCCTGTAAATTGATTAAAATCTAGCCTTCCTGAGCTTGAATCTGTCTTGCGGTGCTAGCACCACAAACATTGGTGTCAGCAGCCTAAACTATGGTGTCAGCACCATTCTTTGTGGTGCTAACACCATAAGTATATTTACATATTAAAAATCTAATATTAATTAAAAAGAATAGTTGGTTGGATTAAGCGTAGACTGCAAGATTATCATACTGATGATGGATAATCCACTACCAGTTTTTATGTCATAAATAAACTGATTGATTATGCCCAACAGATTACCGTTCCCTAGTGAAGAAGCCGAACTGAATACTTATTTTGAAACAGGGGTTAAATATTTAGAGGACAACCAAATACGGCTTGGTGTTTCTGATGATGATATGATTGCCCTGTTGGATGAACACAGTACCTGGAAAGTTGAATATCCCAATGCTACAACCGATGCTACATCTAACAAAACCAATGTGAAGAACAAAAACAAATCCCTCAAAAAGATGCTGGTCATAATGCGGCGCATTTATGCCGACTTTCCTAAAAGCAAAATGATTCAAGCCGATTACGATACGCTTGGCATCAAACCTCGTAGTGGCACACAATCTAAGAATCCCGCACCAAAATCCTCGCCCATTACTACCGTCGATTCTGGCAGCAGACTAGTGCATTATATTTCTTTTATGGATGATGTGGCAGAAGCTAGTTCGGCAAAGCCTGATGGCATAAAAAGTTGTCAACTTTGGACGCGTATTGGCAGTGAAGCTAAAGTAATTACCGACCTGACATTTGTGGGCAACTGCACCAAATGGCCTTACAAAGTGGAATTTGAAGGAACGGATGCTGGTAAAATGGCGTACTATTGGGCAAGATGGGAAAACACAATTGGGCAAGTGGGTAACTGGGGGTGTAGCCTCGGCAACTATCGGAGGGTGAGTTTTAAATATGAACTATGAAATGTTTATTATGTGGTATAATTAAAAAAGCAAGAGGCTGCGTTGAAGTCTCCCCTTCAAAACAGCCTCTTGTTACAAGCATCACACTTCTAGGTTTGTAGCCTCGAAGTTTTATTTTATTGCTAAAAGCGACGGAGTATAACTACGAAACTACAAGTTTCGTATAAAGAAGCAACCCTAAAAGCAACCTAAACAACTGCCAACTATTTTTTTGTTATAATCAATTGCATAACACTATTTTTGCAGCCATCCGATAGAAGGGGAATTAGCTCAGTTGGTAGAGCGCTTGCATGGCATGCAAGAGGTCAGCGGTTCGAACCCGCTATTCTCCACAAGGTTTAAACCACTATCTACAATTTTAGTCGATTGTTGATAGTGGTTTTTTTATTTAATATTATTCATTAAAACCATCATTTGTTTAGCTATTTTTGAAGACAAAGGTTTCTAATTTGAAAAAAGTATTCTTTATAACATTCCTCTTGGGTATGTATGCGCAGCTAAAGGCACAGCAATTGCCCTATTTTACACAGTATGTACTTAATAACTTTTTATTGAATCCTGCTGTTGCGGGCATTGATAATTATACAGACATTAAGGCAAGCCATCGCATACAATGGCTTGGTTTGCAGGATGCCCCCGTTACTACTTACCTTACTGTAAGCGCGCCCACAGTTCGGAAACTATACGATGTGGACAGGGAAACACCAACTAGCGTGTATCCTCATGGTCGCAATCCGATGCTTGGTGGCGATGCTTACCAGCCACCAGATGCCCACTCTGGCATTGGTTTTACGGTTATGAACGATGCTACGGGGCCATTGAATCACTTTAGTGCGAATGTTGCTTATGCTTACCATCTAAAAATTACTGATGAAACTAATCTCTCGCTAGGCCTGAGCGCGGGTATTACGCAATTGAGCATAGATGCTAGTAAGCTTAACTTTGGGGGTGGGGGCGATTCTTATGACCCTGCAATAGGAAATGTGAAGGATGGTATTTTGAATAAAATAAACCCCGACCTGAATGCTGGGTTATGGCTTTATTCGAAGAATTATTTTGTTGGTCTTTCTGCCCTCCAGATATTACCCGATAAGTTATATTTTAGTAGTTCTTCTAGTCAAAATCAATTAGTAACACCCGGTAAGCTGTTTCCACACTTATTTGCACAGGCAGGGTACAAGATGAATCTGGACGAGGATATTACCTTTTTGCCTAGTATAATGGTACGCTATATTAACCCGCTGCCTACAAGTTTTGACATTAATGCTAAGGTTGAATATCAGAATATGATTTGGGCTGGTGCAAGCTATAGATATCAGAATGGGTTTGCTGCCATGTTGGGTTTCAATATAAATTATTGCGTAAACATTGGTTACTCTTACGATTATAGTACTTCTGCTCTCAATGCTGTAAGCAGCGGGTCGCACGAGATATTGGTAGGATTCCTGATTGGCAATAAATACAACGATTATTACCCACACCATGCTTGGTAGTAAAAGAGGGCAGGGTATAGCTACTTTATAATTTAAAAATCATTAATTAAGCAAAGGTTTCAATTCCCCTATCTTCGCCGCCGGATAAACAAAGCTCTTTTTTGAATGATAAGCAGACGGAATATTAGGGTAAAAGTAATGCAACTGTTATATGTGATGGATGCCTGCAATGGTGATACCAGCATAAAAAACTCAGTTGTAGAATTGCAAAAAGGGTTTGAAAGTACAAAAGAACTATTGGTTTACCTACTATACTTCATTACAGAAGTTGCTAAGTATGCCGAGACTGATGCACTAAAAAAAGCGAGTAAACATTTGCCTTCTGCGGATGATTTGAATGTAAATACCAAACTTTCAGGCAACCAACTTTTGTGGCAGATAATAGAAGATGCCTCCTTTGTAAAAGCAGTAGAGAAAGTGAAACCACAAAAGATGCTAGACGCTGCAATTCTGAAAAGGATTTACAATAAGCTAGTAGAAAGTAACGAGTATCAATTATACATAAACACGCAAAGCCGTGATAAAAACAACGAAAAAGAGATATTAAGGTTTATTTTTGCCGACATATTATTACCTGATGATGTGTTTACTTCCCACCTTGAAGAACTATTTAGCAATTGGGATGATGACTGCGAAATGATAGAACAGTTGGTAAGCAACTATTTTTCTAAGCCGGGTATATATAATTTTCAAGAGATAATCTCACCCGATAAGTGGGAGTTTGCGAAATCCCTTTTGATAACTACAAATGAAAAGCAAGCCTATCTGTTGGATATTATTCGTCCTAAACTACAAAATTGGGATGAGGATAGGATAGCAGCGCTGGATTTGATATTGATGCAGATGGGTGTTTGTGAGTTTTTGTATTTTGAAACAATACCCACCAAGGTTACGATAAATGAGTATATAGATTTGGCAAAGGAGTACAGCACCGAACAGAGTGGACACTTTGTAAATGGTATTCTGGACAACATTCATAAAGAGTTGTTGGCAAAGGATAAGATTAATAAAGTTGATTTTAAACAAAAAAGGTAATTTACTAATGATTGATTAACATAAAACATGAGAATGATGAAAACTCAATTGGCTATTGTTGTTCTTTTTCTGGGAATATTAGTTTCCTCTTGCAAAAATGATTACGGCAAGTCCGATTTGCAAGTTAAAGCATCTACCGACACTGCAAACTTTACCACAGTGCAATGGGTTGATACCGTATTGAGTATTGGCACCATTAACATGGGCGAGAAAGCAATGGTAAAGTTTAGGTGTAAGAACACGGGTATAAAGCCTTTAATTATTACAGATGCCAAGCCTAGCTGTGGTTGTACAGTTGCCGATTATACCAAAGAGCCCATTGCACCAGGTGCAGAAGGATGGGTAACTGGTGCTTTTGATAGTAATAAAATTCACGGTGGTGGCGACGTTCATAAAACAATTATAGTTAGTACAAATACCCCAAATGGCGCCTACAGGTATCTTGTATTTACAGGATTTGTAAAAGGTGCGCCAGGTGATAAAGTAGTTGTGCCAAAAGAGAATAAGTAAATAAATAACAAACAATAAAAAAGACAAAGAATGACAATCGAAAATGTAATGTTACTCGCAGCTGGCGATCCTAAACAAGGTGGAATGGTTCAAATGTTATTAATGGGTGGTATCATCCTAGTGTTTTGGTTTTTCATGATTAGACCACAAGCACAAAAAGCAAAAGAACAAAAAAAATTCATTGACGAACTACAAAAAGGTGCAAAGATTGTTACCAATGCAGGTATACACGCTAGTATCTACAGAATAAATGAAGATGGTACACTGCAAATAGAAGTTAATCCTGGTAGCTACCTCAAAATAGAAAAGAGTGCTATCAGTATGGAAATGACTGTAGCGGTTAATAAACCAGCAACTGTAACTGTTTCTAAATAATTTATAGTTCATCAACACATTAATCCCAAATTGCAATGAGTAATTTGGGATTTTTGTTTGAATGATAGAAAGTAATTTAATAATTAATAGTAAGAATGGATATTCTCTACAAATACTTTGCAGACTTTACGCCTACCCAAATAAAGAAGTTTGAAGCATTAAAAGATTTATACATAGAGTGGAATGAAAAGATAAATGTTATATCCCGCAAGGATATAGAACATATTTACACCCACCACGTGCTTCATTCGTTGAGTATTGCTGCCCTAGCAGATTTCAATGAGGGTATGGAAGTCATAGATATTGGTTGTGGTGGAGGCTTTCCGGGAGTGCCATTGGCTATCTTTTTCCCAGAGGTTAAGTTTCATTTGGTGGATAGTGTTGGTAAAAAACTAAAGGTGGTTGAAGCCGTTGCAGAAGCCACAGGCATTGAAAACATTACTACCCAGCATACACGTGTAGAAGACATTAAAAGCAGGAAGTTTCATTTCGCTATCAGCCGTGCCGTTGCACCATTAAAAGATTTGTGGAATTGGTCATCACCTCTATTACGTAAAGGGAATGCTGCCTCATTGGCAAATGGGTTAATCTGTTTAAAAGGCGGTGATTTGCACCAAGAGATTTCTGATAGTAACGTACGCCCCAAACTGTTACCCATCTATGATATCTTTCCTGAAGAATACTTTCAAGAGAAGTTTATTGTGCACGTAGCTAAGCAGTAAAGTTTTGGGTTAAAAGCTTCTTTTACACTGAATTAATTTTATTGCTCTTTATCCGTACAATTCCAAATGAATATCCTTTTTATCGAATCCTAGTTGTACTAAGTTATCCCTCGCCTCATCAACCATGTTTTTCCAGCCGCATAAATAAAAATATGCTGGAGCAAGGCAGCCCTCTACTTTGGAGGCATTAACTAACGCAGAATAAACTTTGTGAACATATCCAGTATAACTTCCATCGGGAACTTCCTTTTCTCTGGAATAGGTAGGGTAAAAGAAAAAGTTGGGTTCATCTTTTTCTAATAGTTTTAGTTCATCTAGATATAAACTATCCTCAATAGTTCGGCAACCGAAAATGATATTAATCTTTTTATGAGGAAGCTTTTTAGCATGTACATAATTAGCCATCGAACGGAAAGGGGCAATGCCAGTACCTGTACAAATAAGGTATAAATCTTTATCGATGGTTTCGGGTAAAGTAAATCTGCCAATAGGGCCACGCAACATAACTTCCATCCCAACTTCGCCTTCTTTAAAAAGATAGCTTGTTCCTGCTCCACCTTCAAGCCTTACGATAACTAGTTCTATGACGTTAGTCCCATCTGGAGCAGAAGCAATAGAGTAACTACGCCAGCGTTTATTCTTTTGTTCATGAATAGGCAGGTCGAGAGTAACAAACTGCCCCGGTTCAAAATCAAAGCTTTCTAACTCGGGAATTTCGATCCAGAAGCGTTTAGTATTGGGGGTTTCATCAGCTATTTTTATCATTTTTCCAATCCGCCAAGGTTCTTGCATAACAATCGTTTTGGCTAAAGTAGTGTTATTTCTCTTAACTCACCTCAGTAATGTTTTATTACCCTCTTATTTTGTTGATATATCAATAGACCACCACATAAAATCGAATAACTTTTCCTTGTAACCATCCTAACTATATCTTTACACGATGCAAATCATATCAGCGACTTACGTAATCTCTTCTCCGGATGTTGCCCAATGCCCTCCCGCAGACAGGCCAGAATATGCTTTTATTGGGCGTAGCAATGTGGGCAAATCATCATTAATAAATTCTATCTGTAAGCAACAGAGGCTTGCAAAAACTTCATCGGCACCGGGTAAAACTCAATTAATAAATCATTTTGCAATAGAAAGTACTTCTGGAACAAAAGGGCCAAGGGCTAAATGGAACTTAGTCGATTTGCCTGGTTATGGATATGCCGTCATCTCTCAAAGTACACGCCGCCGTTGGGAACAGATGATTGAAAACTATTTGCGCAAGCGAGAAAACCTAATTAATGTTTTTGTATTGATAGATAGTCGCCATAGTCCTCAGAAAATAGATTTGGCATTCTTAACTCAGTTGGCAGAATGGCAAATACCTTTCACTTTGGTTTTTACTAAGTCCGATAAAGAAAAGCCCGGCGTTGTAGATAGAAATGTAAAAGCATTTTTGGATGCTATGAGAGAAACTTGGCAATTCTTGCCTCAAAGTTTTGTAACAAGTGCCACTAAAAATAAAGGAAGAGAAGAGATATTAGACTTAATACAACGCTTGAATGCGGAATGGGAAGAGGTGCAGAAGTCATAATTGACAATTATTAATTGTCAATTGATAAAAATATAAGGGAGTCCTTCCCACGGACAGAGGTTATCTCTATCAAAAACAAGCTGAGCTGAAACTCAGTGCGTATTTAGTTCACCATTTTGTCGGCGCAGCAGCTACTAGCAAAAGCTTCTGGTTTAGCCTTAAATGCAAACCCCATTCCTAGGATGTAGCCCATTGCTTCTTTCAATGCGTCATTGCTTTTAAAGGCAGGATTGGTGTTGATGTCTGCATGTACTTCCATATCCACTTTAAACTCAATAAATAAATCGCAAAGGGCATAAGCAATCTCAATGCTTTTTGCTACTTCGCTAAGCATACGTTCCTTTAGGTGAAACTTTTGCTTTGTTTTTTCATTGTGGATGTACATAAAACCACCCGCATGTTCCCTCAAAAAAACAATGACAGTGGCAAACTCGGTATCAGCACCTTTCACCTGACTATCAGTGCCAATACACACTTTTAGCTTGGTTCCTTTTGCTACTTCCGAGCGGATTGCATCGGCTACTGCTTCCTTAATTGGAAGGTTGATTGACTCGCCATTAAATTTTCTCCACCTCATATAATAAAGTTTTGTGAAAATTACGAGATAATAATCGTCACTAACACTTTTATGGGTTAAATAATTATTAACAATGTGGAAATAGTAGGAGAAATGGAAATCGGGAGGAACGAAAACAGCAAGCATTTAGCAACCAACTCGCGATTTTCGTTCCTCCCGATTTACGATTCTTCCTTCCTATTATCGACTTTTAAAAATCCTCTCCGCATTTGCAGTAGTAATAGTAGAGAGTTCCTCAACAGGGATATTCTTTACTTCGGCTAGTTTTTCTATTATGTATTTAAGGTAACTACTTTCATTTCTTTTACCCCTAAACGGTACGGGTGTTAGGTATGGTGCATCGGTTTCTAAAACCAAATATTCAACAGGAATATCTTTCAAAGCTTCTGGCAAACCAGCATTTTTGTAAGTAATAACACCACCAATACCCAACATGAAATCCATCTCTGTTATTTGTTTTGCACTTTCATTGCTTCCACTAAAGCAATGGAATATCCCTTTCAATCCTTTTTTTGCTAAAGGTTTTACCATTTCTATGGTTTCCTGCATGGCACTGCGGGTATGAATAACTATGGGTAGTTGCTTATCCAAAGCCCATTGCATTTGCTGCTCAAATGCCTCATATTGTTGTGTAGCAAACGTCTTATCCCAATAAAAATCTAACCCTATCTCACCAACAGCAGCAAAAGAACGCTGTGCCAACTGGTCTTCTACAATCTTTAATTCTTCCTTATAATTCTCTTTTACATAGCAAGGATGCAGCCCCATCATCGCAATACATTCGTTGGGATATTGCTTCTCCAGTTCTAACATTGCTACCAAAGAACTACTGTCTATGGCAGGCAAATAAAACTGACAAACCCCTTCTGCTCTACTCCTTTTTATTACCTCATCAATATCGTCTTTAAACTCCTCTGAATAAAGGTGGCAATGTGTATCTATTAATTTCATGCTGCAAATTTTAAAATATTTTATGCCCCCAACACAATAAAAAATAAATAAGTCTAAGAAAATAAAACAAACATGTCACTCGTTTTATTATGGCTAACAAAATAAACAACGCGTACAGAGATAGACTACTGGATTAAATAGATTGAAGATTGTTTTCATAGGGTACGGATTATAACAGGCTAAGGTTTCTACCTCTGCCTTTTTTTTATTTATGATTATATGATTATACCTACTATTCTTCACCATATAGGCACAGTAGACACATAGTCTTTATGTTAGTTTGCAATAGAAAACATATAATGAAATTGTTTTAATAATACGCTTGACTATGTGAACTTATAGTGAAACGCTTCATTACTTCTTTTCCTTTTTTACGTTCCTTAGGTGCCTATGTGATAAAGTTTTTATTTATTGTTTACAATCCTTCAAAAGTAAATCCTTGCTTACTAAAGTGTTCCAATGTTTTTGGCAGTGCATATTGCAACCTTTCCCACGCTTTAGCACTATCATGAAAAACAATGATACTTCCTTCCTTTGAGTATTTTAAAACATTTTTAAAACATTTTTCATTGGTAAGGTTCTCGTCGAAGTCGCCACTTAATACCGACCACATAATAATTTTGTAAGTTGGCTCGCTGGTTTGCAAGTCCTTAATTTGTGCCTTGCTTATGCGCCCATACGGTGGTCTAAATAGTGACGATTGTATCCTTTGTGCTGCAACGGCTACGTTTTTTAGGTAGTAATACTTAGATGTTTTCCAACCATTAAGGTGGTTTTGGGTATGATTACCTACCGAGTGTCCTTCTTTAATTATTTGATTATAAACTTCCTGATTCTCATCCACGTTTTTTCCAATACAAAAAAAAGTTGCTTTAGCATCAAACTTTTTCAGGGTATTTAACACAAAAGGGGTAGCTGTTTTGTGAGGGCCATCATCAAAGGTGAGGTATAGTTTCTTTTCCGAAGTATCTATTTTCCATACTAATGATGGATAGAAAGCCCTAAGCCACTGTGGTGTGGATGCTATATACATGCTGCTAATAAAATTAAAATTCCTTAATAAACTCTTGGTAGTACACTACCTTAGAACTTTTCTCTGTTAGGCAAATATATATTTATTGGAAATGTAATCACTAGGAAGAATCGTTAATTGTTAGGAACGGAAATCGCAAGTAAGCAATCAGACTAGCGTCTTTTGTTCCTACCGCTCCTCCCGATTTTTCGTTATCCTAACTCCTCTTTATATCGTTACCGAGAAAGTTCCCGGTAGTGTATTTTGGTTTACTAGGGTTAAATACCTGTAGTTGGCATAGTCCGTTACGCCAAAATCTGCCACGTTTACCACCGTTTTTGTGTTGGCAGGCACGGTAATGGCGGTGCCT
>JANYEX010000308.1 GCA_025359725.1 Chitinophagaceae bacterium | reverse complement strand
CTTCTTTTTGCCTCCTTATTCGCCACATCTGAACATTATTGAAAGACTTTGGAAAGAACTAAAAGCAAGGTGGATGACCCCAAAAGATTATAGTAACAAAGAACAACTCCTCTTTTCAGCTAATATAATTTGTAATGCTATCGGAAAATCGCTATTTGTAAATTTTAATTCGTTCAAGCTATCTATAATATAGTTGTGGCCGACTACTTATAGTGTATCAGTTATAGCTTAACCAAGCCACTTTTTATGGCAAAGATGGATGATCCATATAGTACTAAAGCCCGTTAAAAAACGGGTATGGAATAAAGGAATTAATTCAATAAAGTCTGCGATAAATAAGCAGGATTACATACCGCTAAGTATTTTCTTGTAGCTAGTAACAATACCTCTTATTAATGATGAACTAAAGCCTTGGTGTTCCATTTCGTTTAAGCCAGCAATGGTACACCCCTTCGGAGTAGTTACCTTATCAATTTCCTGTTCTGGGTGAGAACCCTTCTTTTGTAATAAATCCGCAGCACCTTTTACGGTTTGAGCCGCAATTAAAGAAGCATTTGCTGCGCTGAAACCAATTTCTATTCCTGCTTGAATGTTTGCCCTGATATAACGCATCGCAAATGCAGTACCCGAAGCAGCAAGAACAGTAGCAGCATCCATTAGTTTTTCTTCTATGAAAACAGTTTTGCCTAGTTTATCAAAAACATTACCCACAAACTCCTTCTGTTCTTTGGTAGCATTGCTATCGCTAATGCAAGTCATACTTTCCTGAATGGCAATAGCTGTATTTGGCATTGCACGGAAAATGGGGAACTGATTACCGATAACTTCCTCAATATCTTTTACCCAAACACCAGTGATAACACTTACCAACACATGCTTTTGGGCATCTAGATTTGGAAGCATAAGGGTTAAGACGTCCTTTATCTGAAAAGGCTTCACAGCTAAAATTATATAATCGGCAAATGCTACAGTATCTAGATTATTATTGCTAACAAGCACACCCTTTTCTTTTAAAGAATCGAGTGTAGAAACATTTCTTTTAGTAATTAAAAGTTGATTGGGCTTAATGAACCCGCTATTAATCAAACCCTCTGCAATGGCAGAACCTAGATTGCCACCACCAATGATGGCTATTTTTTTAGACATGATATGTTGTTAAATATGTTTAGTATTAGCTTCTATAAAAAAAACTATTTCTTCGAACTCAAGATGAGAACTAGCTACCTTAATTACAAAATCGTAAGCGTCTTTTTCCGTTGCAATCAATTCGTAACTATTACGTAAAAGCAAAGCACCGCAAGCGATAAATCCTGTTCTTTTATTTCCATCCACAAATGGATGATTTTTTATTATACTTTCTAAGATGGTCGCAGCTTTTTCGAAAGGTGTTTTGTATAATTCTATTCCGCCATAACTGGCATAAGGTCTTTCGATGGCACTACTTAACATTCCTTCATCTCTTACACCATCTGCACCACCATATCTTTTAATAGATAATTGATGATACAATAAAACCTCTTGTTTGTAAATCATTTGGCAAGCTTTCTTAAGGTATTGTCATAACTTGATGAAATCTTTGAAAATATTTCATTAGCCGAAAGTGTTTGTTTCTTTTCTTGTAAGAATTTCACAACCTCTTCAATTATATTTTCGTCATCAACCTCTTGAATCAATTGAAATGATTTCTGTTTCTTTATTTCTATTTCACTCATAACAAATACGTTTAATCAAATCTACCAAATCTTTCCTTCTGCCAAATAGTTTCTTACATAATCATCCACCCCTTCTTCTAAAGTGTAGAAAGTATCGGTATAACCAGCAGCTTTAAGCTTCTGCATATTAGCTTCAGTAAAATATTGGTATTTGTCCCGGATATCTATCGGCATATCAACAAAAGAAATGTTCGGATCTAAGTCTAATCCTCTGAAAGTGGATGATGCCAAATTATAAAAACTACGGGCTTTACCTGTTCCTAGATTATATAAACCAGAATCGTGAATCGTAAATCGTGAATCGCTAGACCTAGCATGTTCTTCAACTACCGACTTTCGACTTTCGATTCCCGCTCTTTCCATCATCCAATAAATAACTTTCACCAAATCTTTTACATAAACAAAGTCGCGCAATTGCTCTCCATCCTTGAAGTCTGGACGATGGCTTTTAAATAATTTCACTAAACCATCTTTCTTTATTTGATTGAATGAATGCCAGATTACACTAGCCATCCTTCCTTTGTGATATTCGTTAGGACCGTATATGTTAAAGAACTTCAAGCCCGCCCAGAAAGGAGGGGTTTCAGTTTGTTTTAATGCCCATTTATCAAATTCATTTTTACTGATACCATAAGGATTCAGTGGTTTCAGATTTTCAACTACCTCATGGTTATCATCATAACCCAATTCTCCACCACCATAAGTAGCTGCTGAAGAAGCATAAATAAGGGGGATATTATTCTCGGTACAATATTTCCAAACATCTTGAGAATAAACAACGTTCAATTCTTCATGAATGGCATAATTAAACTCTGTCGTATCTGTTCTTGCTCCTAAATGAATGAAAACATCAATTTTAGGTTCATTTCTTTCCAACCATTCAAATAAACTTTGGCGTTCTACGATGGCTTCGTATTGTTTGCTTTCCCAGTTTACACGCTTTGCTTCAATACCAAAGTCATCCACCAGAATAAGATTGGTAAAGTCATGTTCATTTAAATACTGAACCATGCAAGAACCGATAAAGCCCGCTGCACCAGTAACGACTATAAATTTACTGGTTGTATTAATTGTCTTTGCTCCTGACATAACGATTTTTAAATCTCTTCCTTATTGTCTTTCGGTTTCACAATGTGTTTCAAAGACATTTGTGCATAATAAGGGTGATCTGGATTAACAATCAACTCTTGTATGAGAGGGTGGACTATTACATCCATATTTTCTAATGGTATAGCACCCAACAATATTTCATTATCACCAGTAAGTACCATAGCCTCACAGAGAGTGCGACGGTTTTTAAACTTCAATTCAATGGAGCCTACTACTTTATATTCCTTTATCTGTCCATCCGCATTCACTCTCTTTCTCAATTCTAAAACAGGTAATTGCAATTGTTCTTGTACACTTTCATTGATACAAAGCATATAAGCTCCAGTATCTACCAAAGCAGTAACATTCATGCGTTTAATTTCTTCTTCGCAGATAATGTGTTTCCGAGCCAATGCTATGTCTTCCGCATTAATCAATTCCAACTCTGCGTAAATTAATCCCATGATGTTTTTGTTTTATTTGCTCGTGAAGATACCAAAATCTACTTACTTCAAAAACTTCTCTATTGCAGTATCATATTTCTCTTTCCAGTCTGCGATATTGCCCCAATCATCTCCATTAACATTAATAGATTTTGTTATTATTCCCAACTCTGTAAATTCTTGTCCTGCGGAAGTTAACCTATCTTTCACCTCAGCCAATTTATCTTTAGAAACACTCACCACAACCCTTCCTTGTGATTCTCCCAACCAGAAAGCATCTTGTCGGATACTGGTTAATTTGTCAGAAACAGTAAATCCTAATTCTTTTTGGAAACCGCTTTCTAACAGTGTTACTATCAACCCACCCTCGCTTATATCATGTGCAGATTCAACCAATTTGTCTTTAATAATTCCTGCTATAACTTGTTGCATAGCAAACTCTTCTTCCAAATCAAAGTAAGGTGCTGGAGAATATTCAGTGGTTTTTAGTTTATGTAAGTATTCCGACGAGCCAATATCATTCTGTTGTTTTCCTATCAAAACAATTACATCCCCTTCATTCTTGAAATACATGGTCATCTTCTGATTCAAATCTTCCAATACCCCAACCATTCCAATAGTAGGCGTAGGATAAACTGGTCCACCAGGATTTTGGTTATAGAAGCTCACATTACCACCTGTAACCGGGGTATTAAACTTCCTACAAGCGTCGCCCATACCAGTAACTGCATTTACAAACTGATAATAAACTTCGGGGTCGTAAGGATTACCAAAGTTTAAGCAGTTTGTTACACCCAAAGGTTCGCCACCACTACAAACTATATTACGGGCAGCCTCTGCAACGGCAATCATTCCACCTTTGTGAGGATCTGCAAAAACATATTTACTGTTACAATCCACCGTCATTGCCAATGCTTTTCCAGTTCCTTTTGCTAACACGATAGAAGCATCACTAGGTTCGTTGGTACTCATATTTGCCGCACCAACCATGCTATCATATTGCGTATAAATCCAACGCTTTGAAGCGATATTTGGCAGTTGAATCAATTGTTCCGTAACCGCTTTCAGCTCTGCATTATCTTTTACATCAGCTATTTCTTCCAACTTGAAAGCAGCAATTTTTTCCATATATTTTGGCTCGGTATATTCCCTAGTATATTGCGGTGCACCACCGCCCAATACCAATTCTTCCGCAGGAACAACAGCCTCTAGTTCGCCATGAAGATAAAACTTCAATAAACCATCAGTAGTTACTTCACCAATATTACTTGCACTCAAGTCCCACTTTTCAAACACCGCCAATACTTCTGCTTCCTTCCCTTTTTCTACCACCATCAACATCCTTTCTTGGCTTTCGCTTAATAGCAATTCCCAAGCTTTCATATCTTTTTGGCGGGTAGGCACTTTGTCCAAATCTATCCGCATTCCTACTCCACCTTTTGCACTCATTTCTGCTGTGCTACAGATAATACCTGCCGCACCCATATCCTGCATACCTACTACTGCACCAGTTTCTAATACTTCGAGGCAGGCTTCCAACAATTTCTTTTCTTGAAAAGGATCACCCACCTGAACGGCTGGCAACTCTTGCACACTATCTTTTGTTATATCTGCGCTAGCAAAACTTGCTCCGCCAATACCATCTTTTCCCGTAGCACTTCCTACAAAAAACACAGGATTTCCTTCGCCCAATGCAATGGCACTAACGGTTTTCCCATTTTCCAAAATACCAACACTCATGGCATTTACCAAAGGATTGGTATGATAACATTCTTCAAAATAAACCTCACCCCCAACGGTAGGAACGCCAAAGCAGTTGCCATAATGTCCAATACCATGCACTACGCCACCCAATAAATGTTGTGTCTTTTTATCTTTCAGGTTGCCAAAACGAAGACTATTCAGTGAAGCAATTGGCCTTGCACCCATCGTAAAAATATCTCTTTGAATACCACCCACACCTGTTGCGGCACCTTGAAAAGGTTCTAAAGCACTAGGGTGATTATGACTTTCAATTTTAAATACCACACCAAAACCATTACCCAAATCCATTAAGCCAGCGTTCTCTTCTCCAGCGGCAACCAACATTTTACCCCCATCGCGCGGAAGGGTCTTTAGCCATTTAATACTATTCTTATAGCTACAATGCTCGCTCCACATAGCACTGAAACAGCAGAGTTCATTAAAGTTTGGTGTGCGCCCAAGTTTGGTTTTTATCAACTCAAATTCCTCAAGCGTTAGGCGAAGCTGCTGTGCAGTCTGTACGGTTATCTCCATTATTAAACGATAATTAAGTGATTTTAATAAAAACAAAGATTAGCCAACCAATTGTTTCCATTGAAAAACTATTCTATTTACAAAAAAACTGATAGGATGCAAATGTAAGGAAGTGAGTGGGGTATGTGACAAACAGGTATTGATTATTATCAGTTATTTTGATAGTTATTCTCCCAAGAATATTTCTATTTCTTTTTGTAGTATTGGAAGGTGTTTTATAACAATACTCCATATAATATCGTCGGAAACAGAATCATATCCGTGAATAATACGGTTTCTAACATCAACAAGTTTTCTCGAATTGGTTATTATAATTGACTCTTCTTGCTTCAAAATTCTACTCATTGCCTCACCAATGATTTCAATATTTCTTTCTGTAGCCCTCTTTGTACGAAGATCTTTTTGATAATGTGTAAATTCTTTTGGCGTATCAAGAAAGAAACTGTCAATTTCCATGATGGCGTTCAGAATATCATAAAGTCATGGGGTAGTGTTACAATATAGTTGATTTATTTTTTGATATTTACGTTATAGCAGTAAGCCCACAATTTAAAGTGGAGGTTGAGCATATATTCTTTTTTTGAAAAGGACAAGCTTTTGCGCACCATTCTGCTAAAGCGTTGTCTGATAGTGTTGTTCAATCTTTCAATATGTGCCGTTTCACCAGTTTCCTTCCCCACCTTCTTGTGTGTTTCAGTCGGTAGGCAGTTATATGA
>JANYEX010000206.1 GCA_025359725.1 Chitinophagaceae bacterium | reverse complement strand
GGTTGCAACTGCAGGAGGCTAAGGGATTATTTGAAATAATAAAGAACTACACACAAAGCTTTATACTATTGAATAAATATGATAGCAACAATCTTGAAACTGATTCTTTAAACGAAAACATTACTTACGAAATAGAATATGCGGAAGCCGTAGAAGCCATAAGCGAACTTAAAAGACAATTGATAGTAGCCAAAGAAGCAACTGCATTGTTCGGTAATCCTAAAGATGAAAGCTTTAAAGGGATATTAGGTAACATAGTGCAAACTTTTGGTGGGCAATATGTTTATCCAAGTATTGAAGAACAAGCAAGTCATTTGTTGTATTTCACCATTAAGAACCACCCATTTAGCGATGGTAATAAACGCATTGGGGCTTTTATGTTTGTATGGTTCTTGGAAAAGAATAGGCATAGATTTAAAGCAAACGGTGAGTTGAAGATTAATGACAACGCATTGGTTGCATTGGCATTGTTGGTAGCACAAAGCAACCCCAACGAAAAAGAATTGATGGTGCAACTGATAATAAACCTGATAAGTAATAATGGTATTGCATAGAAAACAATCAACTTATGTCGCGCAAAGTAGCACTAATTAGATACAAGCATATTGTGAATAAGCTCAGGCGTAAACCGTCTGACTTTAATGAGATAGCCAATTATTTGGAGAAACAATCTGAGATTGAAGATTATGATTATACCATTTCCAAACGCACTTTTAAGCGTGACGCAGAGGATATATTCAGCCTCTACTCGATAGAAATCAAATATGACTTCACGCAAAAAGTTTACTACATAGATGACGAGGGAGACCCCGCAAAAAGCGACAGACTATTGGAGGCTTTTGATACCTTGTATGTGCTGAACATGGCCGAGGACTTGTCCAACTATATACACTTTGAGCGCATGAAACCAAAAGGAACGGAAAACATGTATGGGTTGATACATGCCATCAAAAACAAACTACAGATTCGGTTTGACTATGAAAAGTATTGGGACGAAACCATAACCAACAGGCTTGTGGAACCTTATTGTTTGAAGGAATTTAAGAACAGGTGGTATTTGATAGGCAAAAACGTGAAAGACGGCCAAACCAAAACCTTTGCTTTGGATAGGATGGCAGCACTAGAAATTGGAAGGACTAAGTTTGCAGTACCCACGACATTCGATAAAAACAATTTTTTCAAATACAGCTACGGTATCATAACCCCTAAAGAAGATAATCTGGAGGAAGTGATACTATTGTTTGACCCAGAACAAGGAAAATATATAAAGAGCCTTCCGTTGCACACATCGCAAGAAATACTGGTTGATAATGAAAAGGAACTGAGGATAAAGCTGAAACTATACATCACCCACGATTTTGTGATGGAGTTACTTTCTTATGGTAACAATGTGAAAGTGTTACAACCAGTCTCATTGGCAAATCGTATGAGGGATGAACATCTAAAGGCTTTTCAGCAATACTGATCTACAACCTATAAAAAGCATTCAAACATATAAAGTCAGCGTCGGATTCGTGCGCTCGGAAACCAAACCCGGCTTGCCAATGAGTGTCTATCAGGTAGCGAAGCGTGTGCTGATGAAACAGATTGGTATAGATGGCGGGATGTGGGGTGATGTAAACGCCAAGAACCTGACTGAAAATAAACCTGCCCATCAAGAACTCATGACCGGCATAAATACCCGCTTGCACAGAAGAATGCTTTAAAGGACTGTATGGAACTACATCATTTGGTGGATCTGTCTTTAATGAGTTATAATAGGCTTGTATTCCTGCCACAAAGCCATGTATTCTACCAATTTGTTTGCTTGCCTCAAAGCTGCCACCTGCGGCATACAAACGTTGATAGGCGGCAGTAAAGCCTGCATAATCTTGTTTTGCAACATATAATAGTCCGGCAGTATAATGCCATGGACGGTTAGCCCAATACTTATCATGTACCCGATGTAGATTGGGTAATTGGGCACCTGAAGGGTCATAAATCAAGGATAAGGAACCGGTTACCCAATTGAGACCACGGTTAGGTCTTTTTACATTGCCATTAGAAATATGATTGAAATTGCCACTTATATCTAAAGAGAAATTCTTTGAGAGTCTATAGCCAAACCCAGAGGCTAACTGCAAATTGGGGTTAATATGTAAGCTATAGTTCTGGTTAAGGGTATCTATTTTAGAGTTGGGATTGAAAGGATTATCTGAATAAGAGAAACCAAAAGAGGCTCTATAGAAAAAATTGATACGATTACTTAATCTATAAACTGGTTGTATAAAGTATGACGCTAAATATGAATTACCAAGGATTGGGGTGCCATAATGGAAATACTGTAACTGTAAACCGATGCGTGGAAAAGCACTACATAAATGGTAGGTGGCAGAATCTTTTGCTTGTTTACTGTATTCGAATCCAAAACCAAAAGGTCTTGCACCGCCAATAGGTTTAACAGCAGGAGTATGTACGATTGTACTGCCATAATCTGACCTGAAACCAAAGACTGTTTCTGCTGGGCTGCTTTTCTTATACTCAGGGGTTAATTGTGCAAAGCAGCTAGTAGCAACTGTAGATATTAAGACGAGTAATAGTGTTTTATGTAGCATTCGTTTTATTAAGTTGTAACTAGTAAGTTGTAACTAGTAAGTCGTAAGTAATAAGTCATAAGTCATAAGTCATAAGTCATAAGTATTACCTATTACCTATTATTTACGACTTATCCCTCTTTTGCTTTTCGTTTCCTCAGAGATAAACGTAAAGTTCTTCTGCGCCACATAGCTAAAGGCTACCACAAAAACTGTAGTAAGTATTTTTGATGGGGTCGGATACCATCCAAAAGTATCTACAAAGAGTTTAAGAAAGGCATAGTTAAGCATCAGGCAAATAAATACAACAGAGAAGTATTTAATTAATTGCTCTGACTTCTTTACAGATGTTTCCTGAAACACAACATAACGACTAAGGTAAAACCCTGAGGGGAAACTAAACATAAACCCCACCAAAAAGGCGGCAATATGTGGACTGATTAATAAGTGCGGAAACACAGATGGAAAACTAATGGGTTGTCTCTTAAAGATGTAATTGTAGGAGACGAAGAATAGGGTAATATCTAGTGAAGTATTAAATCCGCCGCAGGCGGCATACCTAAAAGTTTGCAGTGGCATGAATCTTTTAAACAATGGATATAACAAATCTATCAGTGATAAAAGAAAGTTACGTGTGCTGTGGTGTATCTTTTGCATAAATGGCGGCAAAGGTAAGGACTAAAAACAGTTAGATTTGCAACCCACAAAAATAGCGGAACATGAGTTTGATAAGTAAGATAAAACAAGCCACCACAGCAGCAATAGCTAACTTATATACAGTAGAGATACCTGAAAATGCGATACTGGTAAATGCAACCAAGCCCGAGTTTGAGGGTGATTATACAGTGGTATTGTTTGCTTTTGTAAAACAATTAAAGAAATCCCCAGATGCATTGGGACAAGAACTTGGTAGTTACTTGGTAGCTAATAATCCTTCTTTGTTCACTGGCTTCAATATAATTAAGGGCTTTCTTAATCTTAGTGTAATAGATAGTTTTTGGATAGATTTCCTTCAATCCCAATTTACTAATGATAACTATGGCATTGCCCCAAAGAATGGCGAGAAAGTAATGGTAGAATACTCTTCGCCCAATACAAATAAGCCGTTGCATCTAGGGCATTTAAGGAACAACTTCCTTGGTTGGAGCATTGCCGAAATACTTAAAGCCAATGGTTATGATGTTGTGAAAACTTGTATCGTTAATGACCGGGGTATTCATATTTGTAAGAGTATGGTAGCGTGGCAATTGTTTGCTAATGGCGCAACGCCTGAAAGTGAAGGAAAGAAAGGGGATCATTTTGTGGGTGAATACTATGTGAAGTTTAATGATGAATATAAAAGACAAATAGAAGAATTGGCTGTTAGCGGCATAACAAAGGATTTGGCTGAAAAGAAAGCCCCTATCATGTTGGCTGCACAAAAGATGTTACAGGATTGGGAAGCAGGGGATGCAGAGGTAATATCTCTTTGGGAACGAATGAATACATGGGTTTATGCTGGGTTTAATACCACTTATAAAGCCATTGGAAGCGACTTCGATCGTACTTATTATGAAAGTCAGACGTATCTATTAGGAAAGGATTTAGTAGAAAAAGGATTAGAAAAAGGTGTCTTTTATCAGAAGGAAGATAGTAGTGTTTGGATTGATCTTACAGCAGATGGACTAGATGAGAAGATTGTTCGCCGTAAGGATGGAACGTCTGTTTACATCACGCAGGACATAGGTTTGGCGGTTGATAAATACGAAGAATATCATTGTAGCAAGAGTATATACGTAGTAGGGGATGAGCAGAACTACCATTTTAAAGTACTTAAACTTATCTGTCAAAAACTTGGCTTGCCTTCAGCCGATGGCATCTTTCACCTTAGTTATGGCATGGTAGAACTACCTACTGGAAAGATGAAAAGTCGTGAAGGAACTGTAGTTGATGCGGATGATTTAGTCGCCGAAATGATTGCTATCTCTCAACATAAAACAGAAGAATTAGGTAAGGTAAAGGACTTTAATCCAGAAGAATTAACGGGGCTGTATAACACTATCGGTTTGGGTGCATTGAAGTTTTTCTTGTTGCGGGTAGATCCCAAAAAGAAGATGGTATTTAATCCAGAAGAGAGTATAGAGTTTCAAGGATTCACGGGGCCATTTATTCAGTTTATTCATGCTAGGATAAAGAGTATTCTTCGGAAGATGTCTGCCGAAGGTTTTGTGATGGAATCTATAGCTTTAACAGATAAGCTATTACCACTTGAAAAAGCAATTATAGTAGAATTGGAGTTATTCCCTTCTATCATTAGTGATGCTGCTAATGAGTACGACCCATCCAAAATAGCCATCTATATTTATAATTTGGCAAAGACATTTAGTTCCTTTTATTCTGAATTAAAAATAGCCAATGCTGAGTCTGACGAAAAGAAAACATTGCGTTTGCAATTAGCACAACTAACAGCTAGTGTTTTAAAAACAGGGATGCAGTTATTAGGTGCCAGTGTGCCTGAAAGAATGTAAAGAGTGATTAGACCTCTTCGGAAATTCATTCTAGGCAACAAACCACTTTCAAAAACAGTAAATCGTCCTTTCGAGGCACGAGAAGTATAACTAGATTGATGGAAAATTGCCCTAACTA
>JANYEX010000196.1 GCA_025359725.1 Chitinophagaceae bacterium | reverse complement strand
TAGTTATACAAAACATCTTTATTCTTTAAATAATTTGAATAAGCATTGGCTTCGCATAAGATATAATTTTTTAGAATAATATACTTTGGCTGCTAAACCTCTTTAATACAGCAATATCGAATCAGTCTTTCGTCAACTATTTCATGATTTTTTAAGCTATAAAAAGGTATTCACGTATATTCTCTCAAATTTTACTCATTGATAAACAAATAATTTACCAGCTACATGCAACTGGATTTAACCATTCGCAGCTAATGTATATTATTCTATTTTTTAATTTAGGTAGTAAAAGTTTCCTACTAGCTCAAGTGTTCAGCTGAGCTGGTCACTTGGGCTTATGAGTTGAACCCATTTGTAGCGATTACTGTTTTTAGAAAAGCTACGGGTAGTATTTATATATTTCTTTTCGATGGATAAATCGCTCCAAAATAACTTCTTCATCTATAATAATTGCACCAATCCGATAATCTCCTATTCGTATTCTGTAATGGTGTTTGAATCCTGTTAGTTTTTTTATATGCTGGATTTCTTCTTTGGTGGCAGCAGTTATTATCTGTTCAACACAATGGGCAATTTTCAAAAGCAGTTTTGCATCGTGCAATTTGTCGGTGTCTTTTTCGAAGCTTTTATCAATTTTTAACTTCATTTGGTTTTAAGTTTCTTAAGGTATGCTTCTGTGTCAACGTATTCGCCAGTTCTTTCTTTCTGCATGGCATTCGCCAAGGCAATATCTTCCAAAAAATCATTTTTAATAATCTTGGTTTTCAATCCCATCTTGTTTGCCAATGTCGCCAATAGCTTTATTTCTTCCTTCGAGTCGCTTTGTAACAAGAGTGTTTCCATAACTTTCAATTTTTTCAAATATAGCAAAGTAGTGGTTAGATATTAGTGGTTAGGTTATTCCAATTTCCTTTTTTCTTCCAAAAAGATTTGTAATTTGAAACAAACTAATTCAACTGTCCGATAAAATCGGACGGTTGACTAAACATTATCCTATCAATCCCGCAGCCCTACTAATCCCCACTAGCTTAAGTGTTCAGCTGAGCTGGTCACTTGGGCTTATCAGTTGAACCAGTTTGTAACTGGAAATCGCTTATACAAATCGTTAACCCATTAGTAGCCGTTACTTCTCATATCTGTAGAATCTTTTACAAAAGAAGTTACCAGATTTCTAACGTAGCTTATGCTATCTTCACTCAAAATAAAATTATGGGACTAGTGTACGCAGATATTGAATTGATAAATGTAGTTGACATGGAACTAGCCCGTAAACACTTTATTGGGGAAGAAGAAGTAAAAAGGATACACCTGAATATCCTAGCCGATAGTGGTGCTTTTATGATGGCAATAAACGAAAACATACAAGCCATATTGCAACTTCCGTTTATAGAAAAGCGAAGGGTTGTTTTAGGCAATGGTGCCATTGCAGAATTTGATACGGTGGGGCCGATAATGGTAAAATTCAAGAATAGGACTGCTACTTGCAATGCCTTTGTGTTGGATGGTGATACAGAACCTTTGCTGGGTGCAATACCCATGGAAGAAATGGATGTATTGATTCATCCACAAAGGCAGGAGTTGGTGGTAAACCCCGAACACCCTGATTATGCAGTTTTAAAAATGAAGAAATTTAATTGACCATTGATAGTTGATAATTAAAAAAGCCCATGAAACAATTGCTTCACGGGCTTTTAATTAAGTATCAATTTTGAATAATCAATTATACCAAGGTAGCACCTTCTACCAATACCGTAGCCTTGTTGTTTAATACTTCTACAAAGCCACTTTGAATGGTATAGTTCTCGAAAGTAGATTTGTCTTTCAATATTTTCAAATTACCCTTACCCAAGGCACTTACCAAGGGAGCGTGCTTATTCAATACCTCAAACAAACCATCAATACCAGGAAGCTGAACGCCGTAAACGTCTCCACTGTATATCTTCTTTTCTGGTGTCAATATTTCTAAAGTCATAGTTTACTACTTTAAATACCCCTTTAGGGGATAGGGGCTATTTTGCTTGTTCAATCATTTTCTTACCCTTTTCAACCGCATCTTCCAATGTACCAACAAGGTTAAATGCCGCTTCTGGATACTGATCTACTTCACCATCCATAATAGAATTAAACCCGCGGATAGTGTCTTCGATGCTTACAAATACACCCTTCAAACCAGTGAACTGTTCGGCCACGTGGAAAGGTTGTGATAAGAAACGTTGTACCTTTCTTGCACGGGAAACTGTTGTTTTATCTTCGTCACTCAACTCATCCATACCAAGAATGGCGATGATGTCTTGTAATTCCTTATAACGTTGTAAGATTAATTTTACACGGTTGGCAGTATCATAATGTTCTGCACCAACGATGGCAGCATTAAGAATACGAGAAGTAGAATCTAAAGGATCCACTGCAGGATAGATACCTAAATCGGCAATCTTACGACTCAATACCGTTGTTGCATCTAAGTGAGCGAAAGTAGTTGCAGGAGCCGGATCGGTCAAATCATCCGCAGGTACGTAAACCGCTTGTACGGAAGTGATAGAACCATTCTTGGTAGAAGTGATACGCTCTTGCATCAATCCCATTTCAGTAGCCAATGTTGGTTGATAACCCACCGCAGAAGGCATACGACCCAACAAAGCCGATACTTCAGAACCTGCCTGAGTGAAACGGAAGATATTATCTACGAAGAACAAAATGTCCTTTCCTTTACCGGTACCATCACCATCACGGAAATATTCAGCAACAGTCAAACCACTCAGGGCAACACGGGCACGTGCACCTGGAGGTTCGTTCATTTGTCCGAATACGAAAGTAGCCTTGCTTTCTTTCAATCCTTCCAAATCAACCTTGCTCAAATCCCATCCGCCTTCTTCCATGCTATGCTTAAACTTGTCACCATAGTTCATGATGCCAGCCTCGATCATTTCACGCAACAAATCGTTCCCTTCACGGGTACGTTCGCCCACACCAGCAAACACAGATAAACCACCGTGTCCCTTAGCGATATTATTAATCAACTCTTGAATCAATACTGTCTTGCCCACACCAGCACCACCAAAC
>JANYEX010000179.1 GCA_025359725.1 Chitinophagaceae bacterium | reverse complement strand
CAGTTATGAAGTTGAGAAATCAACAGATGCTGAGAACTTCACAACCATAGCCACTGCAACTGCTAAGAATACAGCAACTGCTACTTACACGGCAACAGATAAAGAAGTGGTTACAAGTACCTACTACCGCATCAAGGCAGTAAGTACCACAAGTGAAATAAGTTATAGCAATGTTGCCAAACTTACGACTACCGATTCTCGATTCACGGTTTATCCAAATCCATTGAGAGGCAAGACGCTGAACATTAGTTTGGGTAGTGTAGTTGCGGGAAAATACACGGTAAGTATTTACAACACATTAGGCCAGAAGGTACATGAGGAAGCAATCAGCCACGAAGGTGGAAGTGCAACCCATGCTATCAACATCACTAATACGTTGTCAGCAGGTAACTACAGTGTAACCATCAGAGAAGCAGGTAGTAAACTAATTGTTCATGAGTCAAGTTTAATAGTTAATTGATAATGGATAATTGTAATAATAGAGAGTTGAGAATTTGCAATCTAGTTATCAATTGTCAATTATCAATTAAAAAGAGAGAGAGAAGCCAAATTGGATGCTGCCTGCTTAGTTAGTTGTGTTGGTGGGCCGTATCCTTGGTTTTAATCTGATGTTTGATAATTATTACAGCGAGAAAAGTCGTTTACTGTGGAGGTAGAACTCCTTTTCTGGCAAATGACGTCGTTTGGTCAGGCGGATAAACCACCGTGACAGCAAACGAGACCGTTTGGTCAGGCGGAGAAACCTCCGTGACAGCAAACGACAGTTTTGAGGCTGGAGGTAGAACTACCGTGGCAGCAAATGATTTTTTTTGGATACTTACAGGCTTGGGATGACTGTAAAACAAGGTAATCAAAAGGAGCAGTAAACGACTTTTTTAAAAGAAGACAAGGAGGTAATTCAATTATTAAATAGATATTTTAACAACAATTAGTATGCATACAATAACAAAAACACTCGGTTTGCTCGCTATGGCAATAACGTTAAGTTTATTAGTAAACACAGTTGTACAAGCTCAAAGCCCTGCCGATGATCCAGGAATTGGCGGAGTGGGTAGCCCAACTGGTGGTGGTTTAATAGGCGATGGTGGGCCAGTCGTTCCTTTTGATGGTGGGATGAATGTAGCCTTATTAGTGACTGGGTTGGCGTACGCATCATTTAAAATGAAGAACAGACAGCAAATGTATCTAGCTGTTCTGTAAAGTTTTCTTTTAGTCTTTTAGTGTCCGATATCCACAGATTGCTCGTTTAGAAACACACGATTGACTTGTTGCTCCCGTTACCTTTTAGTTTAGTAGTACTTATTGTTTAGTCAATTCATTGTAAGGTAGTTTATTTTTAGGTTGAATTTTATTGCATAACAAAAGCAATTTGTTAGTAATTCATTTCTAACTAATATGCTAATACCCTAATGTTTTAAAAAGAGTCTTATCACAGTATCACAATAATTAAACAACAACATTAAAAGCGTATGAAAAAGTTATCTCTACTCCTCTCTCTTACTGTATTTATTTGCTTAACAGTAACGGCACAAACTAATTATTATTATCAGTCTGGTAATTTAGATGCACTTACTAGCTGGACATTGAACTCGAATGGTACGGGTAGTAATCCTACAAACTTTACCAGTGCAAGTCAGATTTTTAACATTACCAAAACGACAACAGTAAATTCTTACAGTAGTACCTCCGCAACATGGACTGTTTCGGGTACAGGTTCTTATGTATTAGTTGGAAACGGTTCAACTGCAACTACACTAGGAATTCCTGCTGGCAATTCCATTGCAGGGACAGTCAGTGTGCAGACTCAAGCGACTTTGAAAGTAGAGAGTAACTCATTAGCTCCCTTTATTGCAGGGACTTTTTCTGCTACCACTACCCAAGCCTGTAGTTTGGTTTATGATGGTAGTGGTACACAATATTTGCCAGCAGGAAGTTACAGTGGTGGATTAACAATCAATGGTACAAGTAACACAGTTATTTTGAATGGTAATATTACTATTGGGGCAGGAAGCAGTGGCTCCCCTTCAAGTGCAACGCTTAATGTGTCTTCGGGTACTACTTTGAATCTTAGTTCTTCTAATGCCACCATAAAAAGAAGCTCAACAATTCCTAGTGGTGCGACGGTTAACTTTGGGGCTACAGGAACTATTCAGCCATATAACGGATATTATGTTGGCTTTGGAAGTGGTGCAAATGTGATTACAAGTAATACAAATGGGCTGGATGCCTCCATGAATTATAATAATATATCCACTACAACTAATAGCTTTAGCGCAGGGGTTAATTATACTTTTAATGGTGCGACTTCAACGCCATTCAGTACAATTGTTTGTGGAACAACAACAACATCCTCATCAGGAACGGGTAGCACTTCTTTTACAGTTTCCAATACGAGCCAAATTGCCGCAGGTCAGTCGATCTGTGTTGGGGCAGGACAAACAATTTATGGTACTGTAAGCTCGGTTTCAGGTACAACAGTTTACGCTACAATGAGTTCTCCGGTGGGTTCGGGTGCTTATGTAAATTTCAGAAATTCTAATCTTTCTATCTCGCCCAATGGTGTAACTATTAATGCCAATGTAACTTCAAATACAAATTTGAATCTCTCTGGCAACCTTACAATTTCAAGTGGTTGCAATTTTAATGACAATGGTAATACTATAAATTTGTCAGGCAATATAACGGGTAGTGGTACACATCAAGGTGCTGGTAAAATTACTTTGACAGGTTCTTCGCCTTCAATATCAATAGGAATATTAGGCAATTTGGAGGTCGCAATTGGTATAGGCAATACGTTTTCTTTAACTAATCCCCTTACAATCAATGGAACACTAACACTTACTTCCGGATTTTTACTTTTGGGAAGCAATAATCTAACTTTATCCGCCTCAGCTTTAAATGGTGGGGTTGTAAATAGTATTAGTGGAGGAAATAGCGGAAATTATATTGTTACTAATGGTAATGGTGTTTTAAAGATGCAAAGTGTAAATAGTACAAGTCCAACTAAAAATCCAACTCCTACAATATTCCCTATCGGCACTTCTACTTCAAGCTATAATCCATTGAGTTTTGCTGGCACTACTAATGTTACTGATATTTCAGTCGGCGTCGGGTCTGTGTTTACTAATAATCCACTATTACCAAATAATGTTGTCAATACCCAATGGTCAATATTATCAAGTACTGTAAGCAGTGCCATAATTACCTATCAATACAATATTTCAAATCAGGGAAGTAGTTATTCAAGTGGTAATGTGGTATTAGGCACATATTCGGGTGGGTATACAGAATCCTCTTTGGGTTCAGTGAGTGGTAGTAATCCTTTTAATGTTTCCACCATATCTTCTGTAAGCTTATCAACATCATCAACCAATCTTTATGGAATTGGTACTCCAAACTCCTTTTTCAATACTGTACCCAATGCTCCAACGGCCATAACCGCATCAGCGGGTAATGCGCAAGCGAGTGTATCATTCACAGCCCCAACTAATAATGGTGGTTCAGCCATTACAGGATATACAGTTACTTCCAATCCAAGTGGATTAACTGCAACAGGTACAGCTAGTCCAATTACAGTAACAGGTTTAACCAATGGTACAGCTTATACCTTTA
>JANYEX010000121.1 GCA_025359725.1 Chitinophagaceae bacterium | reverse complement strand
ATTGAAACGGTCACGGCAAGACCAATAGACATTATATCAGACATATACATATTGTATGAGTGTTAATGATGGCAGAATTACCACGATGCAAAGGTGTTTTGGTTTGGAAGTAAACTGTTAAACAATTGGAGGTAGTAGTTGAATAATTCATAGGGTTTGATGTAGTGATTAAGAGCCTTTATTACTTACGGGATTTTCAACCCAATAAAGGCTGTTTATCACCCCGTTTTGCCCTAATTCTGCTCACTTTTGCCCTTTTATTAAACCCAATTTGCTTAAATACATCCAAAAGCACGCTTTTTAAGGCATTTATCGTTCGTAGCAATGCTGTTGTTCCTCGTGATGACAATGGCATTGTCACGAGCAATTATTGATTAAAATTGAGGTATTCACCAACAAAAAGCACCCATGTTTTACTTATTTAGTAAAGGATAGATTGGCAAACATTAATGTTTAATCGCTCAAAAAGAGTAAAAAGCATTGATTTAAGCTCATGAAAGCACTTTTTCGCAGTTTTTGGGCTTATTTTAAGAAAAATAGATTTCAATTAAATAAATAATATTTGACCTTTTTTACTCCCTGAAAGGAATGTAAATCGAGAATCGTAATTAGCCGTCGCCTAGTTGCGATTCTCGCTCCTACCGGTTCTCGAATAAAGAAAATAGTTGTTTTTTTCTATTATCTTAATTCATCAATTAGCCTTTAAATTTGCTATGTAATAAAATACAATAAATTCGTAGGATAAATAAACAATGATTGGCTTTGATTAACTTGTAACATAGATAAAAAATGACAGCAGCGGAACTACACCTTAAGATAGAAAAATTTGATGAACAGATTAAAGGCTTCGGCATAAATAACTTTAATGGTAAGACTTTGTGGCAAATGAAAAGCGAAATCATTGAGTATTTTAGGGCTACGAACTTTGCCGACGCTGAGGAAAAACAAAGTAACTGGAGTAAGTTTCAAACCCTTGCCGATTTATTAAAAGAGAAGCAGGATACTATCACATCCGAAAATGAGGCGTTTGCAATCAATGCAGAACTACTTATAAAAGAAATTGAAACGACTATTCGCAATGGATTTTATTCTAATAACCCCGAAAGAGAAGCCATCGGCGATTTGAAAGCAAAAATGGATAAGACTTTCGATTATTTTAAACAACCCCGATGGCCATCTAAAGAAAGAAGAACAGCGGCTTGGGATCATTTTAGCGAACTAAGGGAAAAATTAAAGCAAGAAGAGAATGAGTTTTATACGCATTTGCGCGAAGCAAAGGCTGAGCAAGTTCATTTATCGCATCAGTTGTCGCTGGTAATAATAGAAACGATTGAGGCAAGTCATCCAGATGCTTCTACCAATTTCTTGTATCAAGCATTGCAACAATTAACGGAATATTTGGTAAGCATTGGCTTTGCGCCAGAATCTGTAGAATGGATTTTGGCAAATAAAGAAGCAGAACCAAAGGCACCGCTAAAAATGAAGTCGGAAGGTTTGAAAGAGGTGCGTAGGTTATTAAATGAAAATCAGGACGAACTAACACGGGACGATAAGCAGCGGATTTATGCTAAATTAGAGATGATAAGTGCCGAGTTAAACAAAGCTTGGGACGCGCATAGAGAAGAGTTGCAGAAAAAGCAGGAAGAATGGGAAGAGAGGAAGAAAACGAACGAAATGAAAAGGGCTGAGTGGTTGGTAAAACAAACAGACTTTTTGAAAGTGCTCACTGAAAAGCTAGAAAAAAGAACGTTTGATAAAGAAAACTTGGATAAAATATTAATCAATAAAAAAGATTTTCATAGCAGGCAGCACCTAAGGCTTAAGAACCAAAACGAGTTTTTGGCTAAGATTACCGAAGACCTTGCCGACATGCAAGAAAAGCTAAATACAGCTTGGACTGATAACTTTAAAGAACGAATGGCAGAAAAGGTAACGCAAAAAGAGACCAAAATAGCCGAGGTAAAAAGGGATATTAGCGAGGTAACAGCAAAACTGGCAGAAGTGGAAAAGGATATTGTTGAGATAACAGAAAAGGTTGCTAACATTGATAAAAGTACCGAAGAACTGAAACTAAAAATAGAAGAGGTAAAGAAAAATCTGGAATAATGAACGTTAGGAAAATGAAAGTAGTTTTCTGGGGTTAATACAAGGATGATTGATTTCATTTAATCCAGTTAATCATAAACGTATCTTTACCCAATGCAATTACTTCTAAGGGCTACTCCCTACTTTATGCAATGGCTTATTCAGGAAGATAAAAAACTCTTTGTCCTGCTAAACAGCACTTTCACAAATTCCTTTCTGGATAGCGTTTACCCTTGGTGGCGCGAGGCAAATACTTGGACACCACTCTATGTTTTTATCCTTAGTTTTATGTTTTTCAACTTTGGCAAAAGAACTTGGCCTTGGTTAGCATTCATACTTTTTAATCTTGTTTTGACTGATCAGGTGAGTAGTAGTTTTTTCAAAAACTATTTTATGCGTCTTCGCCCTTGTTCAGACCCAGAGATGCAATATCAAGTAAGGCTACTGCTAAATTACTGTTCTGGGGGGTATAGTTTTACCTCGTCCCACGCTACTAATCATTTTGGTTTTGCCATGTTTTTAACACAGACCGTTAAACCCTACTTTTCCAAATATAAATGGGCTTTCTTCCTTTGGGCTGCCAGTATTGCCTACGGGCAGGTATATGTTGGAGTACATTATCCGCTCGATATTTTGTGTGGCACAATACTAGGATGCGGTATTGGATATATGGTAGCTTCGTTTTACAATAGGAGAGTGGCTACTTATTATCCGCTAATTATTCAAGACAAAATACAAGACAATTCGTAAAAGACATTTTAAATTGAGGAATAAATAAAGCAAATGGTTACTATCAAAACTTACTTCTGAATTGTCAGAATTAGAAGGTATAAGGCAATTCTAAAACTGAATCTTACTAAAAACATTACAGAAGCTGAGGCTCAGAGCCAAAGCCTTTTATCCCCAGACTATTCTTTAGATTTTCTCAAATTAATGTACAATGTACACCCATCTGTTATTGCAAAAGATGGTGAATCTGTTGTTGGGTATGCGTTGGTATCACCCAAATCTATAAAAGGCAATCATGCCTTATTGGATGCCTTATTTAAAAATTAGATACTATAACCTACAAAGACATTGCTTTAGATAATGCAAATTATGTGGTTGTAGGACAATTATTTGTGGCAAAGGAATATAGAGGGCAGGGGTTAGTAAGGGAATTATATAACTATTACAAAGAATGCCTTTTAGATAAATTCGATTATTGCATAGCTGATGTAGCTAGCGATAATCCACGGTCTAGAAAGTCGCACCTATCGGTTGGCTTCTTCTATGGCTCATGGGGGTATGAGTTGAGATATTATACTTTGGGACTGGACAGAGTAAGTATTATGTGTTACAGCATTTTACAATAACACACCATCGACTTGTAATGACTTTGGGGTAATTTCCCCACTTGGTTCCAACATTTCCTTACGCCAGGAAATGTTTGAACCAAGTGGTTGAAAGTTCGACTTACTTGGTTTGAAACAGCCTTTTGCTTCAATCAACCTCAAAACTAACAAAAGCAGTCTTCAACCAAGCGGTATTTTCTTTCGAACCAAGTGGTTGGAAGTTTTAACCAAGTGGTTAGAAGTTCGGCAAGCGTAAGGAAATGAGGGGCTAGAAGTAGAAAAGGCTGATTCTAAAGGGTTTCAGAGGGTTTAGCGATAACTGATTAAAAGTTGCAACCCTATTATGAGTGTCGAAGTTTGGAAAATAGAGAGAGAGTGCTGTTCTTAGAGTAAATAAAAAAGACCCAGATTACTCTGAGTCTTTTCTGTGGTGTGAGCCGGGATCGAACCGGCGACACAAGGATTTTCAGTCCTTTGCTCTACCGACTGAGCTACCGCACCATCCGTAAAGGGATGCAAATATAGGGATTGGAATTGAATTAAACGCGAAAAATCATTTGAATTCACAATTTTTTCTTTGAGTTTCTATGATGATTAATTAGTCTATTGGATTAGCTTAAAACAATCCTTTAGAATATTAATCTGAAAACTATCTGATGTTTCAGTTGGTTCACCATCGATATGAAGAGGGGCGTGTTTTAGATTCTTGATAGAAATATTGGGTGTTTGGAAATAAAGAACATTCTGCGTACTGATCTCTTTTACCAACGTCTGTAATTTATTGTTGCCTTTTATTTGGTTCAAAATGGCAAAGGGCAATTTAGCCTTACTCATTTTTTGTACAATAACTATATCTAATAATCCGTCGTTAAGATTGGCATGTGGTGCTATCGTTACGTTATTACCAAATTGATTACCATTGGCAATACTTATAAAGTATGACTCGGTAAAAAAAGTAAATTCATCAACGGTTATTTCAAATTGGTAGGGCTGCGCTTTGAAGAAGTTGATAAGGCTTTGTTGGGTGTAAGTAAACAAACCGCGGGTATTGCTAGAAGCAAAGTCCTGCGCAACTTGTGCATCGAACCCTAAACCACTTAACATACAGGAGAATTTTTCATTTACACGGAAAGCATCTACATATTTGGGAACGCCAGTGAAAAGAAATTTAATTGCATCTTTTGGTTTACGAGGTATTTCAGCAGCAAAAGCAAGTCCATTGCCAGACCCAACTGGGATGATACCATAGTTTACATCCACAGATTCGTAAAGCGCACTCACCACTTGATTTACAGTACCATCACCACCTACTATTATCAAATCTGTTATTTTCTCAGTTTCGATCTTCTCTTTGAGGAAGCTGTAATTACCGCTAACATTAGTAGGGACAATCTCAAAAGGAATATTTTCTGACGTAGTTATTTCCTGTATAAGTTGCTTTATATCTTCCTTTTTTGCGGTGCCAGATATTGGATTAACCAAATACACCATTCTTCTCTCCATAATTTCTTTTCTTTTAGCAAGCAAAAAAAAACGTTCAAAAAACGTCGGGTTGGTGTAGGCTCTGTAAGCCTACTTCTAATAAAAAGTAAAAGTAAGCGATATACAAACTTGAATGTTTCATTTTATAATTTTAAGCAAAACATTAATGGTAAGATTCGGCGATATAGCTATTGAAATAATGGATGTATTTAATGACTTAAATAAAAAAGCCCCAATTAAAATATAATTGGGGCTTTAAATAATATTTGAAATTAGCTGTGATGTTTATTGCCAGAACCATTCGACTGGTAACAACCAACATCAGAACCTGGTGGTGTAAACTCCGTGAGACCATAAACTGGGTCTATTGGAATATTTTGTATCGGAGTAAAACCAGTGAATCCTTTGCCAATAGATGGAGAGCCAGGTTGCAACCTAAAATCAAAAGGATTGGTTACGCCAATTGCATTTAAGTCTCCAAGATAATAACCCACAACTGGCAATGGATAGTTTACAAACATTGGGTTTGAACCTGCTAACTGTACCACGGGTGAACCATCATATTTTGCATCTGGCAAGTAATTGTAATTTGCAGGTAAATAAGAAAATGGATTTGGAAAATCTGTTGCTACTGGTTTAGTAACAGACCCATAAACTGTTTCGAATATCTGATTTGCAACACTTAAACTATCAGCCCAGTAATAATTATATCCATAATGAGAATACATATAGGTTGTATCAGGAAAAAGTTGGTTTAACCTAATTCCGTATTTACAATTAACCTCTAAATTGTTGTAAACTTGTCCCCTTGCCCCTTGTTCATAATCAACAGAACCGCCTTTACCACTACCTGTATTTCTGTAACCAGAGTTTACAATTGTATTATTGTAAGAATCCACTTGACAAGTAGGAATCAGAGGTGCTGCACCTGTGTTAGCACCCTTAAGAGAGTTAGTAGCACCGCCAATGCACATATTGTAGGCTAATACACCTACTCCACCAGTTTTGATATTACAACCATCTCCGCCAGATTTTCCATATTTTTCAAACGTACATCTCATTATAGCAAATCTACCACCAGCACCGCCAACACGAATTGCATCATCAGGACAACCATATAACCAAGAATCTTCAAATACAAAAATTCCATTGGTATTGGAGAAGTATAGTGGGAAACTGGTTCCATTGATCTTGCCGCCTTCAATACTGTAGAAAATGGAAGTTCCAGATGGATTACCAGGGCAAGAACTTGCATTACCACCACAATATTCAATATGAGTCCATTTCATAATTAAATATTTACAAGTCACATCACCTGCGACACCTTTCCAAATTCCATTAAAAGCAGAATCGCTTGATGCTTTAAACTTTCGAGTAGGCGCATCAGTATGATGTTTGAAATTTAATGGGGCTGTAAACCAAATCTGGTTTGCTTGACTTCCAAGGGAAAATAAATTTCCTTTTACAATTACCCCAGCGTCATTATGAAATATTAAACTGTCCCCTGCTTGAATTGTAAGCGAAGAATCTGTTGGTACGTATAAATCACAGTAAATATTATAGGTATGATTCGGTAAAAATTTACCTGTAACACTTACAATTCCCGTAGAATCTATGGCACGTATAGTGTCTTGTAAGGAAACGTGTGGGGGGATAATTCCCTTAGAGATTATATTATTGTCAGTACTAAATTTACTACATGAAGTAAAATATACCGCACAAACTAGTAATAGTGCGTATGCTGAAATTTTTATTTTCATTTCTTTATTTTTATAATTTATTAAAAGTGAAATCTTACACCCAACCAATAAGAAGCTTTGTAAATGTCACTTTGGTTAAATATGTGTTTTGTATTGTCTTGTAAATAGTCGATGTTGACAATTGGGTTAGCAACATAAGGTGCTTTCAAATAAAACTTATTTTTTTCATTTGTAATGTTTATGACCTTACCATAAACTTCAAATTTCTTAACTATTTTCTTAGTAAAAGAAAAGTGTAAAACATTTTGAGGAGCTTGCCAAGTATCCATGTTGTAATAAGAGCTAACCTGCGCTATTCTTTCCCCAGTATAATTATACCCTAATTGCATATCTAGCCCAATCTTGTGGTCTTTAAATAACAATGAAACATTTGCAATATTCTGGGCTTGACCTTGCAAAGGCCTAGTTTGATTAACTGCTGCGGGAGGAAGTACTAATTGGTTCTTGATATCGTAAGTAACAAAATATTTTGTAGTTGTGGTAGCACTATGTGTGTATGTATAGTTTGCTGATATACCAAACATGCCAAAATATTTTGTACCAGTAAATTCAAATCCTGCATTAGTCACGTTACCCACATTCAAAGGTGTAAGGATATTAGTTGAAGGGGAGAATTTTCCACTCAATAAATTGTAGTGATCAAATGTTACCTCAATTGGATTGTACAGTTGTTTCACAAATATTCCAACTAACAACTCATCTGCGCCTTTTTTTGGAAATAATTCATATCTAGCATCATAATTATCTGCTGTAGTGTGCTTTAGATAAGGGTTCCCTTGTTGGTCATATACCGTAGTTGTTTCATTGGCTGATACATACGAAGGGATAATTTCTCCAAAAGAGGGTCTAACAAAACTCCTGTAATAGGATGCTCTAACAGCTTGCGTAGAGCTTATGGTATATTTAAAGTGTAAACTAGGTAAGATGTCATAATAGTAGATATGTCCATTTTTTTGATCAAACCCTGTTGACAAATCAGTAGAATAATTTTGGTTAGTATTTTCAACCCTAACTCCACCCAAAACTTGCAACTTTGGAGTTGCCATAAACTTAAACTGAGCATAGCCAGCAGCCACATCCTCTCTTATTGAGAAATTACGCGCAGTGCCAGGATTGCCTGCTGGAGAATTTTTTTGTTGATTTGTGCTCAGATGATTTGTAAATGTATCAAGCTCGGTTATATTAACAACTCCTGTATTTATCGGAGAAACTGAATAAGCAATATAAAAGTTATCGCGTGTTTTATCTCTGAACATTCCGCCAAAATCGAATTGAACATCTCTGTGGGCAATTTTTCTTTTTAGAATTAAATTTAGATATGCCGCTACATCTTGATCTGAATTGTGTGCCCAAGAATGTGATACACCACCTAAAGTACCTGAATCTGGTTGATTGACAAATACACCTGTACCACGATTAACTGTGTTAGTGTAACTAACGTTTTTCAAATCGGGTATTTGTTGTTTAGCAAAAGAATAAGACGCAGACCAATTTAAACTTGTTCTTGGTGTTAATTCATGTTCCCCGTGCAATGTAGAGTTATAAATACTTTGTTCTGTCCATGAAGTTCTTCGAGTAATTGTCATTGCACCAACGTGTGCATTAATGTCTGTATCATTCAGTTCACGAACTTGAAACTGATCCATACGTACGTACAAGTTATACAGCGATATCTTATTTCTATTGTTGATGATGTAATCAAACTTATTATTTATTGAGATACGTCTATTTTGTGTATAAATGTAGTTTTTATACACCTGATCAAAGAATGGATAATTAGAAGTTACGCTTCCATCTGGATTTTTGAATGCAGTAGCACCAATTTGTGTTGATATAGATTCATTTGTTCCTGCATAAAGGCTTTGATAACTTGTACTTAAAACAAAACCAAGCCTCTTTTTGAAATAGCGGTTACCATAAGTAAATCCTGTTTGAATATCTAGGGGCTGCGTACGTGCGTTTAGTTTTAAAGCTTTACTTGAAAATGAAGAATCAGTGGCCAATCCAGTTAGCTCCTTAGGAGATTTAAAGTTAATGCTTGAATGAGGGAACCCATAGTAGTTCTGATTAAAGAAGGTAGTATTTCCTCCACCTGCACCAAATATTTTAAACTCTTCCTTATTAGGTGCATCCTTCATTACTAAATTCATAACACCACCTATAGCATTTCCTTCCATATTAGGTGTAAGTTCTTTGATAACCTCTAAACGTTGCAATACCTCAGGTAAAAAAATGTTCATAGGTACTGACCTCAATTGATCGTTAGGACTAGGAATCTGAATACCATTTACCAAAGTTGTATTGTAACGTTGATCCATACCCCTGATAATAACAAACTGACTTTCGCCACCTTTGCTACTAGGCTGAAAAGAGATGCTACTTATTCTTTGTAAAGAATTGGCAACAGTAACATCTGGTGATAGTTCTATTGATTTAGCAGACATTACATTGGTTACTACATCACTATTCTTTTCAAGTGAAATTGCAAAAGTTTCACTCTCTTTGTTTTTATATGAGTTTACTTTCACTTCTCCCAAATCTGCAACATCTTCCTTCATCTCTTCTGCAACTACCACTACATCGGTTGCCGACTTTACTACCACATTCTCTGTTTCAGCAACTTTGTACCCACCAAAGTTTACTTTTAATTTATAACTACCTGTTGGCACATTCCTAAAAGTGTAGGAACCATCTAGGTTTACGCTAGTGGTTAGCTTTTTTCCGTTACCAACTAAGGTAACTGTTGCACCAATTAATGGCTCTCCGGTTTTGGAATCTGTTATCTTACCCTTTACTGTGCCTGCAAAAGCACCAATTGATAGGGCAAGAAAAACTACAAAGAGCCAACTCTTTAAATAACTCATACACATAGTTGTTTATAATTTGCCGCAAATCTAAATGCTAATGAATTGTTAGAGGGGAAAGGGTAAAATGGTAACAATTTGATAATATGAGCTTTTAATTAAGAATTGATAGATGATAGCCAATAAAAAAAGGCAGCCACACTATCGTGCAGCCACCCTTAATTATCAATTGTCAAATCCCTAGTCTCTCCTTGCCTCCCAGTTGCCATTAAAGGCAGTGTCATTTTTTACATACAAAAACAACATGTCTGCAGCACCAAACTCGGCAAACGTGCAAACAGTTTCTCTATGCGGCGGCACCACTATTGGCGTACCCTCAATAGGGCCATTTAGGGTGTGGGCAGCATAATAGGTTAGCGGAAAATCTGATTTATTTTTCAAGGTAAAAACAGACGTTGCCAAAATATCCGTGCCCATACACAACACCGAGGCATTGGCAGTAGCCACCCCTTCTGTTACCACCGCAGGACTATGATTTACCCCAACAAGTAAATTAAAGTCGAAGTAGGTTCTGCAAGTAACCTGGTTTGGCCAAAACTGTAGCCCAACGGCATACATTGTTTTCATCGTTTCGTCCTCTACGGGTTGCCTGTTGTTTATCACGCTTCCAGTAATTGTTTTTACCACCGATTTATCAGTGTTCTGCGTACCAATAGCAGTGGTAATATTGGTTTCTAGCGTTGTAAAAATGGCTGCGAAAGGTGCACCACCCAACGAGGACATGTACGTGGTGGCTTTTGTTGCCATCCTATGACTAATAGATTGAATATTAGCACGTGTTAGACTGCTAAATTCAGTTAATCCCTTCGGAAAAAACTCTAGGTAAGTAGCCGTTCCCTTCGGAAATACAGAATCGATTAAACTGTATTTACTACGAACAGTGGTTGCAAAAAGTTTGCTTAGCGTATCGAGGCTCTTGGTAGAACCAGTGCGCTCGGCAACGTTTACACCCTTTGTTTCGTAATTGCCAAAATAGGTATCGTACACCGCCGTAAGGGCTGCAATACGCACCGTAAAAACCCCTCCCGGATTGTTGGCGGTAAGCGATGCTATCAGGTTTCGTAAAAACACCTGAAACCTGCTGTCGATAATGTTATGCTTATCGAATAGGTCTGAAAAAAAAGCTTCAAAAAGAGTTTGTTGCATAAATTAAATTTAAAATTTGAAAAAAAAGTTAATGAAAAATGTACCTAAAAAGACGTTTATCGATGTTTCTTGAAGGAACAGAGGCAAACGTTCATGTTTATCAGTGTTTCTTGAAGGAACAGAAGCAAACGTTCATGTTTATCAGTGTTTCTTGAAGGAACAGAGGCAAACGTTCATGTGTATGAGTGTTTCTTGAAGGAACAGAGGCAAACGTTCATGTGTATGAGTGTTTCTTGACGGAACAGAAGCAAACGTTAATATGGCTGTATCCCATTTAGTAATCCAACCTAAAAATTGCTATTCGTATAATCTTTTTGGGGAAGACGGCTACAGGGTTTTGTCTAATTGCCTTTTTTCATTGTGGCGATGAGGATATACTACTATATATAAGTATGGGCGGAGGCGCAAGGCAGAATCGTTCATATCCCTACCGAACAATATAAGTGTTCTGTTAGCTGCTTTTGGGGTAAAAATAAACTTTTATCAAGAAATTTCCCATCCAATATTACCCCAATGTTATCAAACTATTATCAAATTGTTAACTGCCTTTTTTACAATCCTCATTAGCTAATGTTGCAAAAATTAAACTTTTTAAACATGAAGAAAACATTTACATTTTTATTTTTAGTTGTTGCTTTGGGTGCGAGCGCACAATCAAGTAAGTTGTTGTATTTCTGGGGATTTAATGCAGCTACTGGTGCAACCGAAGCGCAAGTATTTACCCCCGATTTTGCCATTAATGGCATACCCCCTTCGCTAGCTTATGCTGGCACGGCAGGTGTTACTGCTGGGTTTGCCACTACAGACACCATCAACCAACAAGTTACCCCTTCTGGTTCTACAAATTACGTGAAAATTTTAACTCCTTATGCACCTTTTACCTGGACTTTGCCAACCACTGGCTACAAGAACATTGTTGTTACTTATGCCATTTTTGCGAGTGGTAAAGGTTCTAAAACCAATACAATTTCTTACAGCATTGATGGTGGTAAGACTTGGGATTCTGCTGGAATGGTATTGACACATGTTGACAATGGAACTGCCCCTAGCACTACAACGCAAACTGGTGTTGGAACCTATAATCTTACGAATACTACAGGTACTCCAATGGATAAAATAGTGTTGGATTTTTCTAAGGTAGCTGGTGCAGATAACAATCCATTGTTTGAAGTTCAAACAACTTACGTTGAAACTGGTGGTGGTAACGATAGGTATCACAACCTTTCTGTGAATGGTGATGCCGCTCTTTTGGCTATTTCTTTGCAATTTTTCAATGGTGCAATAGTGAATAAGACAGCTAAATTAATTTGGACTTCTTCTAACGAGGTTGATGCTAAATCTTTCTCTATCGAAGCTAGCACAGACAGAAAAAGCTTTACTTCAGTAGGATCTGTAGATGCTAAAAATGTAAAAGGATTGAATAGTTATGAATTTGAAACTGCTGCTCCTATTGCAACTACTTACTATCGTTTGAAGTTGATAGACAAGAATGGTTCTTTCACTTACAGCTCAATTGTAGTATTGAATGCTAGCGTTGCAACTAAAAAAATAGCTATTTTCCCTAACCCAGCTACTAACTATATCACGCTTTCTCACACACAAGCAACTGCTGGTGCGATAGTGAAGATATTGAGTACAAGTGGTAAAGTGGTTTCTACAACTGCTATCCAACAAGGTACTACACAAACAACAGTTGACGTAACTAAGCTTGCAAAAGGAAGTTACTATGTATCATTCCAAAGCAATGGCGAAGCAACAACTTCTCAATTCGTGAAATAGTTGTTAGTTGTTAGTGATTAACCAAAGAATATTAAACCCATAAAAAAGTCCCTAAGATTATTTTCTTAGGGACTTTTTTTTATTGAGTAAATAACCGCTTATTTCAATTTAGCTAAGGCATCTGTTATGCGTACCCAAGCCCTTTCGATATTTGCCATGTTGTTAGCAAACGAGAACCGTACGCAATTAGGTTCGCCAAAAGCATCACCCATTACGCTAGATACGTGGGCAGTATTCAACAAATACATGCTGAAATCGGCAGAGTTCTTAATTACTTCTTCGCCATTGCGTTTGCCGTAATAGCTACTAACATCTGGGAATATGTAAAATGCTCCTTCTGGCTCAAAACATTTGATTCCAGGTATAGCTCTTACTAATTCCATTGTTCTTACCCTTCTTCTTGCAAACTCATCAGTCATTTCGAAGCTTGGTTTTAAGTCGGTAGTCAATGCAACCACACCCGCTTTTTGGGTAATAGAACAAGTACCGCTTGTAAACTGTCCTTGCAACTTTTCAGTAGCCTTGGCTATAGCAACATCGGCAGCTATATAACCCAATCTCCAACCAGTCATTGCAAAGCCCTTACTTAAACCGTTAATTAAAACTACACGGTCTTTTATTTCTGCAAACTGAGCAATGCTTTCGTGTGCACCTACAAAGTTTATGTATTCATAAATCTCATCTGCAAGGATGATAACGTTTGGATATTTCTTAAACACCTCAACCAATCCAGCCAACTCAGCTTTGCTGTAAACAGCGCCAGAAGGATTACATGGAGAAGAGAACATAAATACCCTAGTTTTATCGGTAATAGCCGCCTCTACTTGCGCAGGTGTTGCTTTAAAACCGTCTTCTAGGTTTGTATGTATTTCTACCACTTTGCCACGAGCAATTTTTACCAATTCGCTATAAGTAACCCAGTAAGGAGTAGGGATAATCACCTCATCGCCCTCATCTACCAAAGCAAGAATAGCGTTTGCCAAACTTTGTTTTGCACCAGTAGAGGTAACTATATTCTCTGGCTTATAATCTAGGTTATTATCGCGCTTTAGCTTGGTACAAACAGCTTCTCTCAAATCTGCGTAACCAGCAACTGGGGTGTAATGACTAAAGTTGTCGTTGATAGCCTTTATCGCAGCATCCTTTATGTGCTGAGGGGTATCAAAATCTGGTTCACCAAGGCTAAGGTCTATCACGTCGATACCTTTTGCTCTTAACTCACGGCCCAATTTGGCCATTTTCAGCGTTTCGGGTTCTGCGAAACGGTCTAATAAAGATGATAATTGCATATCGTTACAAATTTTTTCGGACTGCAAAGAAACGGGTTTTAATGATTAGTGGTTAATGTTTAGTGATTAGTTTTGGGCGAGGAAGGTTTATTTGGTAACTTTTCGTAGATAAAATCCTTCATTGAAGGTGATAGAAGTAAGTAAATCGGCGAACTAATTCGATTCAATTTAACAGGAATATCCACAAGCAATTGCATAATTGCAAGACAGAATGATTTAGCTTACCGCAAAGTGACGTAATTCCTAATCCCCAACCAAATCCTCTCCAACTACTTTCTTAATATTTTGCTTGGAAGTTTCATCTCCGTTTTGGCTTAATTTAAAAACATGCTGAATGTCGGTTATCTCAATCTCAATGCCTACTATCGCCTTCATGTTATCTTTTACATATTCCTTACTAAGGTTTTTTACAGCAGCAGGACTATCTTCATCCCCTTCAAAATGATTGGTTAGTTTTACCAAAAGATTGTACAATCCATCATTATCCATAAAGCGAACGACTCCCTTTGCGTGTACTGCCTTGTAGTTCCAAGTACTAGCTACATTGGGAGTGCTGTATAAACTAGCACTTACGTATGCATGATTACCTGTAAATATTACTAGCACATTAGGGTTTTGTTCAATGGCAAGCGTATGTTCTTGCTTTCGCATTACATGTGCTTGTAGGTAAATTTTATTGTCCCTTTCTTCAAAAAGAACGGGTATATGCGTAGCCACAGGCTGATTTGCGGCATTTATACCACACAGTGTTATAAAAGGATTCGCACGCATAAAAGCCAAAACATCATTGGCATTATTCGCTTTGAAGTAGGAGATGTTGTACATAACTGTTTTTTGAGAATAGTCAAATGTATTGTTTTATGGAAATAATGAGAATAGATTGGGTTAGATAAGTGCTTTAAACTTCAAATGAGCGTTTGGGGCAATTGATTGCAACATTCAAATAAATACTTTGATGAATATAAACTTTACTTCAAATGTAAGGATTATTTGCCCTTAAAAGGTTCTCAAAGATTGCCGTATGAAGTATTTCTACAAGAGTTTATTTTCCAATTGTATTTTCATTAAAGTATTTTTTCTTTTCTTTTTATTGTTCATCAGCAAGAAAATTGATGCACAGGTAGCAGGCGATTATCGTACTAATGCTAGCAATGCAACTTTTAGTAGCAATGCCAATTGGGATTATTTTAATGGCACTCAGTGGGTTACTGCAACTAGTGCGAGCAAGCCTGCGCCAGCAAATGTGGCATCTGTTGCCGCAAGTAGTGTAGCTATTGCTGGCAATACTACTAATAACTACAAGTCAACCATTGGTGTTACTGCGGCAACTATCAACAATGCTACTACCGATGGCACTTCAAAGATTATTGTGTCATCCACTACGGGAGTGGCGGTTGGTCAATATATTAGTGGTACTAACATACCTAGCAATGTAACCGTTAGTTCCTTTGTTGCCAATACATCTATTACCATCTCGGCTAATACTACGGGTTTGGGTTCGGGTATTACTTTATCGCTGTCTGTACCTAACCAGATAAGCAGTGTTTCGTGGTCCGCAAATGCAACAACGATCACCTTCGACCAAACCAATCTTACAGGAACGCCAGTTGTGGGGCAGCCAATTACTGGGGGTAATATCCCATCAAATGCCTTCATATATGCAGTTTTTCTGAATGGAGCTAGTTCTACTCTACAGGTAGGTACTAACACCGCCACCCCTTCAGCAGTTGCTATTGCTTCAGCAAGTGCTAGTGTAACCTTAACCTTTGGCAGCCAGTTGAGCGGAAACAATATAATAGAATTACAAACTGCTAGCGGCATTCTATTGGGTATGCCTGTTTCTTCTACTGGAATTAATAGTAGTCTTGCTTATGTTACGGCTACGTCCATCAATGGAAATAATAATTGTATTCAAATCTCTTATCAACCAACGTCAACACGTTGGGCAAATTTTTTTACCATCGGTGGGCTACAAGCAGGTAACACCCATATTGCATTGACTACAGGAAATGGCTCAATCGCACCAGGACAAACAATTATAGGAACGGGAATGGCTGGCGGAACAACTGTTGCCAACGTTTCTGGTGCTAATATTACCCTTAGTCAAGGAGCATCTACAAGCACAGGCAGTCCTGGTAACTACAATTTTTATAATGCTGGGAATACTCTAACCAATGTATTTATAAATCATAATACCACCATTGACGCCTCTCTTAGTGCACCAATTGCTAACCTGTATATAAACAATGCTGCGGCTGCCTATAATGCAGGTGGAAGTGGTATCACGGCATCTTATACCAATGCAACGTTAACAATAGGAAGTAGTACCACTGCTCTGTCTATGGGTTTTGGTAGTATAAATGTAGCATCAAATGCATCCATAGTTGTAGGGGCGTTTACTGCTACCCATACTTTATCGGTTACAGGTACTGGCACTCCCGTAAATGTAGCTAGTTCGGGCAGTATTAACTTATATAAAGCTAGTAACCAAAAATGTCAAATTTCTTTTGCGGGAAGTGGCTCACAGGTCATTAGCAATGCAGGAAATCTTATTTTATCTGATGTTACTATTGTTGCAGGCACAACCCTTGTTGCACCCAATACAATGAATATAGCTGGGACTAGTTTTGTGAACAATGGTACTTTTACCAACAATGGCGGTACAATTACTTTTAGTGGGGCAACCACTACCTTTTCGGGTACTGCTACCACTTTTAATAACATAACCATTAATAGTGGTGCAAATTTTACCCATAGTAATGTTGGGATAAGCATTGTGGGTAATTTAATAAATAATGGAACTTTTACAGGGTCTAGCGCGACCACTACATTTTCTGGTACAACGTCTATAACTACTACAGGTTCTCCCACCTTTAACTTTAATAGTCTTACCATTTCAGGGGCTTTAACTGCTTATGCTGGCATAATGTCCATATCGGGCACCTACACAAATAATGGCTTTTTCACAAACAATAATGGCACTATCAACTTTACAGGTACTGGGGCAAACAATATAGCAGGCTCAATGACTGGAAGCAATGCCTTTAACCATGTAAATATCAATGCCAGTAATACCTACACATTTACTTCATCGGGAGACATTAATGGAAACTTAACCATTGCTACGGGAGCTACTCTAAAAGCCCCAACAGGCATATTAACCATAAAAGGAAACCTTAGCTTAGCAGGTACTGGAGTATTTACTCATAATGGGGGTACGGTAACTTTTAGTCCTAGTACGACAAGTACTATATCTGGAGGAACATTTACTTTTAATGTTCTTAATATAAATACAGGAATTATTACTGTAAATAATACTTGTTCAATAATAGGTATGACCACGGTTGCTAATGGTGCAACCCTAGCAATTGGGGCAGCAATAACCTTTTCTGGTGGAAGTTCTGTATTGGGTAGTTTGCAAATGAATGCTAATGGTTCGCTGAGTACCTCACCCAATTTTGGCACTAATTCAACTTTGATATACAATACTGCTGGCGCAATAAATAGGGGTACTGAATGGAATAGCCCAGTTAATGTAACAATTAATAATGGTACAAGCCTTTCAATGGGTGCTCAGTCACAGGCACTAACAGTTTCTGGTAACCTTATGGTAAATGGCGGCTTTACTCTTTCTACAACGGCCTCACCTAATGGTGACTTGTACTTGCAGGGCGACTGGAATCATGCCAATAGTGGTGCTACTATAGTTTTCAACAGCAGTAATATTGTGTTTTCTGGAAGTGGAAATTCTAATATTACTAACTCGGGTGGTGGAAGCGAAACATTCAGTAATCTTACTATCAATAAATCATCAAGTGGAACTTTAACCTTGAACAGTCCAGTAACAGTTTCTAATCAATTAACTCTTAGTAGCGGTATAGTAAACACTACTTCTGCCAACATACTAACAATAAACAATACCGCTAGTACCTCTATAAGTGGATCATTTAGTGCAAGCACTATGATAAATGGACCATTAGCTTGGAAAATGCCTAGTTCATCATCTTCCGTTTATTTGTTTCCAGTAGGTAGTGGTACTGCTTATTATCCCCTCAGTTTTTCAAATGGTACTGCCTCCAACTCTAGCACAGTTATCAGTGTAAAGGCTGTTGTCGGCAGCACAAGTGGTAGTCCTGACAACAGTACAGTTTCGGCATTGAGTGTTACAGAATATTGGTCTACAACTTCATCAGGGGGCAACATCACTGGGGGCACACTTTCATTGAATAGAGATGCACAATCCATTGCGCAATACAATTTAATTGCCAAATCATCAACGCTAACAGGTACTTACTCCTCCTTTGGTGGAACTCCAAGTGGGACTTCTATTAATGGAAGCAATAGCCTAACCTTAAGTGTGGGTAGTACAGCTTATTTGGTATTGGGACTATATTCAACTACTCCAACTATTTCGGGTATTACTGGTGGAGCAACATCAAGTATTGGATATTTTGGTCAGTTGTTAACTATTAATGGGGCGAACTTTGTACCGGGCACTACTGTTTCTTTTAATGGGGTAGGTTCTCTTGCAACAACTTTTGTAAGTACAACTCAAGTAAAAATAGCCGTTCCTGCAAACGCTACTTCTGGCAATATAACTGCAACTGTAAATGGAATAATTACAAATGGGTATCCTTACAGCATATTGGGTTACATCTCAGCCCAGTCTGGCGATTGGAGTAACCCTGCTACTTGGGCGGGGGGAGCTGTACCGCCAAGAGGGGCAGCTGTTACCATTGCACATTCAGTTACGGTAAATAATGCCAACTATGCTGCATCTGTTGCCAATCTTACAATAGCTAGTGGCGGTAGTATCAGTTTTAGTAGTTCTGATACTTTGTATATAAGCTCATTAGTAAATAATGGGACAATAACTATGACTTCGGGTGGCGTTGTAGCTTTGACTGGCACTACACCAACGTTTACAAACAACGGCACTTTTACTTATGGTATTGGCACTGTAGCAATGAATGGAACCGTATCGAATACAGTTACTGGTCAGAATAATTTTTATAATATAAATGTTGGGGGAGTAGCTATTTTGTGTAATGATACACTCTATGGCAACCTTACTGTTGCTGGCACTGGTAGTTACTCATGTGATCCTGTTGGTGCGGGTTCGTTACCTACCTATGGGGCAGGGCAAACAGTAAATATTTATGCGTCACCCAATGGTAGTGGTGTTGGTAGCGGTGCTAGTTTTAGCTTGCCTGTAAATTTGGCTCGCACAATAGTGGTAGCACAGAATTATCCCAATAACCCAGTAAATGTTTTATTAAAAGATGGCACTTACTATCAATTAACACTTACTAGTGCAGATGCCCGTACAGCAAGTGCTCCTGCTATTTATATAGCCATCAATAAAGGGAAGGCTATCTTTCAACCTTTAAAAGTGATAAACAGGGCAGACTTTCAACCAATACCTGATAGCGTAAAACAACGGATAATTGATCCGACAGCCAAGGGAAAAGTAATGCAGTTGAACCTTGCAACCTACAATATCAATTCCCAAAGTGTAACGCCATGGGCTACGGTGGTGAATAATACCCCTAAGTATCCTATTTTCTATCAAAATACTACGCCGCTTATGTTATCCCGTTATCCCAATGACACTACCATGAGCATGAATGGGGTAATTTATAAGGGAACCAACAAGACTGATAGTGGAGGTATTTTCTATTATAGTGATACCCGAACCAATCGTTGGGTAAATGCTATGAATGATGAAGGTGTTTGGCTGGCAGGTAACTGGCGTGTATCCTTCGTGATTCAGTATATAAAAACGAAAACTATTGACACGGTTAATAAGATTATCTACCAAAAAGATGGTGTGCAAGCGGGATTAGGCAACAAGTTTGTTGGTTATGCAGGAAATTATAAAGAACCCTATTACGTGGCAAACCTATTTGAAGAAATTGATACGGTAGGGGAGTTCAGTGTAAATTTTAATAATAAGATGTTGTACATGTGGGTGCCAGATACGGGTACCATTCAATATGCAGACTCATTGACGATGCCTGCCATATCTGCCACTGGTGCTAGCTATACGCAATTTCAGAATATTAATTTTGTTGGTGGCGCAAGTAATGCAATCGCCATTAATAGCGCTAACCATATACGAATAGCAGGTTGCGATTTTACCCAATGTACTGATGATGCAATAGTTTTAAATGATGTAACCTATACAACTGTGCAAAGCAATGATATACACCAGGTTGGGGCTGGCGGTGTAGCGATGTTTAATAATAGTTACAATACGGATATTAATACGTTGAAGCGTGGCTATGATACGGTAATCAATAATTATTTTTATGATTATGCCCAACAAACGCCTTTATACAATGCAGCTATAGACCCAGGAGGATGTATTGGGGTTTACGTGGCGAATAATAAGGTAAGAAAGTGTCCTCATATTGGTATTGCGTATGGTTTTGGCGGAGGAGATCTTTCTACTTTTGAATACAATGAGGTAGATAGTGTGGTGTTGGTTTATTCTGATATGGGTGCTTTATATGGCACAGGTGTATGGAAAGATAGGGGTCATAAATTTAATCATAACTATTTACATGATATACTCGGTGCCAATGGGTTGTATCTGGATAATAATACTTCAGGGGATACTTGTGTTTATAATATTGTGGCAAATTCAATATGGGGCATGGGCAACAATGGAGGAAACTACAATAGATTCTATAACAATATATTCGTTAATCAAGCTAAGCCTGCCGTAGGCAATTACACTGCTGATACCATCATAGATTTTGTAAGGAATTATCCTGTCATCAAAAACCTTTGGTATAGTAACCCTGCATGGCAATCCACCTTCCCAGAACTGATAGATTTGGTAGATTCTGTAAATGGGGTCAATAAATCATTTACTTCACAATATTGGAGTCAAATGAAAAACAATACCTTCTTTACCTTTGGTCCCAATTTCGCAGGTCAGACGCTTGCTTATGTGAATGACAATAGCTTATTTAATGCGGATGGTTCAACCAATAATACTTATGCGCAAACAGGTGATCCTTTTGTAAGATGGGGTACTGTATTTCAAAACAATTATAAGGTTTATAATAAGCTAAAAAATCCTGTTTATCCATTCTTGATGGATAGCTTGAGAAGCCCCGGTTTATTGACTTATGCAGGTGCTACCGATTGGCATATCAATCGGATTGGCGTTTATATTGATTCATTCAGAACAGATATTTCTTCAATTGGTGTAAAGGGAATTTCACCCTACATTAATTTGGCGGTAAATAGTACTACTAACCATATATTGCCCGATACTAGTATTGTCACTGCAAGAGTTGTACTTCCTAATGCTTCGAATTGTTTTTCTAGTATTCAGTTTTATGATAATGGTACTGCCTTGAAGGGGTTGACTGTAAATAAGACCACTGTATCTTATGATACTGTTACCTACGCCATAACCTATACCGGCGCGGCATTGGGCAATCATTCCATTACTTGTAAATTGACCGATGCTCCATATTGGCAATACACATCTACACCTTTCACTTTTACCACAGATAGTGCCATGACTTGGACTGGCAATACCAGTACCGATTGGAGTACTGCTTCTAATTGGTCAAATAACCGTACACCATTAAGTACAGATGTGGTTACTATACCGGGTTCGGTTAGCAGGATGCCTGTTATTAATAATGGCACTAAGAAAGTGAAAAGATTTACCTTAAAAGCAGGTAGTAGTTTAACATTACAAAATAGTACTGATACACTTGCTGTCACTGGTGATATACAATCTACGGGTACTTTTTCTGGTAATGGTGTTTTGGAATCATTGAGTACTACAACAACCCCATTATCTGCTGGACAAAACTGGGGCGTAACTGTATATTATGGTGCAAGTGGACAAATGGTTGTGTCTGGTAATTATACCAAACTAGACTTGTCTGGTGGCAATTCAACCTTATCTAATACTGGGACAATCGCGGTTTCTGGAGATATGGTGTTAGGTTCTACCACGGTAGGTGCTGGCACTTCCACTGTACTCTTTAATGGTAGTGGAACACAAACTATTGGTGGTTCAGTTGGCTTCTATAACCTGCAAGTCAATAAGTCAGGCGTTGTTAATCCGCTTACATTGGGTGGGGCGGTTACTATTTCTAATAATTTAATACTCAATATTGGACGGATAGTTAGTACAGCATCCAATTTACTAACGATTAGCAACGCCGCAACTTCGGCTGTTACCACTGTAGGCGCTGCGGCTTATGTAGATGGGCCACTTAGCTGGAATGTAGTAGCAGGAAGTAATAGCTATATTTTCCCTGTAGGAGATTATAATGGTACTTCACAATACTTGCCCGATACAATTACCACTGTTGCCAATGCAGGTATTGTAACCGTTACAGCCTACAAGGGAACTAGTGGGGGAACGTACAATGCTACCTTGACCAGTATCAGTACTGCTGAGTATTGGAGTGTACAATCTTCTGTGGCCAATACCATTGCCATGACTGTTGCCCCTGCTAACTTGGCAACAAACACTGTAATCGGTCAAAGTAATACAACGAATGGCGTTTATTCTTCAGTAGGAGGTAGTGCTACACAAACAAGTATTGCTTCGTCTGGAATTGTGTTAGCTATTAATACACCCGCTTGGTTTGTGGATGCTTACTATCCAAATCCGACCATTACTTCTGTTGTCTCTTGTTTGCCGAGTATTGCTGCTGGTACATTTTTCCTTCGTGATACGCTTACTATTACGGGTAACTACTTTCAGACCTCCACAAATGTTATTGTAGGCGGACAAGCAGCCACTGTTTTAACTGCCCAATCAACTTTACCTACAATGATTAAGGTATTGGTCAGT
>JANYEX010000088.1 GCA_025359725.1 Chitinophagaceae bacterium | reverse complement strand
GGCACATACAGCAGACGCATTACACGATGATGGCGCAGTAGTAAAAGAAATCTGGAAAGTAACAGGAATACTAAGCGCATTGACAATAATAGAATTGATTCTTGGATTCTGGATGATGGGCATAGAGGGCGCAGGCTTTCGATTGGCAATAAAAGGGTCGATAGTAATATTGATGATGGCGAAGGCTTTTTACATTGTTGGTTATTTCATGCACTTAAAACATGAGATAAAGAACTTGATAATGACAATTTGTGTTCCTCTTCTATTGTTTGTTTGGTTTATTACTGCCTTCTTATATGAAGGTAATTCTTACAAAAACTTGAGAAATAGGTACGATCCTTATAAAAAGGCTCAAACAGAAATCAAGGTTCAAAAGAATGAAGAAGTAAAAGAACTTAAAAAATCTGGAGAGTAATAATACCGCTTTCTACTATAATTGTTTTTACCATATTGAACCATCGCTTTTTGCGATGGTTTTTTATTAGGCAAAAGGTTAAATAATCTAAATGAATAAAAAAGCGTTTCTGTCACTTTGTATAGCCATTCTAATACCAGTATCCTGTTATATTTGGCTAAAGGTGGCAAGCGATAACGCCGTGGTAATGCCAAGGCATTTTTTGATGGATACCGTAATGCAATCCATTAAGGATGGCAAAGAGGTAAGTGACACTGTTTGGCACAAGACCGCAAACATTACGCTGCTAAACCAACTGGGCGATACGGTAAGTCTCTATGACAAGCCAGGAAAGATAATGGTGATTGATTACTTTTTCACCCATTGCAGGAGTATATGCCCTATCCTTACCCACAACATGGCTAGGTTGCAACATTCTTTTATATTGGGAGGTGATACCAGAAATAAGATAGATACTTCTGTAGTGCAGTTTGTTTCTTTTTCTATTGATGCAGACCATGATACGGTGAAAGTATTGAAAGACTATGCAGACAAGTTTGGCGTTAACCACGACAATTGGTGGATGCTGACGGGTAATCCTAAAACAATTGCCAACTTTGCTTTTCAGGAATTGAAGGTAGATCAGTTTAGTGGCGAACCCGTTGATTCTGATTTTGTACACACCAATAGGTTTGTGGTGCTGGATAAGGATTATGTAGTGCGTGGGTATTATAATGGACTGGATACTTTGCAGGTAGCTAAACTCGCACGAGATATTGGACTACTAATGCTTGAAAAAGATAAGAACAAGAAGAGTGAGGTGTTTGCCGCAATTATAGATTTAAAATGGTTGTGGTTGATAATTGTTGGGTTGGTGGCTTTCTTTGTAATTTATATGAAGGGACGCCAGAAAATAAACGGCTAATAAACCAACAGGAAATAAAATTGTTAGTTAAAATAAATAGGAAAAGATATGCTAGAAGCATCAATTAAAAAGAATGATAAACAAGCGAATTGGGTGATTGGTATTTTCTCGGTTGTGGTTTTTGTGGTAGTGGCTTTTTTGAGTAAGTATAAGCTAACACTCAATTTGAGTTTTAATGTTCATCTGTTTGCAACGATTAATGCGTTTATAAATGCTTGTACTGCTTGTTTATTGGTTGCTGCGTTATTGGTTGTAAGGGTTAGCAAAAACTTTTTCTTACACAAGCGTCTAATGATTACATGTTTGGTCTTTTCAATTATATTTCTCGTTTCTTACATTGCCCACCATTTATTAGGAGGTGAAGCTAAGTTTGGTGATGCAAACCACGATGGGTTTGTATCTGCCGATGAGCTTTTGGCTGTAGGTAATACTAGGTTTATCTATTACACCATTCTTGTCACGCATATTTTTTTAGCAACAACTATTTTACCATTCATTCTTTTTACTGCCTACAGAGGTCTTACAGGGGAGTATCCAAAACATAAAAAGCTAGCAAGAATTACATGGCCTTTGTGGTTTTATGTGGCTGTAACAGGACCAGTTATCTATTTTATGATAAGTCCATACTATCATTAATTGATAGTTGACAATTATTAATTATCAATTTTTAATTCTTCTTCCGGGTTCCAGAATACTTTTTCAAAATTTACTACTCTATTGTTCTCAATAGTACACCCTTCGTTTTCTAAAAGCTCTTGCATGAGTGTGGGTGTCGCAAAGTGACTGCTTCCGCTCAGCATTCCGTTTCTGTTTACTACTCTTTGTGCAGGAACTGAATTAGTTTGATTATGTGCGCCACTCATTGCCCAACCTACCATCCGCGCACTTTTTTTAGTACCCAAATAAGCAGCAATGGCTCCATAAGTAGTAACCCTACCAGAAGGTATTATCCTTGTTACTTCATATACTTGCTCGAAAAAAGAAGACTCTTTTCTGCCGCTTGGTAGTAGTATTGATAGTTGCTCCTTATCGTTTTTTCGTTTTGCCAAGGTAGTTTTTTTATTGCTGTTGTTGCTGCTGTGCCAAAAGGGTACTTTTTTTGGGTTCAGGAACTGCTTCAAAACCATAAGGACAATTGCGGCAACCATAGCCACAGCAATAGCCACGTTCTTGATGATATTTTTCTGTAAGCACCATCATGCCGCATTTGTCATAATAAAAATCTAAGTTTTCAATCAATTCCGTCTCCATCAATCAGTTGTTTTAATTCCTCGTCTTTTTCCAAGGGTAAAATTTTGTTTACCTTAAACTGCAGATAATGTACACGCTTACTCTTGGCAATATCCAAGCTTTCGTAGTACGTTTTTATCTTAAGTTCTTCGCTAATGCCTTGTTGGTGATAAGCATCATCAAAATCTTCTAACAACGTCAAATCAAATAAGTTGATGACAGTTTTTGTAAACTGATATAAATCGGGACTATCTGTTTTCAAATGGATGATGGCATCTGGTTTAAGAAACTGTTGATATAGCCTAAGGAATTTTGGATGTGTCAATCTTTTCTTTGCTTTTGAAGTACGCAATTGAGGGTCTGGAAAAGTAATCCATATCTCATCCACTTCGTTTTCTCCAAAGTAATTGGTCAATTTGTCAATTTCAGTACGCAAGAAAGCTACATTCGTCAATCCCTCATCAAGGGCAGTAACAGCTCCACGCCATATCCTGTTTCCTTTAATATCCACCCCAATAAAATTTCTATTAACATACATTCTTCCCAATCCAACGGCGTACTCCCCTTTTCCGCAAGCAAGTTCTAGCGTTATATTGTTAGGATTTTCAAAATGAGTATTCCATTGTCCTTGCATCCCCACAGGGTATTCCAATACATTTGGAAAGCTCTTTATTGCCTTAAACCTAACTAGTTTTTTGTGTCCCATAATCCTTAATAAAAGGGGGCAAATATAGTGTTTGGAACATGTGAAATTTCAGTCCTTGAATTGTATTATGCCATTTTTTACAAGGTTGTACCTGTAATCTTCCCGCTCTTTTGACTTAGTGAAGGCTTAGCAAGAAGGAAGCCAGAAGGGCTGGAAGTCAAAAAGGTTGATTATTTTTGTTTTACCATAAATAAAAATAATATGCAACAAGTTTACCATTCCAATGTCTGTACAAATGTACACATCAGGAAGCATATTCAGGCTGCCGGTACTGTTTCAAACGAAGATTTGTCATTGCACTATGAAAGGGTTTCGAAGTGGGAAAGCTGTGATTTTACAACCGCTGCATTCTGTGCACCCCATAATATCGCTTATGCCTTAAGTGATACGGAGATGGCACTGGCTGTGAGCATGAGGCGTTCCACTTGGTTTGCCCTTGATGAGGTCTTTGAGACTTCGCTCTCAAAAACAATACTGTCACCAGAAGCGTAGTCTATAGGTGTCTTGTAAGGAATGAATAGTATCCCTATTGCCGAAAAGGAAAAGTTTAGGAAATTCAAGGCTTATTAACCAGAATACCTTCATTTCGATGTCACTTATATGCCCAGTTTAATAAGGTGCGATACTATCTGTTTGTGGCCATAGACAGGGCAATAAGGACGATGTACTACGAGGTGTACGACAATAGGACATCGCAGGCAACGGATATGTTTTTTGATAATTGCATGAAGTTCTTCCGATTGACAATCACACATATATTGACCGACAACGGATTTGAATTCACCAATAGGCTGACAATGATTAAGAAAGGGGTGCTATGTACGAAACCTTCATTACTGGAAATCAAATGTTCTCAAAACAATATTGACCATAGATGTACCAAACCATCCACCCCAAAGACAAATGGAATGGTGGGGAGGGTCAATGGAACAATAAAATATGAAATATGTCTAGTGAATTTCATAGTTCACAGGAAAAGAACATAATCCACATTTCATATTTCATAATTCTCTCTCTCAATTCTCTCACCCCTTCCCCCGCCGATTTCTCTATCATGATGGGGTTGTAAATAGAATCGGCAAAAGGAATCTTCTTGTCAATGATATATTTTGGAATTTGATAAGGCGCGTAATTAACCAATCCTGCTGCTGGGTAAACCTGCAAAGAAGTTCCTATTACCACAAAGATATCAGCCTGCCTTACAATCTTTGCCGCCAATTCTATCATCGGTACTTCTTCCTCAAACCAAACTATAAACGGGCGAAGCTGTCCAACATCTGGTGCTAGATCGCCCACATTAATATCGCCAGTAATGGGGTATGTCTTGTTTGGATTTAGTACACTGCGCATCTTAAATATCTCTCCATGCAGGTGCGTTACTTTTGTACTGCCAGCTCGTTCATGCAAGTCATCAATGTTTTGGGTGATTATATGTACATCAAAATGTTCTTCCAATGCTGCTAATCCTTTGTGTGCTTCGTTAGGTTGTGCTTTGGCAACATCTTTTCTTCTGTCATTATAAAATTTCAGTACCAATGCGGGGTTTGCTTTAAAACCTCTTGGCGAAGCCACTTCATATACGTCATAACCTTCCCACAATCCATCGCTATCCCTAAATGTTTTCAAACCACTTTCCGCACTTATGCCAGCACCTGTAAGTACTACCAATTTCTTTTTATTTTCATTGCCCATAACCCTTTCTTGTTTTATTCATTGTAAAAATAACCCTCTTTTCTTTAGTATGATTTGATATGATTTGAATAAGAAGACAAAACTTCAACACATAGGCACAGGAGGAACATAGAACAAATATCATTCTAGTTGAAAGTAAAGAAAAGGTCACATAGAAATGTTACTCTGTAGCATTGATCAACTGCTTATGAAAAAGAAGTTATATATGCTCAAAAGAGAATGGTTTGCAAAAAAAACAATTAATAGAACCGTTTAATGAATGGTATAAAATAATCTTACTCCGTTGAGATAGAAATACGTACATACTCAACACATTCTCCTTTGCAACGTAAAGGAAAAAATTCAACACATATAAACATAGTGGGATAGGTAACATAGAAACAAAACATAAGCTATGTTTTCTATTACTCTATGAATCTATGTGTTTAAAGAAAAAAAGTATGTGTTGCAAACCTACATGTGACGAGTATAAATAGTTAAACAAGCCCTCGTGCTTTTGCAAAAATGTATCACTACATTGCCGCGATGTAGTGATACATTCTTGCAAAAGCAGACGTAAATGCTCCTTTGTTGTACTTCTAAGGTCTTTTGTAGTGCGATTTAGGAGCTTGCATCAACCTGATAGCTATTTTGATGTACCACAAATTCACTTTGTTTAACCACTTTGCCCCTTTTATCAACTTAATAGCCTTTTTAGCCTCGTGCTTTTTCATTTTGTATCACTACATTGCTTCAATGTAGTGATACATTTTAGGCAAACCGTCATACTTCAGAGCAATAAGAGACAAAACAGAGAGAAAATTGCTCTTCATTGCTCAAAAGATTTACTTCTTAATTTATGTTGCAACACTACTTTCCACAAAACCAGGCTGCAACCCATTAAAATATACTCAACACAATGGGGTTTGCTACAAAAGCACCAATCAATTACCACATAGGCGTATAGGCACATAGGAAAAAGAAAGATAAGCAACGTTGCACTCTTAGTTCACATAGATTTAAGCTTGTTAAATGTCTTTTTTGTGTGCTTATGTAAACTAAGTAGTCAGCCACAATTATCTTGCATTTATGATTATAGTTTTAATTTTAAATAGAGATAATTAATCTTAAAATTAATTGTGGCTAACTACCTAATATCAAATACTATGTGCCTTATATGTGGTAATTTTTTAATTGTTGCAAAGCAGAATGTGTTTAGTATCGTAGGCACAGTAGTCAAATAGAAAAATTGCTCCTTGTAATCTCATAAATATATTAAGCAAGTTCACACAGAAATACTGCGAAGTAGTATTTCTCCTATGTGAACTTTTCTTTTTTACACTTTCAGCACGAATGCTATTTGTTCTATGTTCTTACTGTGCCTATGTGTTGAACTTTTGTCTTTTTATTAAGTTATATCACAAAGAAACATGAGCCCCCTAATTTTTAACTATGTGTTGAGAAAAAAGTTAGTCTAATGTGAGACGACAAATATGCGTAAGAGCAGTTTTAAAAAGAACAGTAATCGTACTCAAAATACTATTTTACCAATTAAACCAACTTTTTGCCACTAAACCACATCGCTTAATTTATTACACATTTTGTCGGCAATTTGCATCAACATTATTAACAACACACACACACAATTTATTTTTTTATGAAAAAGAATTTTTACTTTTTTACACTAGTCTTGGTACTATTAATTACCCAAGGCTTTTCTCAAACAAAAAAAACTGTAACAGGGATCGTCAGAGATAACAAAAACAAAGGACTGATAGGAGTATCTGTATCCTTATTAAAAGCTGAAGATAGCAGCCTTATTAAACTTGGAGTGTCTGGGCAAGATGGTAGCTTCGAGATATCTACCAATGCTTTAGGTAAGTTTTTATTAAGCTACAGCATCCTAGGGTATGAAACCAAATACTCCTCAGTATTTGAATTAACAACTGACAATGATTTCAAGGCACCAACTGTTTCTCTGGCAACAGCTTCTAAAAAACTAGAAGAAGTAACTGTTACCACTACCCGCAAACCCATGATAGAAGTTAAGGCAGACAAAATGGTGTTTAATGTTGAAAGCAGCATTAACGCAACTGGTAGCGACGCCCTAGAATTGTTACAAAAAAGCCCGGGTGTACAAGTTGACAATAACGACAACATCAGCATGAAAGGAAAGAACGGCGTAAAGGTTTATGTCGATGGAAAAATGTTAGAGTTGGATACAAAAGATCTTGCTGCCTATTTGCGTAGTATCAACAGCAACGATATTGAAGCCATAGAAATGATTAGTAACCCTAGTGCCAAATACGATGCTAGTGGCAATGCGGGTATTATTAATATCCGTTTAAAAAAGAATAAAAAGTTTGGTACTAACGGTAGCACTAGCCTAGGCTTTGTACAAGGTGTTACGCCAAAGGGCAATGCTTCTGTAAACCTAAACTACAGGGATAAAAAGGTGAATTTGTTTGGTAATGTAAGTGGCAATGTTGGCGACCATCAAAATACACTTAACCTTAATAGAATACAAAAAGATACTGTTTACGACCAGCATAGTACAAATATAAACAGCAATAAAAGCGTTAACATAAAAGGTGGAGCAGACTATTTTATTGATAGTAAAAATACTTTTGGCGTAATGGGTAGGTATAGTTATGATAAATCCAATTGGACTAGCAGTGGGCATACTGCAATTTATGCTGGTAAAGAAATAGCGGATAGTTTTATAAAGAACCTAATAGCAACAAATAATACACCCGGACATAGAATAAATACCGATGCCAACCTTAACTACAGATATGCAGACACTAGCGGAACAGAAGTAAATGCTGATGCTGATTATGGAACATTTAGGGGAACTGGCACTAGCTTTCAGCCAAATTATTATTATGGCAATACCAACAACACCAATCTATTGAGTGCAGCTATTTATGCAAACAATACCCCAACAAGTATTGATATATACACTGCCAAAGTGGACGTTGAGAAAAACTTTTTGAAAGAAAAACTTGGTTATGGTGCAAAATATTCTAACGTAAAGACGGCTAACACCTTCGATTTTTACGATAATGTTGACCCTACTACAAAGATTGGAACTAAGGTGTTGAGTAAAAGCAACAGCTTTACATACGCCGAAAAAATCTTTGCTGGGTACCTTAATTATCAACGCCAACTAAATGCAAAATGGAGTATTCAGGCGGGTTTACGTTTAGAGAGAACAAATAGCAATGGCACTTTGGTAAGGGTAGATGGTGTGGTTCAACCTGACAATAACCACGATACCACTTATCTAAATTTGTTTCCAAGTGGTGCTTTAACTTGGAACATCAACAAAAAGAATTCACTTAATTTAACTTATAGCAGACGTATTGATAGGCCTTCTTACCAAGACTTGAATCCTTTTGAAAACAAACTGGATGAACTAACTTATGAGAAAGGAAATGCTTTCCTTAAACCTCAATACACTGACAATGTTGAGTTGACGCATACATTCATGGGCTTCCTAAACACAACAGTTGGCTACAGTAATGTTACTAATTATGCTACGCAAATTACAGATACTATTGCCAATGCCACTTATGTTCAACAACAGAATTTGGCTACACAACAGATATTTACTTTTAATCTCGGCTCTCCTTTGCCCATTAAAAAATGGTGGAACGGATATGCTAACTTCTGGTATAACTATCAAATATTCGACGGACATATAAACGACAAAAAAGTACATACTGAGTTACCAATGTATGGTGCTTACCTGCAAAGTACTTTTACCCTTGGTCATAACTATACTGCCGAAGTAAGTGGTTGGTATAATGGGCCAAGTGTATGGGGTGCTACCTGGAAAACCAAACCACAAGGCGGGTTAGACTTAGGTGTTCAAAAACAATTCTGGGATAAGAAAGCATCTTTAAAGCTAAATGTTACTGATGTATTTCTTTCAGAACCATGGAAAGCAAATAGCGACTTTGGCGGTTTGAAGATTGATGCTGGCGGCTCTTGGGAAAGTAGAACAGTTCGCTTAAACTTTACTTACAGGTTTGGTAATAACCAAGTAAAAGCAGCGCGCCAAAGAGAAACAGGGCTAGAAAGTGAAAGCAAAAGAATTAAGGGGGGAACTAAGTAGTTAACCGTAGTAAGTTAACCGTATTCCGCAAACCGTTAACCGTCAACCGTTCACAAGTGGTTAACGGTTTTTCGGTTAACGGTTAACTAACATAAACCAATACTTTTGCTGTCTAAAACGTAATTATGCAAATAAATCAGTTTATAGACCACACCATTCTTAAACCAACTACGCTAATAAGCGATATAGAAAAGCTTTGTGCAGAAGCAATAGAATATCAGTTTGCAGCAGTGTGTGTGCCGCCAAATTTTATAAAGAAAGCAAAGGAATTAACCAAGGGTACTAGCGTAAAAGTTGCTACTGTTATCGGGTTTCCTTTTGGCTATAGTGCTATCGAGGCTAAGCTGGCAGAAACGGCCTTGGCATTGGTAGATGGGGCAGATGAGTTGGATATAGTTATAAATATATCAGCCATAAAGAACAGCGATTGGGGTTATCTGGGCAATGAGATTAACTATCTTTTTCCCCTTATCAAACAAAATAAAAAGGTAATAAAGATTATTATAGAAAGTGGAATATTGACTGATGAAGAGATAATTAAATGCTGCCAATTGTATGGTACTGCCGAAATTGATTACCTAAAAACATCTACTGGCTATGCCGAGAAAGGTGCTTCTGTTCATGCAGTAGAACTTTTTAAGAAAAATTTGCCTCCCCATATAGGCATAAAAGCATCGGGCGGGATAAGAGATTATGCCTTTGCCAAACAATTGATAGATGCGGGGGCAACTCGCATAGGATGTAGTGCTGGCGTAGCAATTGTAAATGGTGCAAATGCAGATATATCAGACTATTAGTTTAATTACTCAACTTACGCAGATTCACCAACATTTAAGGAATTTACCACATAGGCATATAAATCACATAGTATTTGCTATTAGTTTACATTAGAAAACATAGAATTGGATAGTTTTGAACACTACTCGAGTCTATCTGACCTAAAAGTGAAACGTTTCTTACCTTTTCTATGTGCCTTATATACCTATGTGTTGAGAAAATGGTTGACCTTATAACTGTCAATAAATATGTGTAACCTGAGTTAATAAGACTAATTTATATTATTCAAATCATTAAATCAGTGGTATATCAATATGGATATAGAGCAACTAAGAGATTATTGTTTGAGTAAACCTTTTGTAGAGGAAGGGTTTCCTTTTGGACTAGAGGTTTTAGTATTCAAGGTAAATGGAAAGATATTTCTATTTACAAGCCTCGACGAACCACAACTACAATTCAATGTAAAGTGCAATCCTGCTTTGGCAGAAGAGTTAAGAGAGCAATATAGTTGTGTGTTGCCAGGGTTTCACATGAATAAAAAACATTGGAACACCATCCTCGTTGATGGTTCGGTTTCCTCGGCTCTACTTAAAGAATGGATAGACCATTCTTATGAGCTAATTGCAAAATCTCAGAAGAGGTAGGGTGAGGAATCGGGAAACATAAGGAACGGTAATCACAAGTAAGAAATCCGAAACTTTCGATTCACCTTTACCCACAATCTTTCCTCTTTGTTCTGTTTTTAGTCCGTTTGAGAGAGTATAAAGTAGTTTGGGATTATTGAAGTAGAAAAAGATTGATGGAAACCTAAGGAGAGAAAGAATATGTGAAACAAGTTCGACCAGTTTCACAAGCGCAATGTAGTTATACAATACCTGATTATATTTTCAAAGGGGATGAGTAACCTTTATTGAATTTAAAACCCTACGAAGGTTGGCAAGATGCTGCAGTAGGAAGGGGTAATAAAGGTTAATCTGTGCAAGCTTAAAACTAGATTTAGTAGGGGTGAAGTCGGCATTCGCATCTTTGAAATATGGGGTAAAAACTGAAAACGCAGGATTGAAAACTAGAATTGCACATTTAAGGGTCGAAATTGCCAATATGAGAACAGATGTTCAGACCTCTATTGATAAAAATATGCAGTGGAGTATTGGGTTAATTGCTTTCATTGTTACTGCTTTGAAAATAGTTGATACTGTAGTATAGATAAAAGCAAAGCCCCTGAAGAAACTCTCCAAGGGCTTTTCTTTTAAACCAAACATTAACTATTACTATTCTATCCTAAACCAATCATAGTCGGCATAACCGTTTTCGTAGGTCTTACCATGACGGATAGCAAAGATGCCCACTTTCGCACCTACCCATTTCCCTTTCTTAGCTTCAAATGCATCACCTATTGGTTTGAACGTAATACCATCCTCGCTGTAACTAAATGTACAGATTGCGTTGCCATAAGTACTGTTTTCTGCATTGTGTGTTTGTGTATTCCCAGCTTTTGGTTCTAGATTCTTTACTGTCACTTTAAAGTAAAGCGTAGGACTTGTAACACTCACCCCATCCCCTTTTTGCTCAAGCTTTCCGTGCTCGGCATCTATACATTTGGTTTGGGAAACAACCAATCCCTGCGCCGTTTTCTTTACTGAGAGATAAGAATAATCTATACCTGTAATTATCAAACCAGTCTCCTCATCATCAGTTCTTGGTGTGAAAGTAAACTTGGTAACAGCAGAGAAGTTGGGTGCTGGAAACTTCTGTGTGAGCAAGTTGGGAACAGTCCAGAAGTTTACCATATCGTCTGGCACTTGCACATTGTACAACCTAAGGAACCCATAACTACTACCTGCTGGAAAACAAAAATTACTCTTAGGGTTGGCATCCCATTGCCATTGAAGCCCTAGTTTATTATCATTAAACTCATCAGATTCTTGTGGGGTACTAATGGGATATGTCTTGCCCACGTTTGGTTTTTTATACGTTAATACTGGTTCGCCAACACCATTTCCGTTTTTGTCTATGCCCATCAAAGGCCAACCGTTTACCCATTTAACAGGTTCCAAATGTGCAATCCTTCCGTAAGCATCCTTATCCTGAAAGTGAATAAACCAGCTTTCGCCAGTAGGAGTCTCAACCCATCCGCCTTGGTGAGGTCCATTAGTAATAGAAGAACCTTGCTCTAAAACTACTTTTTGCTCATAAGGACCATAAATATTTTTGCTGCGCATAGCTAGTTCCCAACCTTTACCAACGCCGCCCGCAGGAGCCATCATGTAGTAGTAGCCATTCCTTTTATACATCTTAGGTCCTTCGATAGTAGGGTTTTTATCATGCCCATCAAATATCAAAACACCATCATCCAAAAGATGTGTTCCATCGGTACTCATACGGCTAAGGATAAGAGAACTTTTTATGCTAGCCCTACTTCCCGCCATCCCATTTACTAAATAAGCTTTACCATTTTCATCCCAAAAAGGACAAGGGTCTATCCAACCTTTTGCTTTTTTAACCATCACAGGCGTACTCCAAGGACCCGCAGGATTGGTAGCTTTAACCATATATATTCCTAAATCAGGGTCTGGGTAATAAATGTAAAATAAACCATTATGAAAACGAATAGAAGGAGCCCAAACACCACCACCATGCTGAACGCTATCGTATCTATCATAAGGTGGCTGCTGGGTAAAGATGTTACCAATGATTGTCCAGTTTACTAAATCTTTAGAATGAAGAATAGGAATACCCGGCACATAATTGAAACTTGAAGCGACCAAATAATAGTCTTCCCCAACACGGATAACATCAGGATCACTATAATCGGCGTGTATTATTGGGTTTTTATAAGTACCATCGCCATTATCGGCAACCCATACTTTAGAAACATAATTACTACTTTTCTGTGCATCTACAATTGTAATGACACTGAGAAAGACTAAAAGAGGAAGCAAGTTTTTCATTTACGCAGTTTATTTGTACTATTAACATTAAGATAGCCACCTACTTTAACTAGAAAAGATAGGTATAGTTTAAGCGGTAAATATATAATTATTGACGTTTCATTGAAAAATACTCGCATACTGATAGCTAGTAAAAACAAGGCAAAGTTGTTTAAATTCATTGTTTAATAAATGAGCAATGTTTATAACGAAATATAGAAAACCTGCTTTACAAAAAGATTTCAGTATTTTCACGTTCCCAAAGCTTACTCAAATACGAAATGTACAAAGAAAGTTGGGGTAAACACAGCAAAAACACACTCAATGAAAGCAATTATTCCAGTGGCGGGCGCAGGAGCAAAACTTCGTCCCCACACATATACGCAACCAAAAGCATTAATACCTATCGCAGGTAAGACTATCCTGAGTTTTATTGTTGATCAATTGCACGAAGCTGGCATTAATGAATTTATTTTTATTGTTGGCTACATGGGGGAAAAGATTAAGGAATATGTATTACAGCATTACCCTGATTTGAAAACCCATTTTGTTTTCCAGAATGAAAGGCAAGGAACTGGTCATGCGATAGAACTTACCAAAAGCATAGTTGGCGATGACGAGGTATTTATTGCCTTGGGAGATACCATCTGTGAGTATGACATTAAGGAAGTTATGGATAGTCCTTACAGTATGTTGGGGGTAAAAAAAGTGGATGACCCAAGGAACTTCGGTGTTGCAACGATAGACGACAATGGTTTTATTGAGCAATTGGTAGAGAAGCCTGCAATACCAAAAAGCAATATGGCGTTGGTTGGGATATATAAAATAAAGGAGGGCAACATTTTATATGAATGCTTGCATGGGTTGTTCGAAAGTCAGGCAACACCAAAGAGCGACTATAACCTTACGGACGCTTTAGACTGTATGTTAAAGCGTGGGGTAAAGATGATGTCCTTTAAGGTTAAAAACTGGTTCGACTGTGGTAAAAAAGAAACACTTTTAGAAAGTAGTGCTACCCTGCTTAAGAAGTTTGGTGGTAATGTATCTAAAGACCATCCTTACAAAGATTCTATTATCATCCCCCCTGTAAGTATTGCCGAAGGTTGCGAGATTTCTAACTCTATCATTGGTCCACACGTAGCAATAGGTGCAAACACGACCATCAATAATTCAATTATACGAGATAGTATTATTGGTTCTTATACTACACTTTTCGAAGTGGTATTAGATAACTCACTTATAGGTAGTGATGCCTCTGTAAAGGGACTAAGCCGTAGCTTAAATATTGGAGATAATACTGAGATAGATTTTGGTTAAAGGAGTCGTAAGTGGTAAATAATATATCCTAACTGAGCACTTGTCCCTGCCTAATATAGGTTGACCGGTTTTCAACTATTAAACATTCCATTTGTGTTGTTGATGGATAAAAATTTTTTCTACCGCTGTAAATATGATTATTCTCACTCTATTTTCTCTGAAGGGCGATTTACTAAGGCTTATTTTGTGTAACGAGCTTTATGATAATTCCTATAGAGAATTGTTGAAAAGTTTGCCTCAAATATATCCATCTTTAGAATTTGAAGATTTATCCAAAGCAAAAGTTGAGGTTTTAATAGAAAATAAAAAACTAAAACTATCAGAAAAAAACTACAATTTACTGAGAGAACACTTTAAAGGACAGCACCTACATTTAATTGAAACTTACAATGTCATGTTTCACAAGGTTGTAGCTGTAATCTTCCAGCCCTATTGGCTTAATGAAGGCGTAGCCAGAAGGGCTGGAAGGCAAAAAGGTTGATTATTTTTGTTTTATCACAAATAAAAATAATACGCAACAAGTTTACCATTCCAATGCTTGGACAAATGTACACATCAGGAAGCATATTCAGGTTGCCGGTACTGTTTCAAACGAAGTGTTGTCATTGCACTATGGCATCTCTGCGAAAAGGGTTTCGAAGTGGAAAACCTGTGATTTTACAACCGCTGCATTCTGTGCACCCCATAATATCGCTTATGCCTTAAGTGATACGGAGACGGCACTGGCTGTGAGCATCAGGCGTTCCACTTGGTTTGCCCTTGATGAGGTCTTTAAGACTTTGCTTTTCAAAACAATACTGTCACCAGAAGCGCAGTCTGTAGGTGTCTTGTAAGGAATGAATAGTATCCCTATTGCCGAAAAGGAAAAATGTAGGAAATTCAAGGCTTATGAACCAGAATACTGCTTTTGAAAACTAATAATCAACAAACAGCTACAACCTTGTGAAAAATGACAGCTACTTCTTTGCATACGCGTGATGTTCTTAAAATAAAATTCCTTTCAGAGACATTTCTAAAGGGAATTTTATAAAAGTTATTTGTAAAAACTAGCCCCAAAGATTTACTGGGTACTCGCCATTGGCTACTAGTTTGTTCACACTTTCTTTAACGCCAGGAGCATCTTCCTTGTAAGTAACACCGAACCATTTGGCTTCTGTGCCAATAACTTCTATACTTCCAAGTTTTTGCTGAATAAACTGATCTGCAGTTTTAGGAATATAAAACTCAGACTTGGGAACTGAAATAGAAGTATCTAAAAATTCAGCAAATAATTTCTCTGCAAAAGGAATAAAAGAAGAACCAAAGCAATAAAAGTTCATACTAACTTTAGTTGTTGGTGGCAAAGCTGTTTCAACACCACCTTCTTCATAAATAATCTCTGCATCCTTTCTATAGATGTTGGTACGCTCATCAATACCAACCAAATTACCTGCTTTATTTATACTGCAAACACCGCGACTAACACTTCCGTTTTCGCTCAATGTGTTTACCAAACTATAGCCTATCAAAGCATATAAATCATCCGCTACTCTTGTGTTTATAAACTCAGCAGCTTTTACAAAACCATCTTTACCATAAAAATCATCAGCGTTAATTACTGCAAAAGGTTCTTTCAACACATCCTTGCAGCAAAGTAAGGCATGAGCAGTTCCCCATGGTTTTGTTCTGTCGGCTGGGATTGTTCTGTCGCCAATAAAAGACTCAAGCTTTTGATAAACATAAACTGTTTCAATCTTACCTGCCAACTTAGGTTCGAAAGTAGCTTTGAAGCTTTCCGCAAAGTCTTCTCTGATAATAAAAACAACTTTCCCGAACCCTGACTGAATGGCATCATAAATGGAATAATCCATTATTGTTTCGCCATTAGGACCAAAGCCCTCTACTTGTTTCATTCCTCCATACCTGCTCGCCATTCCGGCTGCTAATATCACCAATGTAGGTTTCATATATTTGTATTAGTTAAGAAAATTGTTTATCAATAGAGTTTCTAAAATACAACCGCAAACATGCAATTAAACTTAGGAGACAAACATAAAGTATTTATCCAAAACATACAATTTTTATCCCCCGTAAGCCCACATAAAACGGATATTTTAAGGTTAGATGCCATACATCCGATAATTAGTGGCAATAAGTTCTTTAAACTAAAGTATCATTTGATAAAAGCAAAGCAGGAAGGGTTTGATACTGTAGCAACTTTTGGCGGCGCATATTCTAATCATATTGTAGCTTCTGCTTGTGCTTGCAAAACAGTAGGATTAAAGAGTATTGGTATTATCAGAGGCGAAGAACCAACAAATAAAAGTAATTCTCTACTGCAATCTGCTTCTTTCGGGATGCAATTAATCTATGTATCCAGACTAGATTTTAAGGATAAGGAAGCAATTAAGGCAAAGTATGAGAACGAAAAGTATTATTGGATAAATGAGGGTGGATATAGCCGTTTGGGGGCAGAAGGGGCAAAGGACATTTGTAGTTGGATTGACGAAAGTTATACTGACATAGTTTGTGCCGTTGGTACAGGAACAATGATGGCAGGATTGGTTGCAGGCGCAATGCCACATCAAAAGGTGACAGGTATAAGTGTATTAAAGGGGGCTACAAATCTGAAACAAGATATGCAAGCATTGCTAAGACCATCGGATGTACAAAAGAATTATGAACTAATAGATGGCTATCACTTTGGTGGCTATGCCAAGCATCCTAAAGAGTTAATAGACTATATGAATGATTTTTATAAAACTACCAACGTGCCTACCGACCTTGTTTATACTGCCAAACTCTGCTATGCTGTAGAGGATTTATTAATGAAAAATTACTTCAATCCGAATAGTAAAATAATGCTTATCCATAGTGGGGGCTTGCAAGGCAATACTTCTTTGCCAACAGGGACGCTTCTTTTTTAATTTACCCCTTGCTTTCTTACAGCTTAAATAAGCTATCTACAAACTCATGCTTATCAAAAATAAGTAGGTCATCTATTTTCTCTCCTATGCCAATAAACTTAACAGGAATCTTAAATTGATGCGCTATTGCCAGCACTACACCACCCTTTGCTGTACCATCTAGTTTGGTAATTGTTAGGCTACTTACATCCGTGGCGGCAGTAAAGTGCTTGGCTTGTTCCAACGCATTCTGACCCGTAGAACCATCCAACACCAACATCACCTCATGGGGTGCATCGGGTAGAATCTTACTAATCACACGCTTTATCTTGGTCAGTTCATCCATCAGGTGCAGCTTATTATGCAATCTTCCAGCAGTATCTATTATTACTATATCGCTTCCTCTGGATATGGCACTCTTTACGGTATCAAAAGCCACAGCACTAGGGTCGCTACCCATTGCTTGTTTTACAATAGGCACTCCTACCCTTTCGCTCCAGATAGTTAACTGATCTACCGCTGCTGCCCTAAAAGTATCTGCCGCACCAAGCAATACATCGTAACCAGCTTTTTTATAGTTATGTGCCAACTTGCCAATGGTTGTCGTTTTGCCCACACCGTTTACGCCCACAACCAATATGATGTAAGGCTTTTTATTGGCAGGCACCTCAAAGTTTTTGTACGAATTATCCGAAGCATCTACCAATATGGCTTCTATTTCTTCCTGCAAAATTCTGTTTAGTTCGCTAGTGTCAAGGTATTTATCCTGTTGTACCCTTTTTTCTAAGCGTTCTATTATTTGTATGGTGGTGTCAATACCCACATCCGCATTAACCAATGCCTCTTCCAAATTGTCTAGCACTTCGGCATCTACGGTGCTTTTTCCAGCGATGGCTTTTGTTATTTTGGCTAAGAACCCCTCTTTGGTCTTATTCAATCCCTCATCAAGGGTTTCCTTTTCTTTCTTCCCAAATAATTTACCGAAAAAACTCATAATGCTCGTTATTTAAGTGCTTTTTGCCTGGCTGTAAAAGTAACATAAAGTTAGTTAGATACACGATTATCACTTCTAAATAAGGAGATAAGCGTTCAACACATAGCTATATAAGGAACATAGAACAAATAGCAAAAGAGGACGATAAATAGTTTTTTGTATCCGATAACCCTTTTTTCTTTCCTGAATAAAAGACCAGCTAAAATATACTCAACTCACATTCTGCACCTCAATACGCCACAGGCGTGCACAAGCCCTAGTAGATTTTAGCGAGTGACTTGGACTAGCTGGGGTTAATTGTAAGGAAGGTTTCGCTCCAAGCGAAGCTTTCCCTTATTACTATTCAAATTATAGTAACGTGCAGTCCATGACAGGAGTCATGAACTAGACCCCAACATTCATGCGCCAAGTGGCTACGCTCTGTAATTTCATGGATTTTGCATTACACGTCAAATATTCGATATAACACATCAAATACTCGATATAACACGTTAAATATTCGATATAACACATTAAATATTCGATATAGCACATTAAATATTCGATATAACACGTTAAATATTCGATATAACACGTTAAATATTCGATATAACACGTTAAATATTCGATATAACACATTAAATATTCGATATAACACGTTAAATATTCGATATTACACGTTGAATATTCGATATTACACGAAAATGGGGCAATTTCGGATGTAGGGGGGAGTATTGAAGTGATTATAAAAATCCTTCGGATAGCAATGTTCGAGGGATTTTTATAAAACTTTAATCTCTTCTGCCCAAAAAACACAACAGTCCTTACCTATTATCCAATACTTCTGTCCTTCTATACCTATTATCTCGTTGGGTTTACATTATCCACACATTTTCTACTACCTTTATCCCCTTAATTTACTTAATAGACGGCAACCCCCACGTTGCTATCATAAATCAATTTCATTTTGCGCTTCACCGAGTTTAACTTTCAACCATCACTACTTGAAGGGATAGAATCTTCTGGCTACGAAACAGCCACCCCCGTACAAGAACAAGTAATACCACTAATAATGGCGGGCAAAGACCTGATTGCCTCTGCACAAACAGGCACTGGCAAAACTGCAGCGTTCCTTTTGCCCATAATGAATCACCTATCTGCCAACAGCTACCACGAAAGGGTTCGTACCTTGATATTAGTGCCAACAAGAGAGCTAGCAATACAGATTGGTCAGGTAATAGAAGGGCTTTCTTATTTTACAAACATCAGTTCTATAGCCATTTATGGTGGAAGTGATGGACAAAACTTTGTAGCAGAGAAAAAGGCATTGCAAACAGGGGCAGATATTGTTGTTTGTACACCAGGCCGTTTGTTGGCGCATCTTAAAATGGGCTATGTGGACTTTGATGGTATTCAATTCTTAGTATTAGATGAGGCAGATCGTATGCTTGATATGGGTTTTCAGGATGATATAAATAGTATTATATCGCATATTCCCAAGAAAAGGCAGACATTGTTATTCTCGGCAACCATGCCCGAAAAGATAAGAAGGCTTGCGAGAAACATACTGCACGAACCGGCCGAGATTAATATAGCTATCTCTAAACCGCCAGAGAAAATAGTTCAGCAAGCGTATATTATCTATGAGCCACAGAAACTTCCTTTGGTAAAATACCTTTTGCAATCTACCCCTCACAGAAGTGCTGTTGTTTTTTGTGGCAGAAAGCAGGATGTAAAACAACTTGCCCGCGAACTGCAACAAGCCAAGATGAAGGTAGCTGAGATACATAGCGATCTGGAACAATCGCAGCGTGAGGAAGTGTTACAAGGCTTTACTAGCGGACGAATTCCAATTATTATTGCTACAGATATTTTGAGTAGGGGTATTGATATAGACACTATCGATTTGGTTATTAACTATGATGTACCCCATGATGGCGAAGATTATGTACACCGTATTGGTCGTACTGCGCGCGCCGAAGCTGATGGTATTGCGATGACCCTTGTTAGCGACAAAGAACAGAATCAGTTTGCAGATATTGAAACTTTATTAGGAAAGTCAGTAGATAAGATTGCCGTTCCGGAACAATTTGGATCGACACCAGCCTATTTACCCAATACAAGAAGAAACAGCGGTGGGGGCTTTGTAAATAAAAAGAAGAAGTTCTATAATAAAGGAAAGAGGAATTAAGTGATAAGTGATAATTGATAGTTTTTAATGGCTTTGTGTCGTGAATAAAAAGACACATTTCCACCTTTTCCCCATTTTTTCAAGCAACCTTACAACTGTTATGGTTTCGCCTGATTGATAAACTGACCCCTCCTAAAAAAAGGTTGACATATTTTGGGGTTACAAACTACTTTTTGATGTTACTTTTTTTTGTTGTTTGTAAAGCAAGGATACGGCAAAATTTGTAACCCTAAAAATGTATTACAGAAGTTGCTCTTATTCCTGCTTTTAGTTGTCAACTTGGGTCTTTGTTCCTGTTCATTTTTATTTTTTTTGTTGTTACTAAACTCTAGTTTAGACTTTTATTTTTATTCCTGTTTTTGGGGACAGCTTTACCCTTAATCCTACCTTTTGTTGACAGACGTTTTACCATAAGTCGGAATGACTTAGGATTCTCCCTGCTGCACCTCTATCGCCACCTCTACCTCTTTTTGTTTATATATTTTCGGCTTCAAGTACCTGTGTAGCACTCCGTTCTGCTCATGGGCTTTTATGGGTGTAAGCCTACCACAGCTATCATGTATGCGCAGCTCATTGTACTTCCTAATCGCTTCGTCCACCGCTTTTTTTGCAGCTTCATGACGCTTAAATGTCTTTGGGTAATCGCAAAGTATCTTTTGGCAATCGCAGCGTGTGGATTTTGTATCTCCTCTTTTATTGGTGGAGAATGGGAGGTTGGTGGCAAGCAAGAACGGGACAGGAACGTATGTGTGGGACCTTGATTTTTGAAGTGCATTGTACAGATTATATTTATGGGCTAGATGGGGGAAAACAATTGATGATAATGCAATTTTGCAACAGGCTGCTGCAAAATTGGAGGAGGTGGCTTGTACCTTTCTCTTTAGCGAATGCCAGTTAGAAACTGGTTCAACTAGTGCACACAAGTGATGCTACCGCAACACTTGCATGAGTGGGTAAAAAATCAGGAGATTTGCCAACACTTGGACGTAGTTGGGAGACATACACCCATCATCACTTTTCATTATTGGAACTCTACGCCGAGCGGGGGTTTGGTAACCAAGTTATCTAGGAAGTGATTTATAAACTAGTACCCCTATTTTAGAGCCGCACTTCACTAGTTGGACATTACTTAAGATTTCGTTTCCCCCCCTTCTTACTACAATCTTAGCTGCTACCGCATCGCCAGTGGCGTGTGAATTCTTCATAATAAATAGCTAACTAAAGAAATAATGTTACAAAATGTTGGCAAGTCATGTTAGCGAATCCACAAGTGGTTAGTGCAGTACTTCGATTTGACGTGCACTAGATGGGATACTGTATTTGCCTTTTCGTTTTTTAATTTAATTAATTTTAGTAGAAACTACAACTTCCAAGCTATTTAACAACAGCCTTACAAGCCTCAAAGAACTCTACAGTATAATTATGTAATTAAAACACGGGATTATATAACATTCGTAGTTATACACTACTTCAACTTTGCATCAACAAATTTTGATGGGTAACTCGTAGTCTATTATAGAGTATCACACTATAAGAATGTGGAGAATAATCTTACTGTAGGCAAAAAATTACAATTTGGTATAAAGGTAACAATATGAAGATAACGATATTGGTAAGTGTAGCAATTTTTACATCATTTAGGTTATTTGCCCAAGCTAACTCGGCAACTAAAACGATGAATGAAGATATTATGAAGGATAATATGGCAACCATCAACAAGCAGAATATTAATAGAAGGAAAGAACTAGAAAACAAGGAGACCATAGGAGTGACGATGAAAAATGGTAAGATGATGACTTTGAGGGATAACAAGACAAGGCTTATGAAAAGGAACGTGACGTTGCGCAACGGAACAATTGTTATGCCTAGTGGACTAGTATTGAAGGCAGATAAAACCGCAATAACGATGCAAGAGGGGGAGTCTATAGATATGTATGGTAAAATAGAATTCAGTAATAAATTGCAGAAGATTATTAAGAAGTATTAAAAGGTTTCCATTGGTATGTTGAGGGCGCCTCAGTTTGTATCTCAATAACCTCTCTTGCTTGGTACGAGCCATAAGAGCCGAGGCAAAGAACTTTGCGAAACTACACGCAAAACGCGATAGCCCTAATAGATATTAGCAATTGGTGTGGACTAGCGGGGAATATTATTTTATCTAAACGAGTTCCAATTACAAACTGGTTCGACTAGTAGGAACAAGTGACCAGCTATCGCCGAACACTTACTCCAGAGGGGTCGAATGGGCAATGTCATTAAGTTAAGAGAAAGAAAAAATAACGCGGAGTCCGCAGAGCCTTTTGCACAGAGAAACGCAGAGTGAAGCTTGAATATCCGATAAAAAGCACAGTAATTTAAGAACACAGAGGTGGAGGGTATTGCCAAACCCTCCTTAACTAAACGACATTGGGAGAAGGAGAGGAGTGTATATGCGGGATCTTGATTTTAGCATTGCATTGTACAGATGATATTTATGGGCTAGCTTGATAATTATCAATTTTGCAACAAGCTGCTGCAAAATTGGAGGAGGTGGCTTGTACCTTTCTCTTTAGCGAATGCCAGTTAGAAACT
>JANYEX010000076.1 GCA_025359725.1 Chitinophagaceae bacterium | reverse complement strand
TTCAAGCTTATCACCATATAGTTCACCAATGGTAACAGGCTTTTTCTTAGCTACCAACTTGGCTCCTTCTTGTGCAGCCACCATCACATACTTTCCTTTTTCATCATTCTGCAAAGTATTTACAGATACAGCAATTGCCTTGGCGTTTGTGTAATCTTGTATGTTTACCAAGGCTATCTGATTAGGATGAAAATCCTTATCGGAAGGAATCTTGGCTTCTACATAAAAGCTTCTGCTGTTGGCATCAATCAAGTTACTAGCTACTGTCACAGTCGCCTCAATTGTTTTCTTGATATCAGGTAGTGTTACCTTTATTTTGCTGCCAACATGAACTTTATTAAGATAATTTTCTGGAATGTTTACTACTACTTTTAGGTCATTAGTATTTACAATTTTAATCTGTGGTGCATTGCCTAAAACACCTGTAAACATTTCACCTACACGTACATTAACTTCATCGGCAACGCCACTAACATCTGCATATACATTGGTAAAGTTCAGTTGTTCTCTAGATAGTTTCACTTGCTCTTCGGTAGTAGCTAATTGAGATTCTAGGTTATCTACATTGTTTTTTGCGCTAATCAACTGTACTTCCGTACCAATGTTCTCAGCCCACAAACTTTTTTGTTTTTCATACAAGGTTTTGGCAAAGTTTAGCTGGGTACGCAAAGTTTTCAATCCCTGTTCTCCAGCAGCAAGACTTTGTTTTGCAATGGTATTATCCAATTGAAGTAACAACTGACCCTGCTTTACCTCATCACCTTTCTTCACAAAGATGGCTTTTACTTGTCCACCGCCATTTTTAGGGGTTACGTAAGAGATGTTAACCGCATCAACCTTTCCTTCCAAGTCTATAAAATGACTGAATGGTTGTGGTGCAATGGTTTCTATTGCAACCAGCTTTGCCTTCTCTGCAACTACAGACGAAGGGTCAAGCTTGGCAATATCCGCTTCTACTCCTGCAATTTGTGTAACCAAAGCTGTCTGTTGGTCTTTCAGTTTTGCTAGTTGGTCTTTCTTTTCTTTAAGGGCAGCATCACCAGTTTTATTTCCACCGCATGCTGCCATTGTGATTACTGATAGTATCAGTATTGTTGTTCTTAATTGTTTCATGTTTAAGTATGATTTAATGTGATTTGAATGAAAAAAATGATTCGTACCTATTACTTTATAACCTAAAACTTACAACTTGCCTATTGCTTTTTGATAATCTACCTTAGCAATAATTGCATTGTACAAAGCATTTATGTAGTTAGTTTGCGCAGTAATAAGATCAGTCTCTGCCGAAGTAATCTCTGTATTGCTACCTGTTCCTACTTCATATTTCTTTTTAGTCTGATTATAAACCGTCTCTGCTAGCACCATGTTTTGTTTTTGGAAATCTATGGTAGCTACCGCCGATTTAAAGTTTAGCGTGGCTTGTTCCACATCACTATCAATAGTACGTTTCAGGTTTTCAATATTGTTTTCAGTTTGCTGTAATTCAAGTTTAGATTGCTTTATTTTAGCATCTTTTGCAAAGCCATCAAACAAGGAAACAGACATACTTAAGCCTACAAATGAACTTGTAAACCAATCCCCCTTATTAAAGAAATCGTACTTGTTTCGTTGAGCTTGTTTGCTAAAATTTCCGTTCAAATACAAACCAGGCAAATACGACATTTTATAGCGTTTCACATTGTATTCATTCAGCTTCTTACCTAATAATGCGTATTGATATTCCTTTCTGTCATCATATTTGTAGTTAGCTTCTTGCGTGATGCCCTCCTTTATTTGGCTTTCGTTTAGGTCGTCAGTCAATACTAGCATATCTTTTTCTGGCATACCAATTAGGGTTTTTAGCCCTATATAACCAATACTTATAGTATTCAATACACTTAGTTTTTGTGTTTGCAAATTGGCTAGCTGTACGCTTACCTTATCTACATCTAACTTTTCTGCAAAACCATTCTTATATAACTCTTTGGTGTCATGTTGTAGCTTTTCTAAACGGGCAATGTTTGCGTCCAATAGTTTAACCTGTGTTTTGCTTAATACCAACTGATAATACACCTTCTCAACATTTGCTTTGATAACCTCTTCAGTTACTTCCACGTTTTTTGTTTGAAAATCTAAAGAAGCTTTTCTTGCTTGAAGACCAACAAAAACTTGCCCATCAAACAAAATCTGACTAAGAGATAAGCCTGCACTTGCATTGTAGGTTGTTCCAAAAGATGCTGCAATTGTGCCATAGTCGGCAGGTGCTTGTATGGCTACCCCATTTCCATCCTTCACTCCTTCGTGTGTAAGTACCCCGTAAGTTCCCATTGCAATAAAGTTAGGAAACACTGAAACCTGCACATTTGGGTAATAGTTGTTTGCAATGCTACCCGTCAACTGAGGATAAGCCGCTGCGGTTATTCCTCGGTTTATTTGGTTTTGGATCTGGAGATTCAGTAATGCGTTTTTTACCTGTGTGTTGTTTTTCTGTGAATACTCTACAGTTTGCTGTAGCGAGAAGCTATGTGTGGAAGCCGTTGGCACTTGCCCAAAAGCTGTTGCCGCCATCAGTAGCAACACGTACAACAATCCTGTTTGTCGCTTTTTGTGTTTCATCATAATGCTTGTTTTTGTCGTTGAAGTTTATATTTATTAATCAATTCTTTTCCTTTGGGTGTTACTAGTCCATGCAAAAA
>JANYEX010000059.1 GCA_025359725.1 Chitinophagaceae bacterium | reverse complement strand
AGCATTCGAACATCTTGATTAGCTGATTATAAGTAGAATATCAAGATGTGCCTTAGTTCCTTGTAACTGTTACTTAATGCTGAGAAAATAAAATTGAAATATAGTAGTTACGGCTGGGGCATAGGTCAGGAGACCATGCGCCAGTAGATACTATATAGTAATGTAGCGAAAGGCACAAGGCACAGACTTGCCAAGAGGGAGATTTTAGCGAATTCCAGTTAAAAACTGGTTTGACTAATAGACATAAGTTATGCTATCGCAACACTTGCGCAAGTGGGGAAAATCCTACAAAATGCAATGATTTTTTTTGCCCTTTTATTGAATAATCAAACCCCTTCAACAATATTCATCCATTCATTGAATCTTGGACTTTTGTTTCTAATTCTGTCTAAACCTATGGCTTCTGCAAAATAATGACCATACAATATCTTGTTATAACCGCTTATTATCCTTTCCAGTCTATGCGAAGGCGAAGTTTCACGATTGTTGTTTATCATTTCGGGATTATCTGGGTAATCTCTAAATGTTTGTTTTAATTCTGCTATTCCCACTAATTCTTCTTTAGGCACTTGCTCATAAAATATATTTATATCATTGAAAAGTAATCCCTCAAACTCGTGCAACTGCAAGTACGGAATAAATCTATGCCGAACAGAATCTTTTATGTCATTTTGCATAGCTGCTTCTAAAAAAACCATTCTATCATTTTTATCTAAAATTTTTAATGATTCTTCCCATCTGGGAAAATGATATTTTGAATACAAACCATAATAATCTATCAACATTGTTACAAACACGTCTTTTTCTCTTAAATAGTTTTCAACTTCTTTTTTTAAAATCCCCCATCTCACAATACCTCCCATAGACCGTTTAATTAATGGAGATTGGATATGAATATCTTTTTTAGCAAAGTGAGTAGCAAGAAGAGTTTTACAAAATTCTCTTTCTGTTTCTCCTTCACAAATAATTACAACTCTCTTCATTTAACTGTAATTTGGTTGACCGCCAGTAATAATATTTCGCTTCCATAAGTCATCTATGGTATAGTCGTCTAACCATTTTTCTAGCGACTCATTATTAAGTCTCTCAAATATACTTGAACCTTCAATCTGGTCAACCGTAATAATATCTTCTGGTAAGAAATGACTAATTAAATCTGTTGATTGCGTTGCTACAATAACCTGACATTTTTTAGCTGAAACCGATTTAATCATACTTGCTAATTTAGCAATGGCAGCAGGATGAAGCCCTAATTCAGGCTCGTCAATAATTATAGTGTCTGGCAAAGTGGGTTGTAAAAAAAGTACCGTTAATGCAATAAATCTAAGTGTACCATCTGAAAGGTCGTTGGCACCAAAGATTACATCACTATACCTATCTGTCCATTGCAATCTTACTAAATTTTCTGAATTAGGTTTGAAATAAAAATCAGAAAAATAAGGAGCAATAGATTGAATATTTTTAATGATACGGTTATATACAATTTTATGCTCACTCTGAATGTTGTATAAAAAGGAAGCTAAATTCATACCGTCTTCATACAGAAAGTAGGTGTCATTTTCTATGTGACTACTTTGAATAAAAGGTGAAGTTGAACTCGTATCATGAAAATGATATTTTCTAAAACCATCTAAGTATTTGATAACATACTTTGCCCTATAATTATCCGTGGTTTTTATTTTAGCTTCTGTATCAGAACGACTAATGTCTACGCCTGAATCGCTATTATAAATTAACCGTTCGTCAATAAATACAAAACCATCGGTGCCAGACTTTAATTGGGCTGAATAACCATTGTGACCATTATTAAACTCTACACGAAATGAAATAATATCAGTTTGTTTTTTCCCATTATGTAAAAACTTATTATCACCGCCATTCAAAGCGATATAGTCATTTATTTTTCTATTGTAAACTCGATTTAGAAAATCAAAGAAGGAGATAAAATTACTTTTTCCACTACCGTTTGCACCAATAAGAATATTTATAGGTGCAAAATCTATTCGTGTGGATTTGATTGATTTGTATCCTTTAATTTCTATGTAATCCATTTTACTTTGCTTTCTTTAATTTTTTAGAAACAGACTTTAATGCTTCATCTGCCATAGGCTCACCTTCTATAACACTATAGACTTGGTCAGCCAGCCAAAGCATTAATAGTTCTTCTTTATCGGCATTAAGTATTTCGGCTAATAATGGAATTTGTTCTTTTTTCAATTGTCTATCACCACGTTCTACTTTGCTGATTATAGAAGTGTCCAGATCGAGCTTAGAAGCAAGCTGTCGCAAAAGCATACTTTGCTTATTCCTTAATTCCCTAATTCGTTCCCCAAACTGTGTCGCCATTATAAAATATATGTCTTGACAAATATTGGCAAATATATAAATTGTTATTGAAAGGTTTAAGAGTAAATTTTACTCTGTGTCAAACCCACCTTAAGAGTTTGCGAGGTTGTTCGACAAAGTGACACATCACTCTTAGAAAAGTATCAGCATTGCCCCCAAAAGAACCCCGCATAGAAGAGTCTTTATGCCCTTGTTGGTGTTTCCCCACTCGCTTTGTTGGTATTCTTTACCAACAACAAACACTAGGAAGTTTAATTATTCAAATATAGAGCTTCTGCTTTTATTGTTGTTGGTAAAGAAGACCAACAACGGCGAGAAAACACAAATCGCCCCCCCCTTCCCCGTCATATTCAGTTATAGAGTGTATAGTAGTTTGGATGAAATTGGGTTTTTTGGGGATTTTCGGTAAAATAAATGGGGTGGCTATTACATTAAGGTTGTAGTATCGTGGTACGGAGTGGAAGTGGAGAAAACGCACTTGGCTATTTGAATTAATTTCCTTACAATTTTTATCCTATTAAAGTATAGAAACAGATGGCGGCTTGTTCAGTTTTAGTAAAGTATTGGGGTTTGTTTTGTGGGTTGTGGGCATCGGGGGTGTTTGCCGTTGTGCTGCTTTGGTGG